>NZ_JBIALD010000068.1:0-1076 GCF_042873115.1 Streptomyces sp. NPDC005017 | reverse complement strand
ACGTGCAACACCGTTGCTTTTAGGTTTTGGGGGTGGTGTCAAGGACGCCGTCCTGGATGATCTGCACCTCCAGTGTGTATGCCTGGACGGTGCGAGGGTGATCGCCTCGCTTGAAGCTGTATTTGCTCGCGGTCTTGCGGTAGCGGGCTTTCAGACGCTGACGGGGACGGGATGGGAGCAGAGCCCCCAGCACAGCGCGGCCGATGGCCGCTACCAAGGCGACGGGGGCGTCCGGGGCAGCACCCCGGGCGGCAACGATCTGGTCGGCGGCGGCCTGGAGCAGGACGGTGAAGCTGATCCTCTGTGCTGACAGGCCCGGGCAGGCCGTCGTGATGTCATCGGCCACTCTGATCAGTGCCTGGTAGGAGACCAGCAGTGCGTAGATCTCCTGCTCGAGGCCGGGGACGGTGCGCGAGCGCAGCACTCGCCCGTCCAAGATTGTGGACTTCAGCGAGAAGTAGCACGTCTCCGCCTGCCACCTGCGGTGATATAGCTCCAGCAGCTCCCGTGCGGGATAACGTTCAGCGTCAAGCAGGTCGGTCAGCAGCCGCCACAGCTCACAGCGTCGGGTGCCGTCGGCGAGGGTGACGGTGATCCACGCCTCGATCACCCGCACTTCAAGCTGTTCGTACCCGTGCCCCGCGCGGTACTCGCGCCGCTGGACGACGGTCAGGTAGGAGCCGTCGGGAAGCGGCCTGCGCAGGGACGGCCGCCGCTTGCGGGTGGAGCGCAGCACGAAGTGGGATCCGGTGTCCGTGACGGCGCGCAGGAAGCCGAACGCGTCGTAGTAGGCGTCCGCCAGCAGCACCATCGAGGCGTCCAGGCGGTTCAGTAAGCGGTGGGCGTAGGCCAGCTCACCGGTGCCGTCGGGGCCGAAGCAGGCCCCCAGCAGTGCGCGGGTCCCGCACTCCACCAGGGCCACCAGCCGCACCAGCGGATAACCGAAAGTGCGAACCTGGCCGACGTGCTTGGGGTAGCACCAGGTCACGGCCTCCTCGTCAGGCGCGGTCAGCGTGGTGCCGTCCACCGCGACCACGCGCAGCCCCCGGTAGAAGGCGCAGGCCTGGCCGCGGCCG
>NZ_JBIALD010000067.1:0-1103 GCF_042873115.1 Streptomyces sp. NPDC005017 | reverse complement strand
CTAGGGACTGTGTGATGTCGTGATCAATCTTGCCGATCCGGGTCTCCTGGTAACGGGGATTGGGTAGGAAGGCGATCGTGACGCGCAGGCAACTCACCGACGAGCAGTGGAAGTTGATCGAGCCGTTCCTGCCGATAGGCGAGTACGGCCCGTACCCCGAACGGCTGCGGGATCAGTTCGAGGGGGTGATCTGGCGGTTCCGCACCAGCAGCCAGTGGCGGGAGATGCCGGACGAGTTCGGTCCGTGGCCGACGGTCTACGGCCGCTTCCGGGCATGGAGGGACGCCGGCGTATTCACCGCACTGCTCGAAGGCCTGATCGCCGAGGCCGCCCGTCAGGGACAGACGGACTTGTCCCTGGTCAGCGTGGACTCCACCACGGCCCGCGCCCACCACGACGCGGCCGGGATGCGCATCGGCAAGGAGATCATGGACGCCCTGGAAGAGGCCGCCGTCGAGCAGGAGCGGGCCCGGCAAAAGGGGGCGGCCCGCCGGAACAGAACGGACAACACGACGATGACGGCCCCAATCTCGAAGAGCGGCGGCGCATCAGGCGGCGGCGCAAGCTCCGGCTGAAGCAAGCTCTGCTCGGCAGATCTCGCGGTGGACTGACGAGCAAGATTCATCTCGCCGCCGACCGCAGGTGCCGTCCCCTGTCCCTCGTCCTGACCGCAGGCCAGGCCGCCGACAGTCCGCAGTTCGTTCCGGTCCTCCAAAAGGTGCGCATCCGGCTGCCCGTCGGCCGGCCCCGGACCCGGCCCGGCGCTGTCGCCGCGGACAAGGCCTACTCCTCTCGCGCGAACCGTTCTTACCTGCGGAAACGCAACATCAAGGCAGTCATTCCGGAGAAGAAGGACCAGGCCGCCAACCGGAAGAAGAAGGGCAGCCGGGGCGGCCGCCCCCCACACCACGACGTGAGTCTCTACAAGGAACGGAACACCGTTGAGCGTCTGATCAACAAGCTGAAGGCCTGGCGGGGCATCGCGACGCGACACGACAAGACACCCGAGAGTTACCTCGCCGGCCTCCACCTCCGCGCCTCGATGATCTGGATCAACGACCTGCTGAAGACGACTGGTTGATCACAACATCACACAGTCCCTA
>NZ_JBIALD010000066.1:0-1166 GCF_042873115.1 Streptomyces sp. NPDC005017 | reverse complement strand
GCGCATCCGCTGCGGGAGCTGGTGACGGCGTCGGAGGCGATGCCGCTGCTGGTGGAGCGGGAGCGGGCGCTGTACGGCTCCTGGTACGAGTTCTTCCCCCGCTCCGAGGGCACGCCGAAGACCCCGCACGGCACGTTCCGCACCGCCGCCCGGCGGCTGCCCGCGATCGCCGCGATGGGCTTCGACGTCGTCTACCTCCCGCCGATCCACCCGATCGGCACCACCCACCGCAAGGGCCGCAACAACACCCTCACCCCCGGCCCCGACGACGTCGGCGTGCCCTGGGCGATCGGCTCCCCCGAGGGCGGCCACGACGCGGTCCACCCCGCGCTGGGCACGGTGGAGGACTTCGCCCGGTTCGTGGCCGAGGCCCGCTCCCACGGCCTGGAGACCGCGCTGGACTTCGCGCTGCAGTGCTCCCCGGACCATCCCTGGGTGCTCAAGCACCCCGAGTGGTTCCACCACCGGCCCGACGGCTCCATCGCCCACGCCGAGAACCCGCCGAAGAAGTACCAGGACATCTACCCCATCGCGTTCGACGCCGACATGGACGGCCTGGTCACCGAGACCCTGCGGGTGCTGCGGCACTGGATGGACCTCGGCGTGCGGATCTTCCGCGTCGACAACCCCCACACCAAACCGGTGATGTTCTGGGAACGCGTCATCGCCGGCATCAACCGCACCGACCCGGACGTGATCTTCCTGGCCGAGGCGTTCACCCGCCCCGCCATGATGCGCGCCCTCGCCGAGGCCGGGTTCCAGCAGTCCTACACCTACTTCACCTGGCGCAACACCAAGCGGGAACTGACGGAGTACCTCAGCGAACTGTCCGGCGAGAGCGCGCACTACATGCGGCCGAACCTGTTCGTGAACACCCCCGACATCCTGCACGCCTACCTCCAGCACGGCGGCCGTCCCGCCTTCGAGGTCCGTGCCGTCCTCGCCGCGACCCTCTCCCCCACCTGGGGCGTCTACTCCGGCTACGAACTCTGCGAGAACACGCCCCTGCGCGAGGGCAGCGAGGAGTACCTCGACTCCGAGAAGTACCAACTGCGGCCCCGCGACTGGGAGACGGCCGAACGCGAGGGCCGCACCATCACCCCCCTCATCACCCGGCTCAACGCGATCCGCCGCGAGAACCCCGCCCTGCGACAACTGCGGAATCT
>NZ_JBIALD010000065.1:0-1171 GCF_042873115.1 Streptomyces sp. NPDC005017 | reverse complement strand
TACTGACTTCAGCTCGTCGGGGTGAATTCTTGCGAAGTCCCTGATGGGCGTGGGTGAGTGGCTGTATCCGTGTGGTGTGCGATATGCGGATGGGGGCGGGCTGACTCCTGCGGGACGGCTGCGCCGGGAGTCGGTGCGGATGAAGGCGGCCGAGCTGTTCGAGCAGCAGGTCAGACCGTCGGAGGTGGCCGGGCTGCTGCGGGTGAGTGTGAAGTCCGTGTACCAGTGGCGCCGGTTGTGGCACGACGGTGGCCGTGAGGCTCTGGCCTCGCTCGGCCCGAGCGGATCGCGATGCCGCCTTTCCCCACGGTGCCTTCAGAAGCTGGCCGAGTATCTGGAGCAGGGCCCGGCGGCGCACGGCTGGGTGGAGGACCAGGTGTGGACCGCATCAAGGGTGGCCACGCTGATCGGCAGGAAGTTCCACATCTCCTACAGCGTCTCCGGGGCCACCCGGCTGATGCACCGGCTCGGCTTCAGCCCGCAGGTCCCCGCACGCAGGGTCGCCGAACGCGACGAGCAGGCCGTCACGGTCTGGAAGGAGGCGACCTGGACGGAGGTAAAAAAGCCCGGGCGGCCTGCGCAGGCTACATCTGCTTCGAGGACGAAGCAGGCTTCACCCGGAAGCCGCCCCGGGGACGCACCTGGGGCAGGCGCGGACACACCCCGGTCGTGACGGTCAGCGGACGCCGTTCCGGACGCCTGTCCGTGGCCGGACTGATCGCGATACGGCCGGGCTCCCGGACCCGGCTGTGCCACCGCCTGCGCACCCACCCCGCGGGCAAGGGCAAGCGCCGCAGTATGGGCGAACGCGACTTCATCGCACTGATCGACGGAGTCCACCAGCTCGTCAAGGCACCCCTCGTGCTGGTCTGGGACCGCCTGAACACGCACGTCTCGCATGCGATACGCGAGCTGATCGCCGAGCGCGAGTGGCTGACGGTGTTCCTGCTGCCCGCCTACTCACCCGACCTCAACCCCGTCGAAGGGGTGTGGGCGCACGTCAAACGCAGCCTGGCCAACCTCGCCGTCATGGCACTCGACCGGCTCGAAGCCCTCGTCCGCAACCGGCTCAAACGCCTTCAGTACCGCCCCCACACCCTCGACGGCTTCATAGCCGGCACCGGCCTCACCCTCGACGAATCGACGTCACCCTAACGAGCCGAAGTCAGTA
>NZ_JBIALD010000064.1:0-1267 GCF_042873115.1 Streptomyces sp. NPDC005017 | reverse complement strand
ATGACCGGGAAGTGGAAGGCCATGTGGCACTCGTCGCCGCCGCTGCGGAAGTCGCCGAAGTAGTCGACGACGTCCTCCGGCCACTGGTTGGCCTCCGCCAGCAGCACCGTGTCCGGGTACTGCGCGTCGATCTCCTTGCGCACCCGTTTGAGGAACTCGTGCGTCGCCGGAAGGTTCTCGCAGTTGGTGCCCTCCTCCGCGTAGAGGTAGGGCACGGCGTCCAGCCGGAAGCCGTCGATGCCCAGGTCCAGCCAGAACTTCAGCGCCGACAGGATCTCCTCCTGCACCGCCGGGTTCTCGTAGTTGAGGTCCGGCTGGTGGGAGAAGAACCGGTGGAAGAAGTACTGCTTGCGCACCGGGTCGAAGGTCCAGTTGGAGACCTCGGTGTCCACGAAGATGATCCGGGCGCCCTCGTACTGCTTGTCGTCGTCGGCCCACATGTAGTAGTCGCCGTAGGGCCCGTCGGGGTCCTTCCTCGACTCCTGGAACCACGGGTGCTGGTCGCTGGTGTGGTTCATGACGAAGTCGATGATGACCCGCATGCCGCGCTGGTGGGCGGCGTCGACGAACTCCACGAAGTCGGCGAGGTCGCCGAACTCCGGCAGCACGGCGGTGTAGTCGGAGACGTCGTAGCCGCCGTCGCGCAGCGGGGACTGGAAGAACGGCGGCAGCCAGAGGCAGTCGACACCCAGCCACTGGAGGTAGTCCAGTTTGGCTGTCAGGCCCTTGAGGTCGCCGACGCCGTCGCCGTTGCTGTCCTGGAACGAGCGGACCAGGACCTCGTAGAAGACCGCGCGCTTGAACCACTCCGGGTCCCGGTCCTTGGCGGGGGTGTCCTCGAAGGTGTCCGGGACGGGTTCGTTGACGATCATTTTATGGGTGACCCTCCGATCTGCGGGTTGGACGGTCGCAGGACGCTCAGTACGTGCGCGGGCCGGCGGCCCGGCTCGAGGCGCACGTAGTTCGCCCTGCCCCAGTGATAGGTCTCGCCGGTCAGTTCGTCGCGCACCGGCAGGGACTCGTGCCAGTCCAGGCCGAGTTGCGGCATGTCCAACGAGACCGTGGCCTCCTGGGTGTGGTGCGGGTCCAGGTTGGCGACCACCAGAACCGTGTTCGATCCGCTCCTCTTCGAGTACGCGATCACCGACTCCTTGTCGGTGGGGTGGAAGTGGAGATTCCGCAGTTGTCGCAGGGCGGGGTTCTCGCGGCGGATCGCGTTGAGCCGGGTGATGAGGGGGGTGATGGTGCGGCCCTCGCGTTCGGCCGT
>NZ_JBIALD010000063.1:0-1374 GCF_042873115.1 Streptomyces sp. NPDC005017 | reverse complement strand
CAGGGTCTTTGAGAAGTGATGTTGTGTCCGGGTTCGTCATGCCAGGCCGAGGGCGGTGAGGGGCCGCAGGTGGTTTCGGGCGGTGTGGCGGAGGGCGGCTGCGATGTTGGTGTGGCCGTCCTGACGGTGGACTCCGATGGCGAGGTTGCGCAGGCCGGCCATGACGCGGGGCAGGTGACGGGTGCGGATGTGCGAGGCGTCCTCGTGGAAGGTGCGGTCGCGGACGTGGTGCAGCTGGTTCTCGATGCGCCAGTGGCCGCGGATCCAGGCCGCGAGTTCGCTGCCGTCGGCCGCGCCGGGCGGCAGGCTCGTGACCAGGTAGATCCGTTCGATCGTCAGCTTGCCGGTGCCCATGTCCCGTCTCCAGCGCACGACTTGGAGGGCCTGGCGTGCGTGGGGATAGTCGATGTGGGCGAACGCGGCGGCTTTCAGGCGGCGGATCTCGTCGCGGTGGTGGGCCCGGGTGCGGTCGACGTGGTCCAGGCGGATGTCGCGCCAGGGAAGGCGGTGGATGCGCTCATGCAGTCCGGGGTGGTTCCGCTTGATGACGGCCAAATAGTGTGCCCCGCGTTCGTGCAGGTAGGAGGCGTGATCGTGCTGGGTGTGCAGGGCGTCGGCGGTGATCACGGCACCGGTCAGGTCGATGCCGTCCAGGAGCGGGGCGAAGGCCGGGATCTCGTTGCTTTTCCTGTCGATCTGTCGTTGGGCGAGGACCTGGCCGCTGTGGGTCATGGCGGCGATCAGCGCGGTGGCCGCCCGCGTGGAGCTGCGGGAGCCGCGGAGTGTCTTGCCGTCGACGGCGATGACCTTTCGTCCTGGGGACGGGGCCTGGCGTTCCTGGAGGAAGTCACCGATGGCGCGGTCGAGGGCGTCGCCGTCCGCGGCGGCCAGGACGAGGCGGACGGTCGTGGCATGGGGCGGGCGGATCAGGCCGGTCAGCGGGTCGGGCTGGAACCCGAGCAGGGCCAGGACGCGCTGCGGCGCGTCGGCAACCCACTCGCCGATCGCCGTGATCGAGGCGGCACCGGCCAGAACGGCGGCGGCCGCAGAGGTGAGCAGCGCCGTCCATGGGTGACGGACGCCGCGACGGGCCCGCGGGTCAGGCACCGTGGCCAGGTAACTCCGCAGGTCAGCGGCTGTCTCCAGCGGGGCTGGACCGGAGGCTTCCCCCAACTGCTGAAGGCATGACGGTATGCGGGAAGATGGGCGCGCAGGCATGGACTCGCTCGGTGCTCATACGGACTCGACACCCACATGATCACCAGCGGCCATGCCTGTTCTGCGTCCAGGGGCGCCTCCGGCAGAAGCCGACAAGCCGTCACATCCGGCTCTCAGCAGGCGAACCGCCCACCTCGGCACTTCTCAAAGACCCTG
>NZ_JBIALD010000062.1:0-1404 GCF_042873115.1 Streptomyces sp. NPDC005017 | reverse complement strand
GGGTCAGTGGGCGGCCACCGGGACCGGGACCTCGTCGCCGGCGCCCTCGCCGGAGGCCACCGGGGTACTGCCCGGCCGGCCCGCGTCGACCAGGGTCAGGGCGATCACGGCGGCGGCCACCAGGATGCCCACCGCGAACCAGATCGCGCTGGTGTAACCCTCCACCATGCCCTCCAGCCGCACCAGCTGCTGCTGCGAACGCCCCGCCGCGGAACCGATGTGGTCGGCGACGTACGCGGTCGTCGCGGACGCCGCGATCGTGTTCAGCAGCGCGGTACCGATCGCACCGCCCACCTGCTGGCTGGTGTTCACCATCGCCGACGCCACCCCCGAGTCCTGCGGCCGCACCCCCTGCGTGGCCAGCGACATCGCCGGCATGAACGCCGAGCCCATGCCCAGACCCAGCAGCAGCATCGCCGGCAGCAGCAGCGCCGCGTACGACGAACCGATCTCCATCCGCGTCAGCAGCAGCATGCCCACCGCCGCGACCAGGAAGCCCGGACCCATCAGCAGCCGCGGCGCGACCCGCGTCATCAGCCGGGCCCCGATCTGCGTGGAACCCGTGATCATGCCCACGATCATCGGCAGGAACGCGAACCCGGTCCTCACCGGCGAGTAGCCCTTGACGATCTGCAGGTAGTAGGTGAGGAACAGGAACAGCCCGAACATCGCGATGATCGCCAGGCCCAGCGACAGGTACACACCGCCGCGGTTGCGGTCGGTCACCACCCGCAGCGGCAGCAGCGGCGCCCGCACCCTGGACTCCACCAGCACGAAGGACAGCAGCAGCACCCCGGAGGCGACGAACATGCCCACCGTCACCGCGTCGCCCCACCCGTCGGACTCGGCCCGGGTGAACCCGTACACCAGCGACACCAGACCCAGCGTGGAGAGGATCACCCCCGGGATGTCCAGCGAGGACCGGTTGCGGCCGCCCTCCGGCTCACGGATCACGAACCACGCACCCGCCGCCGCGACCACCGCGAACGGAATGTTCACGAAGAACGTCCAGCGCCAGTCCAGGTACTCGGTCAGGAACCCGCCCAGGATCAGACCCACCGCACCACCGCCGCCGGCGATCGCACCGTAGATGCCGAACGCCTTCGCCCGCTCCCTGGCGTCGGTGAACATCACCGCCAGCAGCGACAGCGCCGCCGGCGCCAGCAGCGCACCGAACACACCCTGCAGCGCCCGCGCACCGAACATCATCGCGCCGGTCGTGGCCGCACCGCCCAGCGCGGACGCCGCCGCGAACCCGGCCAGACCGATCACGAACGCCCGCTTACGGCCCCACAGATCCGCGATCCGGCCGCCGAACAGCAGCAGACCACCGAACGCCAGCGCGTACGCGGTCACCACCCACTGCCGGTTCCCGTCCGAGATCCCCAGATCCTGCTGGGCCGA
>NZ_JBIALD010000061.1:0-1443 GCF_042873115.1 Streptomyces sp. NPDC005017 | reverse complement strand
AGCACCTCGCGGGTCTCGGCGGGGTCGATGACGTCGTCGACCAGGCCGCGCTCGGCGGCGTAGTACGGGTGCATCAGCTCCGCCTTGTACTCCTTGACCATCTTCTGCCGCATGGCCTCGGGGTCCTCGGCGTCGGCGATCTGGCGGCGGAAGATGACGTTGGCGGCGCCCTCCGCGCCCATCACCGCGATCTCGTTGGTGGGCCAGGCGTAGGTGAGGTCCGCACCGATGGACTGGCTGTCCATGACGATGTACGCGCCTCCGTAGGCCTTCCTGAGGATCAGTGAGATCCGCGGCACGGTCGCGTTGCAGTAGGCGTAGAGCAGCTTGGCGCCGTGCCGGATGATTCCACCGTGCTCCTGGTCGACGCCGGGCAGGAAGCCGGGCACATCCAGGAACGTGATGATCGGGATGTTGAAGGCGTCGCACATCTGCACGAACCGGGCCGCCTTCTCGGAGGCCTCGATGTCCAGCACACCCGCCAGCGACTGCGGCTGGTTGGCGACGATGCCGACGACCTGGCCGTCCATGCGGGCCAGCGCGCAGATGATGTTGCGCGCCCAGCGCTCGTGGACCTCGAGGTACTCGCCGTCGTCGACGATCTCCTCGATCACCTTGGTCATGTCGTACGGCCGGTTGCCGTCCGCCGGGACGAGGTTGAGCAGCGTCTCGCTGCGCCGGTCGGCGGGGTCGCCGCTGGGCACCCTGGGGGCCGGCTCCCGGTTGTTCTGGGGGAGGAGGGAGAGGAGGTAGCGGACCTCGGCGATGCAGGTCTCTTCGTCGTCGTAGGCGAAGTGGCAGACGCCGGAGGTCTCGGCGTGCACGTCGGCGCCGCCGAGCCCGTTCTGGGAGATCTCCTCGCCGGTGACGGCCTTGACGACGTCCGGGCCGGTGATGAACATCTGCGAGGTCTCACGGACCATGAACACGAAGTCGGTCAGCGCCGGGCTGTAGGCCGCGCCGCCCGCGCACGGGCCCAGCATCACCGAGATCTGCGGGATTACCCCGGAGGCCTTGGTGTTGCGCTGGAAGATGCCGCCGTAGCCGGCGAGGGCGGAGACGCCCTCCTGGATCCGGGCACCCGCGCCGTCGTTCAGCGAGACCAGCGGGGCACCGGCCGCGATGGCCATGTCCATGATCTTGTGGATCTTCGTGGCGTGGGCCTCGCCCAGCGCGCCGCCGAAGATCCGGAAGTCGTGCGCGTAGACGAAGACCGTACGGCCCTCGACCGTGCCCCAGCCGGTGATCACACCGTCCGTGTACGGCTTCTTCGTCTCCAGGCCGAACCCCTGGGCCCGGTGCCGGCGCAACTGCTCGACCTCCTGGAAAGAACCCGCGTCGAGCAGCAGCCCGATCCGCTCCCGGGCGGTCAGCTTGCCCTTGGCGTGCTGCGCGGCCGTCGCCTTCTCACCCGGACCGGCCAGCGCCCGCGCACGAATCTCG
>NZ_JBIALD010000059.1:0-1582 GCF_042873115.1 Streptomyces sp. NPDC005017 | reverse complement strand
AGCTTGGCGTTTATCCTCGGCGGGCTTGGTGTTCCTTGATCGACTCGGCGCGTTTGACGGTTTTACCGACGTCGTGACGTTTGGCCCGGTGCTTGTTCTTCGAGCCGGGAGGCCGTCCCGGGCCCGGCTTGGACGGTTTCGGTGCGGCCGCCGGACGTGCCGCCGTCGCGCGGATGTTGCGAAACCCCCGGCGGACGCGGGCAGGAGTGAGGCGGCGGGGTTCGGTGCGGCGTTCCCAGGGGCGGCGGAGGTCCTCGGCGAGGGGGCGGGCGAGGCGGAGCTGGGTGTGGGCGGCGATGACGAGCCAGGTCCACAGGTCGGCGCTGTCGGCGTGGCGGACCTTCGGCGCCGTCCAGCCGAGGGTCTGCTTCAGGAGCCTGAAGGTGTGCTCCAGGTCGAATCTGCGGAGGAAGGACTGCCACCAGCGGTCCACGTCCGCCGGAGTCGCGGCAGCGGCTGAGCACCACAGCCAGACCGGTTTCGGGTCGCGGTCGCCCGGCAGTCGCTCGACCTTCAGCCGCATCAACGTGCCGTGCAGGAGGGGCAGTTCCTCCTTGACGTGGTCCAGCCAGGGGCCGCGGTGGGTGAGTCGGGGGTGCATCCGGTCCCAGGCGATCGTCTCGGCCTTGCCGTAGCGGGTGGTGTCCGTGGCCGTGGTGACGTCGGGCTCGTGCCAGCTGTCGGGCTTGGCGAAAGTGAGGACGCCGCCGTGTCGGCGGGGCCGCCCGCCCTTCGGGCCGGAACGGGGCGGGCCGGGGTCGCGGAGCATGACCCGGTCCGAGCGCAGGCGCCCGAGCAGCATCACCGGCAGGCCGGCCAGAGCGTGGGCGAGGTAGGTGACGTCGTAGCCGGCGTCCATCACGATGAGGATCTCCGGGTCGCCCGGCCGCCAGTGCCCGGCCTGCGTCAACCGCTCCACGACATCGCGCAGTTGGGCGGCGGTGACGAGCGTCGCGTCGTCGGCGGGTCCCAGGCGCACGGCGTCCAGCAGCGCGACCCAGGAGGTGCGGCCGGTCTCCAGCGCGGCCACGAAGGAGTACGGCCAGCCCGGCACGAACTGGTCCCTGCTGCGGTCACCACGCCCGTAGACGTGGCAGAACAGCCGGTCGTCGCTGGTCGGCGCATCGGGGCGGAGCCAGTTGCTCACGTCCACGGCCAGCACGACCCGGCCGTCGGCCGCCTTCGGCAGCGGCAGCCCGGCCAGCACGCGGCGCAACCGCGTCGGCTCCAGCCAGCCCCGGTCCAAAGCTCCGTACAGCGCACCGTGCCCACGCCGGTGCTCGACCGCCAGCGACAGCTCGACCAGCGTCTTCACCGGCCCGTCCGCGCACAACACCGCGTCAGTGAGCTCGAAGAGCGCATCCGCGCGAGCGTAGAGGCATTCGTAGAATTCGACCCGAAAGCGGGACAGCACGTCCAAGGCCTCGCCCGCGGACGCATCGACAGACAGACTCATACACAGCGGCCGTTCTCTTGTACTTCGTGACTCGACATCTCGAAGCGTGGAGAACGGCCGCCTCCGCTGTCCCGGGAAGAACCGCAGATCAGCAGGTCGGGTGACCTGCGACGTTAAACGTCAAGC
>NZ_JBIALD010000058.1:0-1792 GCF_042873115.1 Streptomyces sp. NPDC005017 | reverse complement strand
ATTGTTCGGCGGCGTCCTACTCTCCCACAGGGTCCCCCCTGCAGTACCATCGGCGCTGTAAGGCTTAGCTTCCGGGTTCGGAATGTAACCGGGCGTTTCCCCTACGCTATGACCACCGAAACACTATGAAACTGCCAACCGGAGCCGCAGCCAAAAACGGCTTCGACGGTTGTTCATGGTTTCAGAACCAACACAGTGGACGCGAGCAACTGAGGACAAGCCCTCGGCCTATTAGTACCGGTCACCTCCACACGTTACCGTGCTTCCAGATCCGGCCTATCAACCCAGTCGTCTACTGGGAGCCTTACCCCATCAAGTGGGTGGGAGTCCTCATCTCGAAGCAGGCTTCCCGCTTAGATGCTTTCAGCGGTTATCCCTCCCGAACGTAGCCAACCAGCCATGCCCTTGGCAGGACAACTGGCACACCAGAGGTTCGTCCGTCCCGGTCCTCTCGTACTAGGGACAGCCCTTCTCAAGACTCCTACGCGCACAGCGGATAGGGACCGAACTGTCTCACGACGTTCTAAACCCAGCTCGCGTACCGCTTTAATGGGCGAACAGCCCAACCCTTGGGACCGACTCCAGCCCCAGGATGCGACGAGCCGACATCGAGGTGCCAAACCATCCCGTCGATATGGACTCTTGGGGAAGATCAGCCTGTTATCCCCGGGGTACCTTTTATCCGTTGAGCGACGGCGCTTCCACAAGCCACCGCCGGATCACTAGTCCCGACTTTCGTCCCTGCTCGACCCGTCGGTCTCACAGTCAAGCTCCCTTGTGCACTTACACTCAACACCTGATTGCCAACCAGGCTGAGGGAACCTTTGGGCGCCTCCGTTACCCTTTGGGAGGCAACCGCCCCAGTTAAACTACCCATCAGACACTGTCCCTGATCCGGATCACGGACCCAGGTTAGACATCCAGCACGACCAGACTGGTATTTCAACGACGACTCCACAACCACTGGCGTGATCGCTTCAAAGTCTCCCAGCTATCCTACACAAGCCGAACCGAACACCAATATCAAACTGTAGTAAAGGTCCCGGGGTCTTTCCGTCCTGCTGCGCGAAACGAGCATCTTTACTCGTAGTGCAATTTCACCGGGCCTATGGTTGAGACAGTCGAGAAGTCGTTACGCCATTCGTGCAGGTCGGAACTTACCCGACAAGGAATTTCGCTACCTTAGGATGGTTATAGTTACCACCGCCGTTTACTGGCGCTTAAGTTCTCAGCTTCGCCACCCCGAAGAGTGACTAACCGGTCCCCTTAACGTTCCAGCACCGGGCAGGCGTCAGTCCGTATACATCGCCTTACGGCTTCGCACGGACCTGTGTTTTTAGTAAACAGTCGCTTCTCGCTGGTCTCTGCGGCCACCCCCAGCTCACACTGCAAGAGTGATCACCGGTGATGGCCCCCCTTCTCCCGAAGTTACGGGGGCATTTTGCCGAGTTCCTTAACCATAGTTCACCCGAACGCCTCGGTATTCTCTACCTGACCACCTGAGTCGGTTTAGGGTACGGGCCGCCATGAAACTCGCTAGAGGCTTTTCTCGACAGCATAGGATCATCCACTTCACCACAATCGGCTCGGCATCAGGTCTCAGCCTCGTGTGCGACGGATTTGCCTATCGCACGGCCTACACCCTTACCCCGGGACAACCACCGCCCGGGATGGACTACCTTCCTGCGTCACCCCATCACTCACCTACTGACCGCTTGGTCCGGCGGCTCCACCACTCCCCTTTGCCCGAAGGCTCCGGGGCGGCTTCACGGCCTTAGCATCACGATGCTCG
>NZ_JBIALD010000057.1:0-2855 GCF_042873115.1 Streptomyces sp. NPDC005017 | reverse complement strand
CGACGGTCCAGGTGTCGCCGCCGGTGAGCAGTGCGGCGAGGTCGCCCTTGCCGTGCTGTTCGACGGCCGTGTCGAGCTGCTCGGCCATCTGGGTGTCGTAGACCGGGCGCCGGACCGAGCGCAGGACGCCGATGGGGGTGTGGTGCAGGGTGTCGGGGTCGGCGAGGCGGGACAGCGCGAACGCGGTGGTCGGGGACGCGGCGTGGGCGTCGTGGACCAGGACCTGTGCCTCGTTCTGCGGGGTCACCGTGATCACCTTCAGGTCGCCGGTGGCGGGGTCGCGGACGACGCCCTGGGTGAGGCCGGTGCCGAAGCGGACCGGCTGTCCGTGCTCGAGGCGGATCAGGGCGTCGGCGGCGGATTCGCGGTCCTTGAGCGCGTCGAAGGCGCCGTCGTTGAAGATGTTGCAGTTCTGGTAGATCTCGATCAGTGCGGTGCCGGGGTGGGCGGCGGCCTGGCGCAGCACGCCGGTGAGGTGGCCCCGGTCGGAGTCGATGGTGCGGGCGACGAAGGAGGCCTCCGCGCCCAGCGCGAGGGACACCGGGTTGAAGGGGGCGTCCAGGGAGCCCATCGGGGTGGACTTGGTGATCTTGCCGACCTCGGAGGTCGGGGAGTACTGGCCCTTGGTGAGGCCGTAGATCCGGTTGTTGAACAGCAGGATCTTCAGGTTCACGTTGCGGCGCAGGGCGTGGATGAGGTGGTTGCCGCCGATGGACAGGGCGTCGCCGTCACCGGTGACGACCCACACGCTCAGGTCGGGGCGGGAGGCGGCCAGGCCGGTCGCGATGGCCGGGGCGCGGCCGTGGATGGAGTGCATCCCGTAGGTGTTCATGTAGTACGGGAAGCGCGAGGAGCAGCCGATGCCGGAGACGAAGACGATGTTCTCCCGGGCCAGGCCCAGCTCCGGCATGAAGCCCTGCACGGCGGCGAGGATGGCGTAGTCGCCGCAGCCCGGGCACCAGCGCACCTCCTGGTCGGACTTGAAGTCCTTCATGGACTGCCTGGCCTCGGCCTTGGGGACCAGCTTCAGTGCCTCACTCATCGATGGCCTCCTTCAGGGCCCTGGCGAGCTGTTCGGCCTTGAACGGCATGCCGTTGACCTGGTTGTACGAGTGCGCGTCCACCAGGTATCTGGCCCTGATGAGCGTGGCGAGCTGGCCGAGGTTCATCTCGGGGACGACGACGCGGTCGTAGCGGGCGAGGACCTCGCCGAGGTTGCCCGGGAAGGGGTTGAGGTGGCGCAGATGCGCCTGCGCGATCTCCTGCCCCGCGGTGCGCAGCCGCCGCACCGCCGCGGTGATCGGGCCGTAGGTGGAACCCCAGCCCAGCACCAGCGTCCTCGCGCCGTGCGGGTCGTCGACATCCAGGTCCGGCACCTCGATGCCGTCGATCTTCGCCTGCCGGGTGCGGACCATGAAGTCGTGGTTGGCGGGGTCGTAGGAGATGTTCCCGCTGCCGTCCTGCTTCTCGATCCCGCCGATCCGGTGCTCCAGACCCGGCGTGCCCGGCACCGCCCACGGCCGGGCCAGGGTCCGCGGGTCCCGCTTGTAGGGCCAGAACACCTCCGTACCGTCCTGCAGGGTGTGGTTCGCGCGGCGCGCGAACCGCACCCGCAGATCCGGCAGCTCCTCCACCTCCGGAATCCGCCACGGCTCCGAACCGTTGGCCAGATACCCGTCCGAGAGCAGGAACACCGGCGTGCGGTATCCGACCGCGATCCGCGCCGCCTCCAGAGCGGCGTCGAAGCAGTCCGCCGGCGTGCACGGCGCGATCACCGGCACCGGCGCCTCACCGTTGCGCCCGAACATCGCCTGCAGCAGATCCGCCTGCTCCGTCTTCGTCGGCAGACCCGTGGAGGGCCCGCCGCGCTGGATGTCCACCACCAGCAGCGGCAGCTCCAGCGACACCGCCAGCCCGATCGTCTCCGACTTCAAAGCCACCCCCGGACCCGACGTCGTCGTCACCGCCAGCGACCCGCCGAACGCCGCCCCCAGCGCCGCCCCGATCCCGGCGATCTCGTCCTCCGCCTGGAACGTGCGCACCCCGAAGTTCTTGTGCCGGCTCAGCTCGTGCAGGATGTCGGAGGCCGGAGTGATCGGATACGAACCCAGGAACAGCGGCAGATCCGCCTGCCGCGACGCCGCCACCAGACCGTAGGACAGCGCCAGGTTCCCGGAGATGTTGCGGTAGGTGCCCACCGGGAACGCCTTCGCGGCCGGCGCGACCTCGTAGGAGACCGCGAAGTCCTCCGTCGTCTCCCCGAAGTTCCAGCCCGCCCGAAACGCCGCCAGGTTCGCCTCCGCGATCTGCGGCCGCTTGGCGAACTTCGCCGCCAGGAACCTCTCCGTGCCCTCGGTGGGCCGGTGGTACATCCACGACAGCAGACCCAGCGCGAACATGTTCTTGCTGCGCTCGGCCTCCTTACGGGTCAGGTCGAAGTCCTTCAGCGCCTGCACCGTCAGCGTCGTCAGCGGCACCGGATGCAGGTGATAGCCGTCCAGGGAGCCGTCCTCCAGCGGGCTGGCGCCGTAGCCGACCTTCTGCAGCGCCCGCCGGGTGAACTCGTCCGTGTTCACGATGATCTCCGCGCCGCGCGGCAGATCACCGACGTTCGCCCTCAGCGCGGCCGGGTTCATCGCCACCAGCACGTTCGGCGCGTCCCCCGGCGTGAGGATGTCGTGGTCCGCGAAATGCAGCTGGAACGAGGACACACCCGGCAGCGTGCCGGCGGGAGCACGGATCTCCGCGGGAAAGTTCGGCAGCGTCGACAGATCGTTCCCGAACGACGCCGTCTCCGAGGTGAAACGGTCACCGGTGAGCTGCATACCGTCACCCGAATCCCCCGCGAACCGGAT
>NZ_JBIALD010000056.1:0-3569 GCF_042873115.1 Streptomyces sp. NPDC005017 | reverse complement strand
AAGGAGTACAAGGCGGAGCTGATGCACCCGTACTACGCCGCCGAGCGCGGCCTGGTCGACGACGTCATCGACCCCGCCGAGACCCGCGAGGTGCTCATCAGGTCCCTGACCATGCTGCGGAAGAAGCACGCCGCCCTGCCTTCTCGTAAGCACGGCAACCCTCCGCAGTGACGCCATGAGCGTGATGCCCGTACGAACCTGACGACCCGTACGGACTCCGGGGCCGGACGAGCGTAGGACGCCGTCCGGCCCTTTCGCGGTGGTCGCGAGCCCGGGACGCCCCTCGTGGCGGCCTCGAGCCGTCCGGCGCGCCTCCATCAAACCGCACGGAGAGTCTGTTATCTTGCTTGAGGGCATCTGGCGAGATGCCCTGATCGCCCGTTTAATCTGGCGCATCTTCACGGCAGTGGACTCACGTTCGGCCGTGAAGCAGGCGGCCGGGTGAACCTCGAACCCGATAACTCACAGGTCAGAGCGCGTTTTGCGAACGCTTGCACGATTCTGCTGCACGATGCAATAAAACCGCGTAACTGGTTTGGTATTGACAAACCGTGTGGCCTGTTTTGTACTCGTGAGGTGCAGGACACCGGCACACTCAACTAGGGGGATTGGCGTGCGCATCGAGGTACTGGGCGTATTGGACGTCAGGGAGAACGAGGTGTCCATCACACCTACCGCGCCGAAGCCCCGGCAAGTGCTCGCCCTTCTGGCGCTGCACGCCGATCAGGTGGTGCCGGTCTCCGCACTCATCGACGAACTGTGGGCGGGTCAGCCGCCGCGCAGCGCGCGCACCACGTTGCAGACCTATGTGCTGCAACTGCGCGACCTCATCACCGCGGCCCTGGAGAAGGAAGCGTCCGGTGAGCCGCAGGGCGCCGCACGCAACGCCAAGGACGTCCTGGTCACCTCGCCCGGCGGCTACATGCTCGTCTCCGGCGGGGGCACGAGCGACGTCAAGGAGTTCGACCGGCTCGCGGGCATGGGCTACCGCTCCATGGACGCCGGGGACTTCAAGGACGCCGCGCGGCTGCTGTCCGACGCCCTCGCCCTGTGGACCGGCTCGGCCTTCGCCGACGTGCAGACCGGTGCGCAGCTGGAGATGGAGGCCCAGCGGCTCGAGGAGAGCCGGCTGTGCGCCCTGGACCAGCGGATCGAGGCGGACCTGCGGCTCGGCCGGCACCGTGAACTGCTCGCGGAACTGACCGTGTTGACCCGGCGCTACCGCACCCACGAGAACCTGCACGCCCAGTTCATGCTGGCGCTGCACCGCTCGGGCCGGCGCGGCGAGGCCCTCGACGTCTACCACCGGCTGCGCAGCACCCTCGTGCGGGACCTGGGCCTCGAGCCCTCGGCGCGGCTGCGCAGGCTCCAGCAGTCCATCCTGGTGGCCGCGCCCGAGACGCCGCTCGTGCCCGAGCACCAGCTGCCCGCCGGGGTCCCGCTGTCCGCCGAGCGCACGGGCCGGGGGCGCCCCCTGCACGTCAACTGACGGGCGAGCGGCGCAGATCACCGTCCAAGACACTGCGACGCGGCGCGACAAGTGGGTACGCTCGAACGAACTGCATAAGTTACCGCTTAGTAATTAGCTGGGCGGTCTCACTGAGCTCGGCAGTCTCGAGGAGCCCCCGCATGCAACTCGCCGCGATCATCGTGTCGCTGGTCCTGACAGTGATCGGCTCGGCCCTGTTCGCCCGGGTCATCGTCCAGTTCTTCCGGTTCTTCCGGCTCGGTGCGCCGTTGCCGGCCGGGGCGCGGACGGACGGTCCGTATCAGCGGAGTGTGACGCTGGTACGGGAGTTCCTCGGCCATACGCGGATGAACCGCTGGGGTGTCGTGGGCTTCGCGCACTGGTTCGTGGCGATCGGGTTCCTGACCCTGATCCCGATCCTGGGGCAGGCGATCGGGCAGTTGTTCGTGGCGGACTTCCAGCTGCCGCTGCTGGGCGGGTTCCTGCCGTGGGAGATGTACGTCGAGTTCATCACGGTGATGACCACGGTGGGCATCGCGGTGCTGATCCCGATCCGGCTGCTGAGCCTGCCGTCCCGGCCGGGCCGCAAGTCCCGCTTCGCCGGCTCGACGGCCTGGCAGGCGTACTTCGTCGAGTACGTCATCCTGACGATCGGCACCGTCATCTACGTGCTGCGCGGCCTGGAAGGCGCGATGCACCACGTGGAGCACTACGAGGCGGCGTTCTTCGCCTCCTATCCGCTGGTGATGGCCTTCGACGGGCTGAGCGAAGGCACGCTCGAGACGCTGGTCTACCTGTTCGCGGGGATCAAGGTCAGCGTCTCGTTCATCTGGATGATCGTGGTGTCGCTGAACGCCGACATGAGCGTGGCCTGGCACCGCTTCCTGGCGTTCCCGAACATCTGGTTCAAGCGCAACGCCGACGGCGCCACGTCGCTGGGTGGTCTGCTGCCGATGACGTCGGGTGGGAAGGCGATCGATTTCGCCGATCCGGGCGAGGACGACGTGTTCGGTGTCTCGCAGGTCGAGCAGTTCTCCTGGAAGGGCCTGCTGGACTTCTCCACCTGCACCGAGTGCGGGCGCTGCCAGTCGCAGTGCCCGGCCTGGAACACCGGCAAGCCGCTGTCCCCGAAGCTGCTGATCATGTCCCTGCGCGACAACGCCCACGCCAAGGCCCCCTACCTCCTCGCGGGCGGCGGCAAGACCGCGGAGGGCGAGGAGAAGGCCTCCGCCGAGGCCCTGAAGGATGTCCCCGCCGCGGCCCTCGCCGAGGCGGAGCGGCCGCTGGTCGGCACCGCCGAGGACAACGGCGTCATCGACCCCGACGTCCTGTGGTCCTGCACCACCTGCGGCGCCTGCGTCGAGCAGTGCCCGGTCGACATCGAGCACATCGACCACATCGTCGACATGCGCCGCTACCAGGTGATGATCGAGTCCGCGTTCCCGTCCGAGGCGGGCACCATGCTCAAGAACCTGGAGAAGAAGGGCAACCCCTGGGGACTGGCGAAGAAGCAGCGCCTGGAATGGCTGAAGGAACTCGACTTCGAGGTCCCCGTCGTCGGCCGCGACATCGAGGACCTCAGCGAGGTCGAGTACCTGTACTGGGTCGGCTGCGCCGGCGCCCTGGAGGACCGCGCGAAGAAGACCACCAAGGCCTTCGCCGAACTCCTGCACATCGCCGGCGTCAGGTTCGCCATCATGGGCGGCGACGAGAAGTGCACCGGCGACTCCGCCCGCCGCCTGGGCAACGAGCCCCTCTTCCAGGAACTCGGCATGGAGAACGTCATGGCTCTCAACACCGCCTTCGGTGAAGAGCTGGACGACGACGGCCGGGTGACCGACGAGTCGAGGAAGCCGAGGGCCGCGAAGAAGATCGTCGCGACCTGCCCCCACTGCCTCAACACCCTCGGCAACGAGTACCCGCAGCTCGGCGGCGACTACGAGGTCGTCCACCACACCCAGCTGCTCCAGCACCTCGTCGACGAGGGCCGCCTGGTCCCGGTCACCCCGGTCGAGGGCATCATCACCTACCACGACCCCTGCTACCTGGGCCGCCACAACAAGATCTACACCCCGCCGCGCGAGATCATCGCCGCCGTCCC
>NZ_JBIALD010000055.1:0-7077 GCF_042873115.1 Streptomyces sp. NPDC005017 | reverse complement strand
TCCGATCTGTCAGACACCAGAACCCCCGCAAGGGACCGTATCGGCGGACCGAGGACGGACACCCCCCGCCCCGGCCCCGCACCCCCCACCAACCGAACGCGCTACGCGCACCCCCACCGAACGCGAGCAGGCCGCCGCAGGCACACGCCCCGCACCACCCACCCACGCAACGCGCTACGCCCACCCCCACCGGACACGAGCAGGCCGCCGCAGGCACACGCCCCGCACCACCCACCCACGCAAGACGCTACGCCCACCCCCACCGAACGCGAGCAGGCCGCCGCAGGCACACGCCCCGCACCACCCACCCACGTAACGCGCTACACGCACCCCCACCGGACGCGAGCGGGCCGCCGCAGGCACACGCCCCGCACCCCGCCGCTGCGGTGAGTAAATGACGGGATGACGAAGAGCCCAAGCCATCACGCGTTCACTACCCGAACCGACAACACCCCAGAACCAGCCGCGAGTTACCCACGTACCAGTTCCGACGTGAAGTCTTGACGGCACCAACGACGACCAGTTAACTCACGCCATGATCTAAGCCGTAAGCGCGAGGTGTGCCCTCAGCGTGAGGCACGCCGAGACGAGAGTAGAGGGACCGTTCCATGCGAAGAACCGCCCTGCTCGCCTGTGCCACCCTGCTCACCGGCCTCCTCCCCGTGGCGGCCCAGGCCGCCCAAGCCGCCGACGCCCCCACCCCGGTCCCCGTCGACCGCTTCGAAGGCGAAGTCCCCTTCGCCGAGCAGCCCGCCGGAGGCATCTTCACCTGGGGCAGCGACACCGACGACCGCCCGGCCCTGTCGCTCACCGCCCGCCCGGACGCCCCGGAGGGCGAGAAGGTCCTCACCGGCGCATACGACATCAGCGGCTGGGGCGGCTTCACCCATGACTTCGCGGCGGCCGAGCCCGCCCACGACTGGTCGGCCCACGAGGGCATCCGGCTGTGGTGGGAGGGCCGGGGCTCAGGCAAGCGCATCGTCCTCGAGCTGAAGGACGGCGGCGCCCACGGCGAGGCCTCCGAGCTCTGGACGACCTCGTTCACCGACGACTTCACCGGCTGGAAGCAGATCGAGCTTCCCTTCGCCCGGTTCACCTATCGCACGGACTACCAGCCAGTCGGCGGCATCGACCAGATCCTCGGCCTGACCGAGATGTGGGGCTACGCGGTCACCCTCCCCACGGGATTCCAGGGCGAGTTCGCCATGGACAACGTCGAACTGTACGGAAAGGCGGACCAGTCCAGGCGCGTCTTCGTCACCACCGACCCCGTCGTCACGCTCGACGAGGGCGGCACGGCCACGGTGGAGCTCACGCTCGGCACCTCGGGCGCCGCCCCCACCGACCAGCCGGTGACCGTCACCTACGAGACCGCGGGCGGCAGCGCCACGGCCGGCGAGGACTACACGCCCGTCCAGGGCACGGTCACGTTCCCGGCGGGCAGCCTCTCGGGCGACACCCGCACGGTCCGCGTCGTCACCCGCAAGGACCGCGCCGCCGAGCACGCGGAGACGATCCCGCTGCGGCTCACGGTCGCCGGAGCCAAGGCCCCGGCCGAGAACCCGCAGGTCGTCGTGGACGCGCACGGGCTGCCGTATCTCGACCCGAAGCTCCCGGTGAGGAAGCGCGTAGCCGACCTGGTCGCCAGGATGTCCCTGGCGGAGAAGGCCGGGCAGATGACCCAGGCGGAGCGCGGCGCGATGGCCAACCCCGCCGACATCGCCGGCCAGGCGCTCGGCTCGCTGCTCTCCGGCGGCGGCTCCACGCCCACGCCCAACACGGCCGCGGCCTGGGCGAAGATGATCGACGGGTTCCAGCTGCGCGCCCAGGCGACCCGCTTCCAGATCCCGCTGATCTACGGCGTGGACGCGGTGCACGGGCACAACAACCTGTCCGGCGCCACCGTCATGCCGCACAACATCGGCCTGGGCGCCGCCCGGGACCCCGGACTCACGCAGCGCACGGGCGCGGTGACCGCGGCGGAGGTGCGCGCGACCGGCGTGCCGTGGGACTTCGCGCCCTGCCTCTGCGTGACCCGTGACGAACGCTGGGGCCGTTCCTACGAGTCCTTCGGCGAGGACCCGGCCCTCGTGAAGGCGATGGACACCGTCATCCAGGGCTTCCAGGGCCACCGCAGCGGCAAGGACCTGGACCGCGGCGACAAGGTGCTCGCCACCGCCAAGCACTACGTCGGCGACGGCGGTACCGCCTACGGCTCCTCCAGCACCGGCACCTACACCACCGACCAGGGCGTCACCAAGGTCACCCGCGGGGAGCTGGAGGCCGTCCATCTGAGCCCGTTCAAGGACGCGGTCGACCGGGGCGTCGGCACGGTCATGCCGTCGTACTCCTCGCTCGACGTGATCGGCGACGGCCGGGGCCCGGTGAAGATGCACGCCCGGGGCGACATGATCGACGGTGTCCTCAAGGACCGTCTCGGCTTCGACGGCTTCGTCATCAGCGACTGGAACGGCATCGACCAGATCCCGGGCGACCGCGCCTCCGACGTGCGTACGTCGGTCAACGCCGGTCTCGACATGATCATGGTGCCGTACGACTACAAGGAGTTCCGTACGACGCTGATCGACGAGGTGGTCGAGGGCCGCGTCCCGCAGGCCCGTGTCGACGACGCCGTCGCCCGCATCCTGACCCAGAAGTTCCGGCTGGGCCTGTTCGAGAAGCCGTACGCCGACACCGCGGGCGCCGCGGCCATCGGCTCGGCGGGACACCGGGCCGTCGCCCGTGAGGCGGTGGCCAAGTCCCAGGTGCTGCTGAAGAACGACCAGGGTCTGCTGCCGCTGAGGAAGAGCCAGAAGGTGTACGTGGCCGGGTCCAACGCCGACGACATCGGCAACCAGAGCGGCGGCTGGACCATCACCTGGCAGGGCGCCTCCGGCGACATCGCGCCCGGCACGACGGTCCTGGAGGGCCTGCGCGAGGCGGGCGGCGACATCACTTACTCCCAGGACGCCTCGGCCCCGACCTCGGGCCATGACGTCGGCGTGGTCGTGGTCGGCGAGACCCCGTACGCCGAGGGCGTCGGTGACGTCGGCAACGGGCACGACCTGGAGCTGTCCGCGGCCGACAAGGCGGCGGTGGACAAGGTCTGCGGGGCGATGAAGTGCGCGGTGCTGATCGTCTCCGGGCGCCCGCAGCTCGTCGGCGACCGGCTCGGGGAGATCGACTCCCTGGTGGCCTCCTGGCTGCCGGGCACGGAGGGCTCCGGCGTCGCGGACGTGCTCTACGGCCGCCGTCCCTTCACCGGACGGCTCCCGGTGACCTGGCCGAAGTCCGAGGCCCAGCTGCCGATCAACGTCGGCGACACCTCCTACGACCCGCAGTTCCCGTACGGCTGGGGCCTGACCACGCTCACCAAGGCGCCCGCCGGCGGCGAGGCGACGCTGAAGGCGCTCGGCGCGGCGGCCAGGGCCGCCGAGAAGGCGGGCGCCGACGCCACAGGCCGGGCGCTGGTCGACAAGGCCAGGCTGCTCGTGCAGGAGAGGACGGGCGGGCACCTCACCGCCGCGTCGGCCAGGCCCTTCGCCGAGGCGGAACACCTGGTCCTGACGGGACGCCACGGCGCCGCGGTGGCGAAACTGACAGCCGCCTACCGGGCGGCGTGACCTGACCGACTCACCCCACCCGCCCCCTCACCCAGCGGGCGGGCCGGGTCAAAAATGAGAAACAACGAGTCAAAAAAGAGTAACGAGAAATATGACCGGTTCGGGCTCCTTCGGGTAGCTTCGATGGTATGAAGGTCGCGCCATCGACCCGAGGGCCCGCCGGTCTGCTGATCGCGCTGGCGCTCGCCGTTCTGACTCTGCTGACGGCGGGCGCCTCGCCCGTCGGTGCCGCCACGGAGGTCACGAAGATCGCCGACGGCCTCCGCCAGAGCCCCGTCTTCGTGGAACCCTCCGCCGACGACCTGTTGCCGGACCCCGACGCGGCCGCGCTGCGCGAGAAGATCGAGGACGCCGACAAACCGCTGTTCATCGCGGTCCTGCCCGCGGACCAGCCCACCGAGGACCTGTTCACGGACCTGCGGACCGCCACCGGGATCACCGGTCTCTACGCGATCCGCCTGGGTGACCGCTTCGACGCGCGCGCCGACTCCTCGGTCATGTCCGGGACCGCCGTGCGCAATCTCGTCAACAGTGTCCAGGACGTCGAGGACCCCGTCGCCCAGCTGAACGAGTTCACCGACCGGGCCGTCGCCAACATGGGCGGCTCCGCCCCGGCGAGCTGGAGCAGCGGCGACGAGAGCGGGGCCACGGCCGGGACGCTCATCACCCTGGGCGCGGTCCTCGCCGCGGGCGGGGCCGGTGCCTTCGCCCTGGTCCGCCGCAACCGGCGGCGTCACGAGGAGGCCCAGCGGGCCGCGCTGGACAAGCTGCGGGTCGTCGTCGACGAGGACATCACCGCCTTCGGCGAGGAACTGGACCGGCTGGACTTCCACCCTGCCGAACCCGGCGCCGACGACGCGATGCGCACGGACTACGAGCACGCGCTGGACGCCTATGAGCAGGCCAAGCGCCTGATGGACCAGGCCGCGAAACCGGAGGACGTGCGCGCGGTCACCCAGGCCCTGGACGACGGCCGCTTCTCCCTGGCCCTGCTGGCGGCCCGCCGCGAGGGCGCCCCGCTGCCGGAACGCCGGCCGCCCTGCTTCTTCGACCCGCGGCACGGCCTCTCGGTCGCGGACGTGCAGTGGACGCCCGCGACCGGCGCCACCCGCGACGTCCCGGTGTGCGCCGCCGACCGGGCCCGGCTCGCCGACGGCCTGGACCCGATGGTCCGCGAGGTGGAGACGGTCTCCGGCCGCCGCCCCTACTGGGACGCCGGTCCCGCCTACGGCCCCTGGGCCGGGGGCTACTTCGGCGGCGGCATCCTGCCCGGCCTCCTCATCGGCACCCTGCTGGGCAGCGCCATGGCCGCCCCGTCCTACGCCGCCGACTACGGCTCCGGCTACGGGGACTTCGGTGGCGGCTACGAGGGCGGCGACGTCTCGGGCGCCGACTTCGGCCCGGGCGACTTCGGTGGCGGTGACTACGGCGGCGGAGGCGGCGACTTCGGGGGCGGCTTCGGCGGGGGAGGCGACTTCGGCGGCGGGTTCTGAGTCCCGTGGAACCGGGACAGGATCTGACCCCGCACAACTAGGACAGAACCTGACCCAATAGCCTCCTACGCTGCGGGCATGAGCACCCAGGACGCCATCACCACGCCCAGCGAGAGTTTCGAGACGCCCGCGGACCTCGACGCCTGGCTCGCCGGGCATCCGGCGCCGCACCCCGGAATCTGGGTGAGGGTCGCCAAGAAGGGATCGGGCCTGAGGTCCGTCACCGCGGACGAGGTGAACGACGCGGCCCTGTGCCACGGCTGGATCACCGGCCAGCGCCGGGCGCTCGACGCCACCCACTACCTCCAGCGCATCACCCCGCGCCGCCAGGGCAGCGTGTGGTCGATGGTCAACGTGCGCCGTGTGGCGGAGCTGACCGCCGACGGACGGATGCGCCCCGCGGGCCTCGCCGAAGTGGTGGCGGCACGGGCGGACGGACGCTGGGCCACGGCCTACGAGTCGCAGCGCAACGCGGACGTGCCGGAGGACCTGGCCCGCGCCCTGGCGGACAGCCCCCGGGCCGGGGCGGCCTTCGAACGGCTCGGCCGGACGGACCGCTACCAGGTCATGCTCGGTCTGCTCCAGGCCCGCACGCCGAAGACCCGGGCGGCCCGCCTGGCCGCGGCGGTGGAGCGCCTGGAACGCGACGGAGCCTGAGCCGAGCGCCTTCTCCCGCCCCGAGCGACCCCCGCGGCGCCGGGAAACCCCGGAAACCCCGGAAACGCCGAGCGCCCGCCCTCGTGTGACGGAGGGCGGGCGCGCTCAGGATGCGGCGATGTCGCACGGCCGGGTTACGGACCCGGCGCCGGATCAGGCGTTCTTGACCGCGGAGATGTCGAAGTTCAGCTTGATCTTGTCGGACACCAGCACACCACCGGTCTCCAGCGCGGCGTTCCAGGTCAGGCCCCACTCGGAGCGCAGGATCTCGGCCTTGCCCTCGAAGCCGACGCGCTCGTTGCCGAACGGGTCCTTGGCGGCGCCGTTGAACTCCAGGTCGATGGCGATCTCCTTGGTGGTGCCGAGGATCGAGAGGTCACCCGTGATGCGGTAGTCCTCGCCGCCCAGGGCCTCGGCCTTGGTGGAGCGGAACGTCATGACCGGGAACTCGTCGGTCCGGAAGAAGTCGGCGCCCTTGAGGTGGCCGTCGCGGTCCGCGTTGCCGGTGTCGATGCTCTCCATCTTGATGTCGATCGAGGCGGTCGAGCGGGCGGGGTCGGAACCGTCGAGGTGCAGCGCACCGGAGAAGTCGAGGAACTTGCCCTTCACGTTCGTCACCATCGCGTGCCGCGCCACGAAGCCGATAGTGGTGTGCGCGGCGTCGATCGAGTAGTCGCCGGTCAGTGCGGCGAGCTCCGGGTCCACGGCCCCGGTGGCGACGGCGGTGGTCTCGGTGGTGCTGTCCTTGCGGCCGAAGATGCCCATGATCTGCTCCTTGGGGGGACGGGCCGTGGCTCCGGTCGGAGCCGCGGGGTGATTCCGTTGAATGTTCAACGAGCTCAACATGGACGACCGTAGACCTATTCCGTTCAAAATTCAACTTTCATGTCCGGGGTGTCCTCGAACCGCCCCCGGATGATCTACGGTGTGCTCCGTCGTCACTCCACGGATGGCACCGGTGATCGTGAATCTGGGCCGCCGCCCTCCCGCGATTTTTGTAGGACCTCTATAGGGCTGAGCCCCCTGGAGCAGTCGGAACGCTTACATGCGGCCATCGTTCTGTTCAGGGGTACCAGGAAAACGGGCCGGAGACTGTACGGAGTCGACGGCTCGCATTCCTTGGGGGGCTTCGTAAGGTCGCTACATGACCGTTTTGGAAGAGACGACGGGTGAGCCCACCGACGCACGCGGACGGGTCGCCGAGCTGCACGAGATTCGTGCGCGGGCGCTGGCCGGTCCGGGTGAGAAGGCGACGGCCGCGCAGCACGCCAAGGGCAAGCTGACCGCCCGGGAGCGGATCGGGC
>NZ_JBIALD010000054.1:0-9292 GCF_042873115.1 Streptomyces sp. NPDC005017 | reverse complement strand
GGCCCCCCCTAACCCCCCACCCCCCCCGGGTGGGGGGGGGGGGGCCCCCGGCCCCCCCCCCCCCCCCGCCCCGGCCCCGCACCACCCACCAACCGAACGCGCTACGCCCACCCCCACCGGACGCGAGCAGGCCGTCGCAGGCACCCCCACCCCCACCCCCACCTACGAGCAGGTGAACCGAGACTGAGCCCAGTCGGCGAGCGCCAACCCGTCGAAGTGGCTGTGCGGTTCCACGACCAGCCGAATGGCCCGGTAGCCGCCGATGCCGACATGGACAGGCACGGCAGCGTCCCCGCCCTTCACCCGGCCTGACCGCCACAACAGTTCCCCGTCGCCGTACACGCTGAAGTAGACCTTCCCGAGCTTCGACGTCATGTCGTCGACACCCACCACGGCGTCATAGGCGCTGCACTCACGGTTCAGATCGATGGTGACCGACGAGTCACCGTGCACCGTCACGCCGTACGGATAGACCCGCTCCCCGATCGACAGTTCCCCCCGCTGCCACACCCAACTGCTCTCCCCGATCCGCATCTCCGGCTTCGTACCGTCCCCCGAGACGTTGTAGGCCAGCTCACTCCACCGGTAGACGACCGGAGCAGGCGGGGGAGTCGGCGTGGGAGTGGGAGTCGGCGTGGGAGTGGGGGTCGGCGTGGGAGTGGGGGTCGGCGTAGGAGAGGGCGTGGGCGTAGGCGTGGGACGGGGAGCAGGACTGGCAGGAGGCGAAGGCAGGGGCGGGACGGGCCGAGGAGCCGCGCGGGTAGGCGTAGGCGTGGGCGTAGGGGCGGGAGCCGAAGCGGCGGCCACCGGCTCCGGGCCGGCGGGTGGCGGAGGCGACGGCGCGGGGACGGACGCGGCCGGCTCGGGCACGACGGCGGGGGTGGATACGGGCGGCCGGGCCACCGGCTCCTTGGGCGTGCTGTCGCCGACCAGGGCGAGCGCGACGACGGCGGCCGCCACGGCGACGACACCGGCAGCGATCCCGGCCTTGACGGGCGCACCGAGCCCCTCGGAGGCGACCGCGCCGGAGCCGGAGGACGAGCCGCCCGCAGCAGCGGCCGCACCGGCGGCACCCGCGGCCCCCGCCCCCACCCCGCCGACGGCGAGCGCGGCGGCCTTGGCGTACCCGGCGGCACCGAACCAGCCGATGACGGCGACCGGCACGACGGCGGGAATGCTGCTGGCGACCTCTTCGATCTGGAGGGCGGCCAGCCGGCACTTGGCGCACTCCTCCAGGTGCTTGCGCAGCCCGCGCTCGGCACGGGTGCGGAGCTTACGGCGGGCGTAGGTGCCGAGCTGGTCGGCGTAACGGGCGCACTCCTCGTCCCCGGCGAGGGAGGCGCTGACGTGGGCCTGGAGGTAGGCCTGCTTCAGGCCCTCGCGAGCCCGGCTGGCCAGCACACGCGTGCCGTTGGCGTCGAGCCCGAAGAGCGTGGCGACGTCGCTGGGCGACTCGTCCTCGACCTCGGTGTGCCAGAGCACGGCCTGCCAGCGCTCGGGCAGCGAGCGGAAGGCCTGCATGGCCATGGACTGTTCGGCCTCGTGCATGGCGACGACGTCGGCGCCGAGGTCGAGCGTGTCGGTGTCGGAGACCTCCGAGGCCCGGGAGGTCTGCGCGGCGAACAGCGCGAAGTCGTCGACCAGTTGCTCCCGCTTCGCGGAGTTCGTCCAGTTGGCGGCCACGCGGCGGACGCTGGTGAGCAGATAGGCGCGGACGGCGTGCTCGGGACCGGAGCCGCCGCGGACCGCCTGGAGGGCGCGGGCGAAGACCTCGGCGGTGAGGTCGTCGGCGGTGTGGGCGTCACGGCAGCAGGTGCGGGCGTAGCGGCGCACGGCGTCGGCGTGACGGCGGTACAGCTCCTCGTACGCGGTGTCGTCGCCGGAGCGCATCCGCTCGATCAACTCGGGGTCGGAGGGCGCCAGGACACCGTCCCCGTGCCGGCCGCGCTGAGCGGGAACGCTTTCCTCAGGCGGGAGGTTTCCTCCGCCTGCCGGGACGTTTCCCCCGCCGAGAGGCTCGGCACCGGAGGGGACAGCCGGGCGACCGCCCTGGTTGGGCACCTGTGACGGGACACGGCCGCCGGTCTCCCTGCCGCCCTCACCGGGCGACTCGTCCCGCCCCTCAACGCTCATCGCGGACAGCCCCCGACGTCAGCCAACCCGACCCGACCACCGGGCCAGACTGCCACACCGGATTTCGGCGAGAGGCCCGCGAGTCCGGATCGTCCACTGGTCCGAGGGCATAGAGCGACAACGCGTACCGAACTTCACCCGTTCGAGGTACGAACGGCAGCCCAAGCCACCCACGAGCCAGCCCGACTCAACCCACGAGCCGGCCCAAGCCACCCCAACGACGCAACCCGAACCACCCACTACGGGTCCGCCCACCCCACCACCACGACGGCCCCCAGCCACCCACACCACATCAAGGGCAGCCAGGGACACCGTCACGTCACCACACCACTCACCCCGCTCAGACGGGCGGCACTCACCCCGCTCAGGCGGGCGGCACCCGCCCCGCTCAGACGGGCGGCCGAGACCGCAGCCCCTCCAGCAGGATGTCGAGCAACCGCGCCGAAGCCGCCGCCTGCTGCGCCGGATCCGGCAGCGCCGGCGCCGCCGTGGCGATCACCAGCAGCACGTCCGACACCGACACGTCCGACCGCAGCTCACCGGCCGCGCGGGCCCGCTCCACGAGCTGGCCCACGACCTCCAGCAGCGCCGCCGCACCCGCGTCGTCCACGGTGTCGTCCGACACCAGCCGCAGCTCGCCCGAGCCGGGCTGGCTGCGCTGGTGCGGTACCCGCGCCTCGCCGGGCCGGTCGGACCGCTCGGGCCCGTCGGACTCCTCGGCCACGCCGACCCGCAGCACCTGCGGCGGCAGCAGCCGTCCGGCGCCCGAGGCCACCGACGTCCGCAGGAAGCGCGACAGCGCCGACCACGGCTCGTCCTCCTGGCCGAGTGCCGCGCGCGCCTGGTCGGTCAGCCGGGAGGTCTCCTCCTCGGCTATCCGGCGCACGAGTACGTCCTTGCTCGGGAAGCGCCGGTACACCGTGCCCACACCGACCCTGGCCCGCCGTGCCACGTCCTCCATCGGCGCGCCGTACCCGAGCTCGCCGAAGACCTCGCGCGCCGCACGCAGCACGTGCTCGAGGTTGCGCTGTGCGTCCACCCGCAGCGGCGTCGAGCGCCCACCGTCCCCGCGGCCGTTGCCCACCGCGCCGCCGGTTGCCACGGCGGAAGCGGAAGCCCAATGAGAATCCTGAATATGCATACGTAATCCCCCGGTAATGACGTCTCCCCCCGGAGACTCTCCCCGCCATTTGGATGCCGGAGCGCGCGGAAGAGAGCCCGACCGGGACCCGCTCACCGCGCGGACCCGAAGAGCGCATCCCCCTACACCCCGTCGACATACGAACATAGTTGAGAGGGAGTCAATTCAGAAGGGGCAGGTTCCGCACGGAGCGCCCCCCGATCGGAGTACGCACCGCATACGTCCCGATTGCGCACGCTTGCGCCCCAAGGTAGAACCCTCTGACCTGCGCACCGGACCGTGACTCCGGCAATTCGCCCAACACGGTCCGTCGACGCCCTCCGGTCACACAAATTGTCGAGGCTGTGGACAAACGAAGGCTCGGGGTGCGTCATGGGATGGTGAAGGAACGTGCGCGCATTCTCGTTGTCGGCGGCGGCTACGTCGGGATGTACACGGCCCTGCGCCTCCAGCGGAAGCTCAAAGCGGAACTCAGGCGCGGGGACGCCGAGATCACGGTCGTCACTCCCGACCCGTACATGACCTATCAGCCGTTCCTTCCCGAGGCGGCCGCCGGGTCCATCTCCCCGCGCCATGTCGTCGTCCCGCTGCGCCGCGTGCTGCCGCGCTGCCGGATCGTCGTCGGCGAGGTCACCCGCGTCGACCACGACCTGCGCACCGCGACCCTCACCACCCTGGCGGGCCAGGAGGCCACCGGCCCCGAGCACCTCGCCTACGACGAACTCGTCCTGGCCCCCGGTTCGGTCGCGCGCACCCTGCCCGTCCCCGGACTCGCCGAACACGGCGTCGGCTTCAAGACCGTCGAAGAGGCCATCGGCCTGCGCAACCACGTCCTCGAACAGATGGACATCGCCTCCTCCACCCGCGACCCCGCCCTCCGCGACGCCGCCCTCACCTTCGTCTTCGTCGGCGGCGGCTACGCGGGCGTCGAGGCACTCGGCGAACTGGAGGACATGGCCCGCTACGCCGCGCGGCACTACCACAACGTCAAGCCCGAGGACATGAAGTGGATCCTCGTCGAGGCCTCGGACCGCATCCTCCCCGAGGTGGGTCCCGACCTCGGCCGCTACACCGTCGCCGAACTGCGCCGCCGCAACATCCAGATCCTGCTCGGAACCCGCCTGGAGTCCTGCGCCGACCGCGTCGCCGTCCTCAGTGACGGACAACGACTTCCCACCCGTACGGTCGTATGGACCGCCGGCGTCAAACCGCACCCCCTGCTGGCCGCCACCGACCTGCCCCTCACCGTCCAGGGCAGGCTGCGCTGCACCGACCGCCTCACCGTCGAGGGCGTCGCGCACGCGTGGGCCGCGGGCGACGCCGCCGCCGTCCCCGACGCCACGGCGCACGACGGCCGCGACTGCGCCCCCAACGCCCAGCACGCGCTGCGCCAGGCCAGGACCCTCGGCGACAACCTCGTACGCTCCCTGCGCGGCGAACCCCTGGAGCCGTACGCCCACAAGTACGCGGGCTCCGTCGCCTCCCTGGGCCTGCACAAGGGCGTCGCCCACGTCTACGGACGCAAGCTCAAGGGCTACCCGGCCTGGCTGATGCACCGCACGTACCACCTCAGCCGCGTGCCCACCGTCAACCGCAAGGCGCGCGTGCTGGCCGAATGGACCCTCGCCGGCCTGTTCAAACGGGAGATCGTCTCCCTCGGCTCACTCGAACATCCCCGAGCGGAGTTCGAACTCGCGGCCGGTGGAACGCCTTCCGAGGACCCGAAGGGGTCGTCCTGACCCGAAGCAGGAACTCAGGAAATCGGCCAGGCGTCTGACGGATGTCGGCCCGGTCCGCCACACTGCCAGACTGGTCCACGCTTCAGGACGGACCACCACCCGCCCTGCCATCCCACGAGGCTTTTCCCGAGTGCTGTATTTCCCGGGGACGGAACCCACCGCCCGCGCCCCCGGGGGCCCCGGCCGGGTCCGGAGCGGCCGACGACGACTAACACGAGGCAAGGATTCGTGAACTTCACGCGCTGGAGCGCCCGGCTCCCCGGAACGCAGCGCCGCGCCGCAGCGCGGACCGACACCGCGGTCACCCCCGGATGCCGGGGAGAGGCCCGCGGCGAGGGCTCCGTCCCCGCGGCCCGCGCCGAACGGCCCACGGACGGCCAGTCCGGCGTACCCGCCGTCGACGACCTCCCCGTCCGCGAGGTCCTCGCCCGGGTCCCCGCCCTCGTCGCCCTCGTCCACGGCCCCGACCACCGTCTCGCCTACGTCAACGACGCCTACGCCACCGCCTTCGGCGCCCGCCCGCCCGGCGAGGCCGCCGCCCGCGCCCTGCCCGAACTCGTCGAGCTCGGCCTGCTGCCCCTGCTCGACCAGGTCCTGCGCAGCGGCAAGCCCCGCACGGTCAAGTCCCGCAAGGCCTGCGACGGCCGCTCCTACACCTTCACCTGCACCCCCGTCGCCGAGGGCGGCGCCGGCGACCCAGGCGACCCGGGGGTTCTCGTCTTCGCCACCGACGTCACCGACCACGCCGAAGCCGCCGAACGCCTGCGCGCCAGCGAGCGCCGCCAGCGCGAGACCGCCGTCACCCTCCAGCGCTCCCTGCTCCCCCAGGAACTCGAACAGCCCGACGACCTGCGCATCGCCGCCACCTACCAGCCCGGCGGCACCGACGCCGCAGTCGGCGGCGACTGGTACGACGTCATCACCCTCGGCGGCGGCCGCACCGCCCTCGTCATCGGCGACGTCATGGGCCGCGGCGTCCGCGCCGCCGCCGTCATGGGCCAGCTCCGCACCGCCGTCCGTGCCTACGCCCGTCTCGACCTGCCCCCGCACGAGGTGCTCCAGCTCCTCGACGGCCTCGCCACCGAGATCGACGCCAACCAGATCGCCACCTGCGTCTACGCCATCCACGACCCGAACGAGGGCCGGCTGGTGTACGCCTCCGCGGGCCATCTGCCCATCCTCGTCCGCGACGAGAACGGCACCGTCCAGCGCGCCGAAGAACCCACCGGCCCCCCGCTCGGCACCGGCGGCTGGGTTCACTCCTCCGGCTCCATCCCCCTCGGCCCCGGCTCCACCGCCGTGCTCTACACCGACGGTCTCGTCGAACGCCGGGACGCGGACCTCGACGAAGGCATCGCCGCCCTCGAACGCGCGCTCGCGGGCGCCACCGGCAGCCCCCAGGTCATCTGCGACCGCCTGCTGCGCTCCGCCGGCGTCACCGCCGACCACGACGACGACGTGGCCGTCCTCGTCCTCCAGCAGCCCGCCCACACCGGCAGCGAGGGCGAACTCTTCCGCAACGCCGCCCTCGAACTCCTCGGCGGCGTCGAGGCCGCCCCGCGCGCCCGCGCGTTCGCCTCCGGGGTGCTGACCAGCTGGCGGTTCCCCGCCGACCTGCACGACCTCGGGGTCCTCGCCGCGAGCGAGCTCGTCGCCAACAGCCTCCAGCACGGGACGCCGCCCATGCGCCTGCGGCTGCGCCGCACCGACCGCCGCCTCATCGTCGAGGTCACCGACGGGGACGACCACCTGCCCCGGCGCCGCCGCGCCGAACCAGGCGACGAGTCCGGCCGGGGCATCGCGATCGTGGCCACGATCGCCTCCAACTGGGGCAGCCGCCGCACACCCGGCGGAGGCAAGGCCGTGTGGTGCGAGTTCGCCCTGCCGAAGACATGACGCGGCGGCCGGCCGGGAACAGGGTCACTGTCCCCGGCCGGCCGCCAACCGTCCGTCCGTCGCTCAGGCCTCCGCGGGCACCGGCTCCGCCGCCGCCCCACCACGGGCCACGACACGGTTCCGGGCCGGCCACGGGTGGTCCTGGGACTCGGTCAGCCGCCGCCCCAGCCCCAGCGCCAGCACACTGATCCCCACCGAGAACAGCAGGAACGTCACGATGTACGGGGCGTGCAGCGAAGCCCCCATCGGGCCTCCCACCGCCGGACCCACCGCGAGCGCCAGCTGCTTCACCAGGGCGAAGGCGGAGTTGTACTGACCGGCCATACCCGTCGGCGCCAGATCGGCCACCAGCGGAGCGACGGTCGGCGACAGCATCGCCTCACCCAGCCCGAACAGCGCGTACGTCGACACGAACGCCGCCGTCGCCATCGCCTGGCTGGTGTGACCCAGCCCCGCGTACCCGGCCACGATCCACGCCACGGCCCAGATAAGACCCACGGCCGCGATCACCCGGGAACGCCGCCGCCGCTCCACGAACCGCAGCACGGCGAACTGCGCCACGACGATCACCGCGGTGTTGGCCGCCAGCGCCGTGCCCAGCGCGGACGTCGATATACCGGCCGCCTCGACACCGTAGGCGGCCAGCCCCGACTCGAACTGTCCGTAACAGGCGAAGAAGAGCACGAAGCCGAGGACCATCAGCTGGACCATGGCCCGGTTCCCGAGCAACTGCTTCCAGCCGCCCCTGGCGGACCGCGCGGGGCTGTCGCCGATCCGCGGCGAGTGCGGCGTCCGCACGGTCGTCATCACGACGGCCAGCAGCAGGAACATCGCCGCCTCGATCGCGAACAGCAGGGTGAAGGACGACACGCGCGAGGTGTCGACCAGGTGGCCGCCTATCAGCCCACCCACACCGAGACCCAGGTTCTGGAGGAAGAACTGCATCGCGAACGCCCGCGACCGGGTCTCCGCGGTCGAGCAGTCCACGATCATCGTCGCCAGCGCCGGCTGCATCACGGCCTGACCCGCGCCCAGCGCGGCCGCCGACAGCAGCACCGTCGCCGCACTGCCCGACAGACCCAGGCTCAGCGCCCCCAGCGCGGCCGTGACCAGGGCGACGAGCAGCACCGGAAGCGGGCCGCGCCGCACGATCGCCCGACCGGCGAACGGCAGCACGATCAGCGCGGCCACGGCGAAGACGGCGAGCACCAGGCCCGCCGTCGTGGCACCCAGGCCCCGCACCTGCGCCACATACACGTACAGGTAGGGAACCGTGAAGCCGAGCCCGAACGCGCTGAGTGCGTTGCCCACGTGGATCCGGCGCATCGCTGCGCCCATTGCCCTGGTCACGTTCACCTCAATCGGTAGAAGTTAGGAGTGAAGACTTCGAAACTAAAGTTCGAAGCTAAACAGTACACCTCGAAGGACTTCGATGCCAAGCGAGGCCGTGCGATACTGCCGTCATGGGCGACAACCCCGGCGTCAGCGAGCCGACCCTCGACGAACAGATCGCCGCCTACCAGCGCGAGTTCCGGGACCTCGACCCCCAGGTCGAGAAGATCGTCTCGGCGCTGTCCCGCCTGAACCGGCGGATGAACGTCGCCTACGGCCGCCAGACCGCGGCCCTCGGCATCAGCAACGCCGAGTGGGAGGTCCTCAAGGCCCTCGTCCTGTCCGGGGTCCCCTATCGCATGGGCCCCAGTGAGCTCGCCAAGCGACTCGGCCTCACCCCGGCCGCCATGACCCACCGGATCGACCGGATGGTCGCCGAGGGACTGGTCACCCGGGAGCGCGACGAGTCCAACCGCGTCCGGGTCATCGTCGAGCTGACCCCCGAGGGCCGCGAGAAGTGGCTGGAGGCCATGCGCCTGGCGTCGGGCTTCGAGGAGGGCCTCCTCCAGGACCTCACCCCGGCCGAGCGCACGGTCCTCGGCGAGGTCCTCGCCCGGCTGCTCCGCCGCGTGGAGGACGCCCAGCCGGACGCCGGCGGGCGCCTCACCGACCTCGACTGAGGTCCGCCCGCGCGATCCCGGGAGGCCACTTGACATCCCCCTCCCCGATCCGTAAAGTTCTTCGGGTTGCCGCGGGGCCGTAACGGTTCTCCGGCAGCACCTCCCGCCGCATGAGCGGCAAACCAAACCACAGCAAGATCTCCAGACGGGGTCGATTTCGGCTTGCCCGAATTCAATTCCGAATGGGGACTCCGCACCCCGATCACCTCGATTGGGAATCGCGGAGGAGATCCGCTAGGGTTTGAGACGTCGGAACGGCCCGAGCGGCCGGGAAGACAAACCCCCTGACTGGGAGTCAGACGCCGAAAGGATCTGATAGAGTCGGGACCGCCGGAAAGGGAAACGCGGAAGCGGGAACCCGGAAAGCACCG
>NZ_JBIALD010000053.1:0-11229 GCF_042873115.1 Streptomyces sp. NPDC005017 | reverse complement strand
GCGGGTCGTCGTCATCGACTGCACCGACACGGGGGCGTCCCCGCCGACCGCCACGGAGCCGACCTGGATCTGCCGGCTCTTCCGGCGCTCGGCGAGCTTGGTCGGAACGGACGGCATGCCGAGAGAAATCGCAGTCATCTGCTGTGCAACCCCAAGTCGTGGATCAAGGTCCGGACCCGTATCTGCGGCGGGCTCCAGGCTTCGAGATTACGGCACGCCGCGCGGCCGGATCACGCCCCCGCCCCGAATGCGTCCGACAGAGGGACCCGCGCCGCGGCCGGACCACCCGATGGAGGGCGGCCGGACACCCAGGGTGCCCGGCCGCCGTGAACCGCGGGTGTCCTGCCTCTGTCCTACGAGATACGCACCGGGTTCACCAGGTCCGCGACCAGGACGAGCAGCGTGAAGCAGACGAAGACCCCGGCGACCACGTAGGCGACCGGCATCAGCTTGGCCACGTCGAAGGGGCCGGGGTCGGGGCGGCGCAGGACCCTGGCGGTGGTGCGGCGCAGGGACTCCCAGAGGGCGCCGGCGATATGGCCGCCGTCCAGCGGGAGCAGCGGGAGCATGTTGAACAGGAACAGCGAGAGGTTGAAACCGGCCAGCAGGAAGACGAACATCGCGAGCTGCTGGGAGGCCGGGATGTCGAGGGTGGCGATCTCGCCGCCGACCCGGGCCGCTCCGACGATGCCCATCGGGGAGTCCTGCTCACGCGGTCCGTCGCCGAAGGCGGCGTCCCACAGGGCGGGGATCTTGGACGGCAGGGCGACCAGGGAGTCCACGGCGTCGCCGACGCGGTCGCCCATCCAGGTCACGGAGTCGCCGAGGCCCAGCGTGACGACGCCCTCGGCGGCGCTGAAGCCGAGGAAGCCGGCCTTGACGTACTCGCCCTGGACGTAGGTCCCGGAGGAGTCCTTCCTGGCGACCAGGTTGGTGGCGATCTCGGCGTGCAGGGTGACCTCGCGGCCGCCGCGGTCGACGACGATCTCCACGTTCTTGCCGGCGCTCTCGCGGATGCGGTCGGAGAGGGTGTTCCACTCGTCGATCCGGGCGCCGTCGAAGGCGACGATCTTGTCGCCGGCCTTCATGCCCGCGGCCGAGGCCGGGGAGGCGGGGTCGGCCTTCTGGCACTCGTCGCGCTTCTCGCTCTGCGCGATGACGCAGGGGGAGACCGAGCTGACGGTGGTGGTCTGCTGGGTGATGCCGAAGCCCATCAGCACGGTGAGGAACAGTCCGAAGGCCAGGATCAGGTTCATGAAGGGGCCCGCGAACATCACGATGACCCGCTTCCACGGCTTGCGCGTGTAGAAGAGGCGGGTCTCGTCACCCGGCTTGAGCTCCTCGAAGGCGGCCGAGCGGGCGTCCTCGATCATGCCGCGCCACGGGGAGGTGGAGCGGGCCTCCAGCCTGCCGTCGGGGCCGGGCGGGAACATGCCGATCATGCGGATGTAGCCGCCGAACGGGATCGCCTTGATGCCGTACTCGGTCTCGCCCCTGTTCCTCGACCAGATGGTGGGGCCGAAGCCGACCATGTACTGCGGCACCCGGATGCCGAACATCTTGGCCGTGGAGAGGTGGCCCAGCTCGTGCCACGCGATCGAGAAGAGCAGGCCCACCGCGAAGACCACTATGCCGAGGATGAACATCAGGGTCGTCATGCACGGGCCTCCGCCGTCTGTGCCGTCAGTTCCCGGGCGCGTGCGCGGGCCCAGGTCTCCGCTTCGAGGACGTCCGACACGGTCAGTGAGGTTCCCGTCGCCGGGGTGCCGTGCTCCTCGACGACCCGGGTGACGGTCTCAATGATCCCGTTGAAGGGCAGCGCGCCAGCCCGGAAGGCCTCCACGCACTCCTCGTTGGCGGCATTGAACACCGCCGGGGCGGTGCCCGCGAGCCCGCCCACGTGCCGGGCGAGGTTCACGGAGGGGAAGGCCTCGTCGTCGAGCGGGAAGAACTCCCACGTCGAGGCCGTGCTCCAGTCGAACGCGGGCGCGGCGTCGGGCACGCGCTCGGGCCAGCCGATGCCGACGGCGATGGGACCACGCATGTCGGGGGGCGTGGCCTGCGCCAGGGTCGATCCGTCCGTGAACTCCACCATCGAGTGAACATACGACTGGGGATGGACGACGACCTCAATGCGGTCGAAGGGAATGTCGTAGAGCAGGTGCGCCTCGATGACCTCCAGGCCCTTGTTGACGAGCGTCGCGGAGTTGATCGTGATCACCGGTCCCATGGCCCAGGTGGGGTGGGCGAGGGCGTCCTCGACGGTGACGTGCGCGAGCTGCTCCTTCGTACGGCCGCGGAAGGGGCCTCCGGAGGCGGTGACGACGAGCTTGCGGACGTCGGCGCGGGTGCCGGCGGCGAGGGCCTGGAAGAGGGCGGCGTGCTCGGAGTCGACCGGGATGATCTGGCCGGGCTTGGCGCGCTCCTTGACCAGGGGGCCGCCGACGATGAGCGATTCCTTGTTGGCGAGCGCGAGGGTGCGGCCCGCCTCCAGGGCGGCGAGGGTCGGGGCGAGTCCGATGGAGCCGGTGATGCCGTTGAGCACCGTGTGGCAGTCGGACGCGGCGGCCTCGGTGGCCGCGTCGGGGCCGGCCAGGATCTCGGGGAGCGGCTCGCCCATGCCGTACTCGGCGGCCAGGGCCTCGCGCAGCTCCGGCAGGACGTCCTCGCGGGCCACCGCGACGGTCCGCACGCGCAGGCGGCGGGCCTGCTCGGCGAGCAGGGCGACCCGGCCGCCGTTGGCGGACAGGGCGGTCACCCGGAAGCGGTCGGGGTTGCGCAGGACCAGGTCGATGGCCTGCGTGCCGATCGAGCCGGTGGACCCGAGGACGACGATGTCCTTGGGGCCGTCTCCCGCGACGGGGTCGAAGACGAGGTGCGGGTCGGCGAGGGGGGCTGGGCTGTCGCTCATGCCCCCCATTCTTGCCGTACTCGGGCGCCGGATGTGCTCACGGGGTGGTGCGGCGGAACTTCTCCCACTGCGCGTCGACGACGTCCTGCGGTACACCGCCGAAGTCCTCGGTGCCGACTGGCTCCGCGCGGAAGGAGAGGGTGGTGGTGCCGGAGCGGATCACGGTGAGGTACTCGTACAGTTTCAGGCTGTCGTCCTTGACGTCCTGCATGGTGATGCGGAAGGCGAGTGCCTCGTCGCCCAGGGCGGGTGCCTCGAGCGTCTCGACCCGGAGGACCTTCGCCTCGGCGAGGGCGCGATCCTCGGTGAAGCCGTCGGCGCACTTCTCACCGGCCTCGCCGAAGGCCTTCATCACGGCGGTGGCGTCCTCGGCGGTGTAGGAGCGCAGCCGGAGGTCGATGTCGACAGCCGGCTCGGCGTTGGGGTCCGACACGTCCCGGGCGACCTCGGCGGCGGCGTCGTGCGGTGTGGCTCCCTCGGCGAGGCCGACCAGCGGCTGGCAGACCTCGGGGCGGGCGGTGTAGGTGTCGCTGAGGGGGCCGTCCTCGCCGTAGGGCTCCTCGGAGGTGTACGCGCCTATGTCGCCCTCGGCGAGGGCCGCGGCCAGGAGCTGGGTCTCGGTGAGCGGCGCCGGGCCCTCGTCGCCCGCGGCGGACTCGTCGCCGCCGCAGGCCGCCGTCGCGAGGAGCACGGCCGTCGTGAGTGCGGCTGCCGTCACCCGGCCGAACGTCGTTTTCTTCATTCCCGCCCCGTGTTCGTCTTCCGTTGATCAATTGCCGGCTGATTCTGTCCGACAGCCGCAACGGTCCCGAACGCGGGGCGGTGCTCTCAGCGGATCCGGCGGTGGACGTTCTCGCCGGACGAGGGGCCGGGCGAGGCGTCGGCGATCCACGGGCCGTCGCCGGACGGGTCGACGATGCCCGCCTCCAGCCACTCGTGGCTGCCGTCGAGGACGGCTCTGACGATCTCGCGGTCGTTGTCGTCGGTGTTGGCCCACAGGCGGTGGAAGAGCGCGTCGACGCGGATGCGGGCCTGGCGGCAGAAGGCGTCGGCGAGCTGGTAGGCCTCGCGGCCGTTCTCCCCGCGGGCGCGCAGGAGTTCGGCGCGGACGCAGGCGGCGCTCATGGCGAAGAGTTCGGCGCCGATGTCGACGATCCGGCCGAGGAAGCCCTGCTTGGTCTCCATGCGGCCCTGCCAGCGGGACATGCCGTAGAAGGTGGAGCGGGCGAGTCTGCGGGCGTGGCGTTCGACGTAGCGCAGATGGCGGGAGAGGTCGGTCTCGTGGCGGAAGTCGCCGTAGGAGGCGGGGAGCTGGCCGGGGCCCGCGACGAGTTTCGGGAGCCACTTGGCGTAGAAGACGCCGGCGTGCGCGCCTGCCTTCGCCTTGTCGGACAGGGACTTCTCCGGGTCGATGAGGTCGCCCGCGACGCTGAGGTGGGCGTCGACGGCCTCACGGGCGATGAGCAGGTGCATGATCTCGGTGGAGCCCTCGAAGATGCGGTTGATGCGCAGGTCGCGCAGCATCTGCTCGGCGGGGACGGCGCGCTCGCCGCGGGCGCGCAGCGACTCGGCGGTCTCGAAGCCGCGGCCGCCGCGGATCTGGACGAGTTCGTCGGCCATGAGGCAGGCCATCTCGGAACCGTAGAGCTTGGCGAGGGCGGCTTCGATGCGGATGTCGTTGCGGTCCTCGTCGGCCATCTGCGAGGACAGGTCCAGGACGGCTTCCAGGGCGAAGGTGGTGGCCGCGATGAAACTGATCTTGGAGCCGACGGCCTCGTGCAGGGCGACGGGACGGCCCCACTGCTCGCGGACCCCGGACCACTCGCGGGCGATCTTCAGGGACCACTTCCCGGCCCCCACGCACATGGCGGGCAGGGACAGCCGCCCGGTGTTGAGGGTGGTCAGGGCGATCTTGAGGCCCGAGCCCTCGGGGCCGATGCGGTTTCCGGCGGGTACGCGGACCCGGTGGAAGCGGGTGACGCCGTTCTCGATGCCGCGCAGGCCCATGAAGGCGTTGCGGTTCTCGACGGTGATGCCCTCGGAGCCGGCCTCCACGACGAACGCGGTGATGCCGCCCCTGTGCCCCTCGGACTTCGGCACCCGGGCCATGACGACGAGGAGGTCGGCGATGACGCCGTTGGTGGTCCACAGCTTGACGCCGTCGAGGACGTAGGCGTCGTCGCCGTCGGGCACGGCGGTGGTGGCCAGGCGTGCGGGGTCGGAGCCGACGTCGGGTTCGGTGAGCAGGAAGGCGGAGATGTCGGTGCGGGCGCAGCGCGGCAGGAAGGCGTCCTTCTGCTCCTGGGTGCCGAACATCTTCAGCGGCTGGGGCACACCGATGGACTGGTGGGCGCTGAGCAGGGCGCCGACGGCGGGGCTGACCGAGCCGACGAGGGCGAGGGCCTTGTTGTAGTAGACCTGGGTGAGGCCGAGGCCGCCGTACTTCGGGTCGATCTTCATCCCGAGCGCGCCGAGTTCCTTGAGCCCGTTGATCACCGCGTCGGGGATGCGGGCGTCGCGCTCGATGACCGCCGGGTCCATCTCCGTCTCGCAGAAGTCGCGCAGTTTGGCGAGGAACTCCTCGCCGCGCTGGACGTCGTCGGCGGCGGGCAGGGGGTGGGGGTGGATGAGGTCGAGGCGCAGGCGCCCGAGGAACAGTTCCTTGGCGAAGCTCGGCTTGCGCCAGTTCTGTTCCCGCGCGGCCTCCGCGACCTGGCGGGCCTCACGTTCGGTGACGGTGGTGCGTGGCGGTGTTGTTGCGGACATGAGGCTCACCTCGCCGCGAAGAGGGGTCTTGGGGACCGTGCGTTACCGATCGGTGCTACCGGATCGTATGTACCTGAATCCGGACGTGCCCACCAGTCCTCGCGCGGACGTCCGGCCGATGTCGGCGCGATGTGCGGCGGCGTCGGGGCGGGCCGTACCCTCCGGGACCCCGGCACCGGCCTCGACGCGGTGACGCGTTCGGCCTCACGGGGCGGCTTGCGCCGCACGAGTGTTCCAGGGGAAGCCGACCGGGTGCGGCGGCCGTCCGGGGCGGGCCCCGGCCCGGACGTGGAGGGTGCCGTCGACGCGGTGTTTCCGGCGGGCGCGGCCTGAGTGTTGCATGGGGGGCCTTCCGGGGGACGGTTCGCGTACGCGTCCCGGTCGGCGCCCGCGGCCGTAGCGGCGCCGGACGGGGTTGCGGAGGGCCGCCGGAGCGTCACCGGCAAAAGGCTGTCGAAGCGCTTCGACAACGTATGGACACCCGCTCTTCGTGGAGCTACTGTCGGACACCCCCACTCGCCATTGCCCGCAAAGCACACCGTCGAAGCGCTTCACCGGAGCCGGGAGAACTGGATGGTCACCCTCGCCGAGGTCGCCCAGCACGCCGGAGTGTCGGCGAGCACGGTGAGCTATGTCCTCAGCGGCAAGCGGTCCATCTCCGTCACCACCCGGCAGCGGGTCCAGGAGAGCATCCGGGAGCTGGGCTACCACCCGAACGCGGGAGCCCGCGCGCTGGCCGGCAAGCGGTCCAACATCATCGCGCTGATGATCCCCCTGCGCACCGACATGTACGTGCCGGTGATGATGGAGATCGCCATCGCGGTGGCCACCACCGCCCGCCTGCACGGCTACGACGTCCTCCTGCTCACCGGCGAGGAGGGCCCCGACGCCGTGCGCCGGGTCACCGGCAGCGGGCTCGCCGACGCGATGATCCTGATGGACGTGGAGCTGGAGGACGACCGCCTGCCGTTGCTGCGCGGCACCGATCAGCCGTCCGTGCTGATCGGGCTGCCCGCCGACACCACCGGCCTGACCTGCGTGGACCTCGACTGGACGGCGACGGGCGCGCTGTGCGTGGAGCAACTGGCCACGCTCGGCCACCGGGACGTCGCCGTGATCGGCGAGGCCCCCGCGGTCTACGAACGGCACACCGGTTTCGCCGAGCGCACCCTGGACGGACTGCGCTCCCGTTCCAGGGAGCTGGACGTACGGCTGCTGCACCGGCCGTGCGAGGGCGGGTACGACGCGATGGCGTCGACGCTCGCCCGTGTCTTCGACGAACGGCCCGCGACCACCGGGTTCGTCGTGCAGAACGAGTCGGCCGTCGAGCCGCTGCTCGCCCTGCTGCGCCAGCAGGGCCGGGCCGTGCCCGAGGACGTGTCGGTGGTGGCGATCTGCCCGGACCAGGTCGCCGTCCAGGCCTCGGTGCGGCTGACGTCCGTGGCCATCCCCGCCCAGGAGATGGGCAGGCACGCCGTGGAGCGGCTGGTGGCCAAACTGGACGGCCGCGACGGCGACGAAGTCGTCCTGATCGAACCCGAGTTGACGGTCCGGGCCAGCTCGGGCCCCGCCGCCTCCTGACCGCCCCCGCCCGCCACATACCCCGGGCCGCCGCCCTGCGGCCCGCCACACACCCCATGCCGTCGTCCGGCCGCCCGTCCGGACTCCGGCCGTCCCCGCGCGGCAGCGGTCGCCGTGACGGTCACCCGCCCTGAACGGTCGCGGACACGGCGACGGCCGGAGCCCCCGCACAGTGTGGGCTCCGGCCGTGGTCCGTCCGCCGTGACGGTGTGTCCGTGACGCCTCAGAGGGCGAGGCCGGTCAGCACCAGGACGCGCTCGTAGGTGTAGTCGTCCATCGCGTAGCGGACGCCCTCGCGGCCGACGCCGGACTGCTTGGCGCCGCCGTACGGCATCTGGTCGGCGCGGTAGGAGGGCACGTCGCCGACGATCACGCCGCCGACCTCCAGCGCGCGGTGGGCGCGGAAGGCGGTGCGCAGGTCGTGGGTGAACACACCCGCCTGGAGGCCGAACTTGGAGTCGTTGACCGCGGCGAACGCCTCGGCCTCGCCGTCCACCTTGTGCAGGCTCAGGACCGGACCGAAGACCTCCTCGGTGGCGAGGGTGACACCCTCGGGCAGACCCGCCACCACGGTCGGCGCGTAGGTGGCACCGTCCCGGGTGCCGCCGGTGAGGAGCTTGGCGCCCGCCTCGACGGCCTCGTTCACCCAGGACTCCACACGCCGGGCGGCGTCCTCGCTGACCAGCGGGCCCACGTCGGTGGAGTCGGCGGCCGGGTCGCCGGTGACCTGCGCCTCGACGGCCGCGACGACCTTCTCGGCCAGCCGGTCGTAGACGGAGGCGTCGGCGATCACGCGCTGCACGGAGATGCAGGACTGGCCGGCCTGGTAGTTGGAGAAGGTGGCGATCCGGGTCGCCGCCCAGTCCAGGTCCGCCTCGGAGGACCAGTCGCCGAGGACGACGGCGGCGGCGTTGCCGCCCAGCTCCAGCGTGCAGTGCTTGTGCGGCACCGACTGCTGGATGGCGTAGCCGACCTTGTCCGAGCCGGTGAAGGAGATGACCGGCAGGCGCTCGTCCTGGACCAGGGCGGGCATGGCCTCGTTGAGCACCGGCAGCACCGACCAGGAACCGGCCGGCAGGTCCGTCTCGGCGAGCAGCTCACCGAGGATCAGACCGGACAGCGGGGTGGCCGGGGCGGGCTTGAGGATGATCGGCGCGCCGACGGCGATGGCCGGGGCGATCTTGTGGGCGCACAGGTTCAGCGGGAAGTTGAACGGCGCGATGCCGAGGACCACGCCCTTGGGGAAGCGGCGGGTCAGGCCCAGGCGGCCGACGCCGCCGGCGTCGGTGTCCAGGCGCTGGGCGTCGCCGCCGTTGAAGCGGCGGGCCTCCTCGGCCGCGAAGCGGAAGACGGAGACGGCGCGGCCGACCTCGCCGCGCGCCCACTTGACCGGCTTGCCGTTCTCGGCGGAGATCAGCTGGGCGATCTCCTCTGTGCGCTCGGCCAGCCGCCTGGAGACGTGGTCCAGGGCGGCGGCGCGTACGTGGGCCGGGGTGGCGGCGAACTCGTCGAGCACGCCGTGCGCGGCGGCGACAGCCTCCTCGACCTGGGCCTCGGTCGGGACGCTGACCTTGCCGACGAGACGGCCGTCGTACGGGTTCGTCACGTCGAAGGTGTCCGTGCCGGTGGCCTGGCGGCCGGCGAGCCAGAAGGCGTGGGTGGCGGTCATCGAGTCCCGGCCCTTCCGCGTAGAGGTCTGCTGGGGGTTACCTGAACCACCGTAGGTGGGGCGTCCGGGCGACGGGGTTGTCCGATTCGTAGCAGTCGGCTTGCGGGGTGCGCCGCTTTGGACTTCTGTGCGCCGGGGTGCGCCGCTCTCGGCCTCTACGGGATGCGCCGCCTTCGGCTTCTACTCGGGAGCGGTGGCTTTCAGCGCCAGCCACAGCTCCATCCGTACGTCCGGGTCGTCCAGGGAGCGGCCGAGGATCTCCTCGACGCGCCGCATCCGGTAGCGCAGGGTGTGGCGGTGCACGCCCAGGTCGGCGGCGGCCGCGTCCCACTGGCCGTGCCGGGACAGCCAGGCCTTCAGGGAGGCGACGAGGTCGCCGCGGCCGGTGGCGTCGTGCTCGTACAGCGGCCGCAGCAGACCGTCGGCGAACGCCTTCACGGCGTCGTCGGCCAGCAGCGGCACGACCGACCCGGCGGCGAGCTGCTCGTGCTCGACCAGGACGCGGCCGCGCCGGCGCGCCACCGACAGGGCCTGCTCGGCCTGCTTGTAGGCGGCGGCCGCGGCGATCGGCCCGACGGGCGCGGACAGCCCGACGACCGGTTCCGCCTCCTCGCCGGGCACGGGCTCCCGTGCGGCGGCGCCCGCGCGGCCCGGCTGCTCGCGCCCGCCCTGCCCGCCGCGCGCGGCCGCCGGGAACCCGGCGCCACCGGCGCGGGCGGCCTCCCGGGTGGCCGCGTACCGCTCGCACGCGGTCACCGCCGCGCCGCCGTCCGCGGCCAGCACCACCAGCCGCTCCCCCTCCGGCACCACCAGTACGGGCTCGCCGGAGCGGGCCGCGGCGGACTCCACCAGCTCGGTGAGCGCGCCGAGGGCCTCGGCGCGGTCGGCCCGGGGCGCCACGCACTCGGCGAGGACCATCCGGAACGGGGCGTCCAGCAGCTCCCCGTACAGGTCCCCGGCGACCGCGCGGGCGTGGTCGGGCTCCCCGGCCAGCAGCATGCGCAGCACGGCCGCCCCGATGCGCTGCTCGGCGGCGCGCAGCGAGCGGGAGCGTTCGGTGGTGAGGGTGAGCAGGGCGATGGCGGAGTGCAGGGCGTAGCGCTCGGCCGTGCCGAGGGCGGCGGCGGTGCCGACGGCGAGGGCGGCGCGGGGGCGGCGGCCGGTGCCGATGGTGTGCAGCTCGACGCGGTCCTCGTGCTCGGGCCCGCCGACCACGGAGCTGGCGGGCGCGGGCCGCTCGCGCAGCCGTTCCACGTCGGCGGTGAGCCGGGCGGCGCGCCGGACCGCCCAGTCCGGCGCGGCGGCGACGACGGCACCGGAGGCGTCGTAGAGCGCGGCCCAGCCGTCGACCTGGGCGGCGAGGTGCGCGAGCAGTCCCTCGGGGCCCTCGCCGAGCGCCTGCCGGGTCAGCTCGCGCTGGGCGGCGAAGCCCGCGGTGACCGCCCGGTACTGGTCGGCGGCGATGGCGGCCGAGACGGCCTTGGTGATGGCGAGGAACGGGGTGCGCCGGGGCACCTCGATGAGCGGCAGCCCCTCCTGCGCGCAGGCGTCGACCAGGGCGGCGGGGATCTCGTCGTAGTTGACGCCGACCGCGAAGCCGAGCCCGACGACCCCCGCGCCCTCCAGGCGCCGCACGTAGCGGCGCATCGCCTCGGGGTCCTCGGCGTCCAGCTTCAGCGCGGTGACCAGCAGCAGTTCGCCGCCCTCCATGTAGGGCACGGGGTCGGCGAGTTCGCTGACGTGCGCCCAGCGCACGGGCACGTCCAGACGGTCCTCGCCCGCCCGCACGGTCAGCTTGAGCGCGGAGTGGTGGACGAGCGAGGCGAGCGTGGGTGGCATGGGGCCTTCAGATCCGGAGGGCGGAGGCTGGTCACTTGGCCGCGGTGTATGAACGGCCTGACTCGATTCTGCCTCACCGTACGGTCGGACCCCAGCGTCACACGGATCTCTGCCGGACGGGCCGTAGCCCCGGGGCCCCCAGCCGCGGCCCCTCTGGTGGATCTCCGCCGGAAGGGCTCTGGGGCCCTTCCGATGGATCTCCGTGGGAGCAGGAGCGGCGTCCGGTGCGGGCGATCGGCGTGCGGTGCGGAGGGCCATGTGGCGGAGCCACCTGTCCCTTCACGCCGTGCGGCTTGGGGGCACCTCCCACGCCCTTGAGGCGGTGAGGGAGTGCGTGCCGGGCGTCGCGACGCCGCGGAGATCCATCGGAAGGGCCCTAGGGACTGTGTGATGTCGTGATCAATCTTGCCGATCCGGGTCTCCTGGTAACGGGGATTGGGTAGGAAGGCGATCGTGACGCGCA
>NZ_JBIALD010000052.1:0-16810 GCF_042873115.1 Streptomyces sp. NPDC005017 | reverse complement strand
GGAACGGACGCTTCCTTTGTACTCACCCTCTCGGGCTTTCCTCCGGGCGCTTCCCTTCGGTCTTGCGTTTCCGACTCTATCAGATCCTTTTCCGATCCGATTTCCTCGGTGCTTTCCGGGTTCCCGCTTCCGCGTTTCCCTTTCCGGCGGTCCCGACTCTATCAGATCCTTTCGGCGTCTGACTCCCAGTCAGGGGGTTTGCCTTCCCGGCCGCTCGGGCCGTTCCGACGAGTGAGACTTTAGCGGATTCCCGGCGCCCGAGCTAATCGGGGGCCTGCGTCCTTTCGAACGCGGATTCCTCATTTCGCAAATACGCGTGCCAATCATGCGCCAGCAGCAGGACAGGCCGACTGCGTGTCGAGAATGGTTGGTACTTGCGGAATGGCTGTCCGGGGACCGACTCGGTCGGCGCTCACGTCGGACAACTCGGAGAACACTACGGACGGGGGCAGGCCGTGTCAACCTCCCCCTGAGGGCCCTCGTGAGGCGTACTGTGACCTCATGACTACGCGTACGTGCAACCAGCAGTGGTGGGCCGCCTGACGGCGGCCGGACTCACGTATGCGATCTTCGGCCGCCGCCTCGGCGGCCGTTCTTGTCTCTCCCTCCTGAGGGACCGGCCGGTGGGTGCGGCGGTCCCGACCAGGAGGTAGGAGATGAAGCGGGTCTTCAGCGGGGTCAAGCCGACCGGGCATCTGACGCTGGGGAACTATCTGGGGGCCATGCGGCGGTGGGCCGCGGTGGACCAGCACCGGGCGGACGCGCTGTTCTGCGTCGTGGACCTGCACGCGCTGACCGTGGACCACGACCCCGCGCGGGTGCGGCGGCTGAGCCGGCAGGCGGCCACGCTGCTGCTGGCCTCGGGGCTGGACCCGGACCTGTGCACCGTGTTCGTACAGAGCCATGTCGACGAGCACGCTCGGCTGTCGTACGTCATGGAGTGTGTGGCCACCGACGGGGAGATGCGGCGGATGGTCCAGTACAAGGAGAAGGCGGCGCGGGAGCGGGAGCGGGGCGGGAGTGTTCGGCTGTCGCTGTTGACGTATCCCGTGCTGATGGCGGCGGACATCCTGGCGTACGGGACCGACGAGGTGCCGGTGGGGGACGACCAGACACAGCATGTCGAGCTGACCCGGGATCTGGCGGTGCGGTTCAACCAGCGCTACGGGCACACCTTCGTGGTGCCGAGGGCGACGCATCCGGGGGTGGCCGCCCGGGTGATGAACCTCCAGGAACCGACGTCGAAGATGGGCAAGAGCGACGACGTGGGGCCGGGGATCGTCTATCTGCTGGACGAGCCGGACGTGGTGCGGCGGAAGGTCATGCGGGCCGTGACCGACAGCGGGAGCGAGGTCGTGTACGACCGGGAGGCGCGGCCGGGCGTGGCGAATCTGCTGGAGATCCTCGCGGCGTGCACGGACGGGGACCCGGCGGAGCTGAGCGGTGCGTACAGCTCGTACGGCGCCTTGAAGAAGGACACCGCGGAGGCCGTGGTCGAGCTCCTCAGGCCGGTGCAGGCGAGACACAAGGAGTTGTGCGCGGATCCCGCGTATGTGGAGGCGGTGCTGCGGGGCGGGGCGGAGAAGGCCCGGGCGATGGCCCGGCCGACCGTGGACGCCGCTTACCGGGCGATCGGACTGCTGCCCGCCGACGTCGGGGCCGGGGCCCGCTCGGGGGCGGCTGTGAGGGCGGCCTTCTGAAGGCACTGCTCCGGGCGCGGTGGGCTGGGTCGCCTGCCGCGCCCGGGGAGGGTCAGCTGTTGCCGGAGGCGAGTTCGCGGCTGCGGTCGCGGGCGGCCTCGAGGGCGGCGATGAGGGCCGCCCGTACGCCGTGGTTCTCGAGCTCGCGGATGGCGTTGATGGTGGTGCCGGCGGGCGAGGTGACGTTCTCGCGGAGCTTGACCGGGTGTTCGCCGCTGTCGCGGAGCATCGTCGCGGCGCCGATGGCGGACTGGACGATGAGGTCGTGGGCCTTGTCGCGGGGCAGGCCGAGCAGGATGCCCGCGTCGGTCATGGCCTCGACCAGGTAGAAGAAGTACGCCGGGCCGGAGCCGGACAGGGCGGTGCAGGCGTCCTGCTGGGACTCGGGCACGCGCAGGGTCTTGCCGACGGCGCCGAAGATCTCCTCGGCGTGGGCCACGTGCTCGGCGGTGGCGTGGCTGCCCGCGGAGATGACGGACATGGCCTCGTCGACGAGGGCGGGCGTGTTCGTCATGACACGGACGACCGGGGTGCCGGCGGCGAGGCGCTCCTCGAAGAAGGAGGTGGGGATACCCGCCGCGCCGCTGATGACCAGGCGGTCGGCGGGGATGTGCGGGGCGAGTTCGTCGAGGAGGCTGCCCATGTCCTGCGGCTTGACCGTGAGGATCAGGGTGTCGGCGGTCTTGGCGGCCTCGGCGTTGGTGACGGGGCTGACCCCGTAACGCGTGCGGAGTTCGTCGGCCCGTTCCTGACGGCGGGCGGTGACCAGGAGGTCGGCGGGGGACCAGCCGCCGCGGATCATTCCGCTGAGCAGGGCTTCGCCGATCTTGCCGGTGCCGAGGACTGCGACTTTCTGGGTCATGACTCAGGTGCCCTCCGGGATGTGCGTCGTCCGGGTTCATCCTCCCATCGGGGTGACGCGGGCGGGGCCGCTGTCCGGTGGGCGGGACGGACGCGGGCCGGGGGTCAGGTGGTGCGGCGGCGGAGGGTGGCGGCGCCGAGGCCCAGGACGAGCAGGGCGCATCCGGCGACGATCAGGACGTCGCGGACGAAGGCGGCGGTCATGTCGGTGTGCCTGAGGACCTCGTTCATGCCGTCCACGGCGTACGACATGGGCAGCACGTCGGAGACGGCTTCCAGGGCGGGGTGCATGTTGTCGCGCGGGGTGAACAGTCCGCACAGCAGGAGCTGGGGGAAGATCACGGCCGGCATGAACTGGACGGCCTGGAACTCGGAGGAGGCGAAGGCGGAGACGAAGAGGCCGAGGGCGGTGCCGAGCAGGGCGTCGAGCAGCGCGACCAGGAGGAGCAGCCAGGCGGAGCCGGTGACGTCCAGGCCGAGGAACCACAGGGCGAGGCCGGTGGCGAGGGCCGACTGCACGACGGCCAGGGCGCCGAAGGCGAGGGCGTAGCCGGCGATGAGGTCGCCCTTGCCGAGGGGCATGGCGAGAAGGCGTTCGAGGGTGCCGGAGGTGCGTTCGCGCAGGGTGGCGATGGAGGTCACCAGGAACATGGTGATCAGCGGGAAGATGCCGAGGAGGGAGGCGCCGATGTTGTCGAAGACCTCGGGGCTGCCGTCGAAGACGTAGCGCAGCAGGAAGAGCATCACGCACGGGATGAGGATCATCATCGCGATGGTGCGCGGGTCGTGGCGCAGCTGGCGCAGGACGCGGGCGGCGGTGGCGAGGGTGCGGGAGGCGTTGAGGGCGCCGGTGGGGGCGTTCGCCGCGGGGGCCGGTGTGGTCGTGGTGGTCATCGGGTGGTCTCTTTCGGGGTCGCGGCGGCGGTCGCCTCGTCGACGAGGCGGAGGAAGGCCTCCTCGACGGTGTCCGTGCGGGTGCGGGTGCGCAGGGCCTCGGGGCTGTCGTCGGCGAGGATCAGGCCGTCGCGCATGAGCAGGAGGCGGTGGCAGCGCTCGGCTTCGTCCATGACGTGGGAGGAGACGAGGAGGGTGGTGCCGCGGCGGGTGGCGATGTCGTGGAAAAGGTTCCACAGGTCGCGGCGAAGTACGGGGTCGAGGCCGACGGTGGGTTCGTCGAGGACGAGCAGGTCGGGGGTGCCGAGGAGGGCGACGGCGAGGGAGACGCGGTTGCGCTGTCCGCCGGAGAGGTTGCCGGCCAGGGCGTCGGCGTGGCTGGTGAGGTCGACGTCGTCGATGGCGCGGGTGACGTCGGCGTCGCGTCGCGCGGCGGCCGCGCGGCCGGGGGTGAGGATCGCCGCGAAGTAGTCGAGGTTCTGGCGGACGGTCAGGTCGTCGTAGACGGACGGGGCCTGGGTGACGTAGCCGATACGGGTGCGCAGGCGGGGGTGGCCGGCGGGGTGGCCGAGTACGTCCAGGGTGCCGGTGACCTTGGCCTGGGTGCCGACGACGGCGCGCATGAGGGTGGACTTGCCGCAGCCGGAGGGGCCGAGGAGTCCGGTGATCTGGCCGCGCGGGACGGTGAAGTCGAGGCCGCGCAGGACGGTTCGGGGGCCGCGTACGACGGTGAGGCCGACGGCGTGGACGGCGGGGGTGTCCTGGGGTGCGGGGTGGGTGTCCGGCGGCTCGGACGAGTAATTCACCATGTGATGAATAATCCTCCCGGGGCCAGGGCGCGTCAAGCGTTGTGCGCTGCGGTGGTGGACTCGGGGTGGGTGCGTCGCGGGGCGCGGCGCGGGTGCTGGGGCGGGGCATGGCGGGGTGCTGAACCGTTACGGCCCATGCGGCTCGTGGACGGGAGGCCTCTTCGAGGGCGTCCTGGGCGGGCCGGCGTCGGCCGTGGCGAGAGCGGCGGCTTGGGGCGTCGGCCGTGTCCGTGTCGAGGCGAGGACCCGGGCGGCGGCTTGGGGCGTCGGCCGTGTCGGGGTCGAGGACCGGACCGGGCCGGACCGTCGTCCGGGTCCCGGGGCGCTTCTTGCGGCTGTCGCAGGGAGGCGCGCCGCCCTGGGGTTCGCACGGGCGGCGCGCCTGGTTCTCGCGGGTATGGGCCACGTGTGTGCGGCGGCCCTGGAAGGGTGGGTCGTCGCGTGGGATCAGGCGGCGGTCAGGGCGACCAGCAGGTCCAGGTCGTAGGTCTCTTCGACGATTCCGTCGGGGAAGACCCGCTGCAGGTGCCGGCGCTCCTCGGTGAAGAAGGCGGTACGGCGTTCCTCGGTGTCGGTGAGGAGGATCGAGTGGCTGCCGAGGTTGGCGAGATGGGTGTCGAGGGAGACGCGGCGGCTCCAGCGCAGGTTCCGGTGCGCGAAGTCGAGGCGCCCTTCGGGGTCTGCGCCTGCGGCGTGGGTGCCGATCTTCTTCTCCGCCTCGACGTCGATGTCGAAGTGGCGGACCAGGCGGGCAGACGCCTCGGCGATCCACGGTACGTCCAGGGCACTGTTGTTCCACCACAGTGCCAGCGCGCCGCCGGGGCGCAGCACGCGCAGGGCCTCCGGGACCGAGCGGGCGGGGTCGGTCCAGTGCCAGGACTGGGCGTAGGTGACGAGGTCGAGGGAGGCGGGGGCGAGGGGGAGGTGGTTGCCGTCGCCCCGGACCAGGGGCACGTCGGGGAGCGCCCTGCGGAACTCGGCGGCCATGCCGAGGCCTGGCTCGACCGCGATCACGTCGGCGCCTCGGGCTCGCAGCAGGGCGGTCGCCCGGCCCGTACCGGCGCCGACGTCCGCGACGCGGGCGCCCTCGAGGGGTCGGCCGGCGAGTTCTTCGACGGCGTCGAGGAGGGCGGGTGGATACGAGGGGCGGTTCGCGGCGTACTGGGCCGCGGCCGCGTTGAAGGAGTGGGCTCGGGCGGAGCGGGTGGGAGCCGTCATGGGCTCATCGTGCCTCGGGGCCGGGCTCGGGGCGGGGGTTTCGGGCGGTCCCTGGCGGGGTGCACGGTGGGTTTCGGACGGTGTCTGTGGCGGCGCTGGGAATGGGTGTTCCGGCAGTCTTCGTCGGGACGCGTCGGCGAAGCTGCCCGCAGTGGCGTCGCCCGGCCTCTAGGGCGGAGCCCGATCCGGTGTGCGCCGCGGCGAGACGATGCCCGCGGCGGTGGGCCGGACACCGCGGGGTCGCCACCGCGGGGCCGCCCCCGGCGTCGTCAGGAGCGGCGGCGAGGCCGGTGGCGTCAGGAGCGGCGGCGCTTCCTGGACGGGTTGCCGGTGCGGCGGGCCGAGCGCTTCTGGTGTCGTTCGAGGGCCGCCTCGTACTCCTGGCGGCGCAGCTTCTCGCCGGGGGCCTCGGTGAGCGAGCGGAGGAAGTAGGCGAGCAGGGAGCCGACGAAGCCGATGGCCAGCAGGCCGCGCAGGGAGGCCTGGCGGTCGGGGTCGGGGCGCTTGCGGTAGCTCTCCCAGGTGTGGCCGAAGGCGAGGGCGCTGGACCCCGCGAACATCACGATCACCAGGACCGTGACGAAGGAGCCGATGTCCGCGATCTCGAGGCCTTCGTAGGCGAAGCGCAGGACCAGGCAGGCGGCCGCGGCCAGGGCGAGCGAGCCGACGGCGGCACCGACGCGGCGCAGGCCGTAGCCGTTGTCGTGGTTCACCCAGGTGGTGCCGAAGAGGCGGATGGGCTCGGGGGCGGGGGCGCCGGGGTGGGAGCCCTCCGCCTGGTCCGGGGTGCCGTTGCCGTTCTGCTTGTCGCTCACGGCTCGATTATGTCCCGGGGCGGCGCGGGCTCCTCCGGAGGGCACCCTGGGTAGGCCCACGTCGAAGGAACCCCCGCCGAAGCAGCCCGGTCGAATCAGCCCACGTCGAGAAGCCCCCGCCGAATCGGCCCACGCGGAATCGGCCCTCGTCGAGGCGGCCGGGTCGTGCCTGGTCGGCTGGGCCCCGTCCCGTCAGCCGCAGCGCGAGGCGACGTACCCGTCGCTGCCCGTGTTCACGTACGCGTCGGCGACGAACTCGCCGTTGCTGATGTTGTCCCAGATGTTGGACGTGCCGTAGGGGCCGGTCACCGTGGTGCCGGGCGTCTGGCAGTAGATCGGGACCCTGGCGCCCTCGGGCAGGAGCCGCAGGATGCGGTAGCCGGTGCCCGGGCCGCTGCGGACGTTGAGACGGACGCCAGGGGCGACCGAGTAGTAGCGCAGGCCGGACGCCTCGGCGGACTGCGCCTCGTTCGTGCCCTCGGCCTCTTCGGCGTGCTCGACAGCCATGGAAACCTCCCCCGTCGGCCCCGGCTCGGCGCGGGGGCCCGCTGAATGTCTCGAATCACGCCCTGAAAACACCGTGCGCGACTCGCACCCGGAGGCTAGCAAGCCGCCTCGGTATCGCACGAACCATCGACTAGGCTCCTCGCGTCGCGGGCGCGGACGAACGGCACGGGGGTGGTTCATGGCGCCGCAGGGCAACACCGGCATCGAAGCGGAAGCGGAACTTCCCGAGTACGCCGGGCACTACCTGCTGGAGTCGTGTCTCGGCTCCGGCGGCATGGGCGTCGTCCATCAGGCGCGCAGCACCTCGGGGATGACGCTGGCCGTCAAGGTCGTGCATGCCGAGTTCGCCAGGGATCCCGAGTTCAGGGGCCGTTTCCGGCAGGAGGTTGCCGCTGCCCGACGGGTGAGCGGCGCGTTCACGGCGTCGGTGGTGGACGCCGACCCGGATGCCGAACGGCCCTGGATGGCGACCCTGTTCATCCCCGGCCCCACGCTCTCCGATCATGTGAAGCGGAACGGGCCGATGAACACCGAGCAGTTGCGCCGGCTGATGGCGGGGCTGGCGGAGGCGCTGCGCGACATCCATCGGGTCGGTGTGGTGCACCGGGACCTGAAGCCGAGCAACGTCCTGCTCGCCGAGGACGGGCCGAAAGTGATCGACTTCGGGATCTCCCGTCCGAAGGACAGTGAACTGCGGACCGAGACGGGTAAGTTGATCGGCACGCCGCCGTTCATGGCTCCCGAGCAGTTCCGGCGCCCGCGTGAGGTCGGGCCCGCGGCCGACATCTTCGCGCTCGGGTCGGTGATGGTGCACGCGGCGACGGGCCGGGGTCCGTTCGACTCCGACAGCCCCTATGTCGTCGCCTACCAGGTCGTGCACGACGAGCCCGATCTGGCCGGCGTCCCCGACGGCCTCGCCCCGCTGGTGTCGCGGTGTCTGGCCAAGGAGCCCGCGGAGCGGCCCACTCCGGACGAACTGATGCGGGAGCTGCGGTCGGTGGCCGCCTCCTACGACACCCAGGCGTTCATACCGACGCAGCGCACGGGCGGCGTGGAACGGCCGGAGCCGCGCACGGGAGAGCCGTCCCGTACGGCGCCCCCCACGGCACCGCGGCGCTCGCGCCGGCGCGTCGCCGTGGTCGCGGCCGGGGCGGCGCTCGTGCTGGCGGTCACCGGCACGGTCCTCGCCCTCGTCGGGGGCGGCGGGGAGCCCCGCCGCCCGGCCGGTGACCGGCACCCCGCCACCGCCGCGGTCCGCGCGTGGGAGACCCGCCCGGTACGGGGTGAGGAGGGTGCCGCCCAGTGCTCCTACGGGAGTTCGGCGGTGCTGTGCGCGCGGCCGGGGACGGTGTTCGCGCTCTCCCCGTCCGACGGTTCCGTGCTGTGGCGCACCGCCACGGCCGGTTCCCGGGTCAGCTCTCCGCCCGTGCTGTCGGGCGGTCTCGTGCAGCCCATGGCGGAGGAGAGCAGCCGGATGGCGGGCCTCGACCCCGCGTCGGGCGAGCCGCTCTGGGAACGGGAGATGCCCGCGCACGTCGCCCTCCGGCCGGCCGGAGACATGCTGCTGCTCACCGGGGCGGACGGTGGGATCACCGGGGTGGACAGCGCCACGGGCAAGCCGGTGTGGAGCCATCGCGTCGAGGGGCTGAGCACGCCGTACTTCATGTCGTTCGCCGGGGATCCGCTGGCGTACGCCGTGGACGCGCTGGGCGACGGCAGCAGCGAGGTGGTCGCGCTCGACCCGACGACGGGTGAGGTGCGGTGGAAGGCGGAGCTGCGGGGGGAGCTGAAGCCGGTCGGCTCCCACGAGGGCTCCCTCTTCCTGGTGGCCGCCGACCAGTTGCACGAGGACGTGAGCGCGGTCGTGCGCTACGACCCGGCGAGCGGTGCGTCCCGCCGGGTGCGGTTGCCGGTGTCGCGGGACGATCCGCGGGTCGGCGTACACGGGAACACGGTCTATCTGCTGACCGCGGGCGGTTCGCTGGAGGCGGTGGACATGGACGCGGGCAAGCGGATCTGGGTGCTGGAGACCGCGGTGAGCCGTGGCTCGGATCCGGTCGCCGACAGTGGGCAGGTGTACGTCTCCACCCCTGACGGACGTCTCCTCGCGGTGGACGCGGGCAACGGCCGGCTGCTGGGGCAGACGCCCCCGCGCCCCGCCGACGCCTCGGACGTCGTACCCGCCTATCTGCCCGCGCCGGTCGTCTCCGGCACGCGCGTGTACGCCTCCGCCCCCGACGGCACGGTGTTCTCCGTGCCGGCCCGGAACCCCGCGGCCTGGTGACATGACGAAGGGCCGCCTCCCGGAAGGGAAGGCGGCCCCCAAGGGACGGCCCTGAGAGACTTCAGGGGCCTCAGCCCAGCTTCGTCACGTCCCGCACGGCGCCCTTGTCCGCGCTCGTGGCCATCGCCGCGTACGCCCGCAGCGCCGCGGACACCTTGCGCTCACGGTTCCTGGGCGCGTACGCCCCGGCCAACGCCTCCTCGCGGCGGGCGAGTTCGGCGTCGTCGACGAGCAGCTCGATCGTCCGCCGCGGGATGTCGATGCGGATGCGGTCGCCGTCCTCGACCAGGGCGATGGTGCCGCCCGAGGCCGCCTCGGGGGAGGCGTGGCCGATCGACAGGCCCGAGGTGCCGCCGGAGAAGCGGCCGTCGGTGATCAGGGCGCAGGCCTTTCCGAGGCCCCGGCCCTTGAGGTACGAGGTCGGGTAGAGCATCTCCTGCATGCCGGGGCCGCCCTTGGGGCCCTCGTAGCGGATGACGACGACGTCGCCCTCCTTGACCTGCTGGGTGAGGATCTTCTGGACGGCCTCCTCCTGCGACTCGCAGACGACGGCCGGGCCCTCGAAGGTCCAGATCGACGGGTCGACACCGGCCGTCTTGACCACACAGCCGTCGACGGCGAGGTTGCCCTTGAGGACGGCGAGGCCGCCGTCCTTGGAGTAGGCGTGCTCGGCGGAGCGGATGCAGCCGTTCTCGGCGTCGGTGTCGAGGGTGTCCCAGCGCTCGGACTGGGAGAAGGCCTCCGCGGAGCGCACACATCCCGGGGCCGCGTGCCACAGCTCCACGGCCTCGGGGGAGGGCGAACCGCCGCGCACGTCCCAGGTCTTGAGCCAGTCCGCGAGCGTGGCGCTGTGGACGGAGTTGACGTCCTCGTTCAGCAGGCCGGCGCGGTGCAGTTCGCCGAGGAGGGCGGGGATGCCGCCGGCGCGGTGCACGTCCTCCATGTAGTACGTACGGTCCTTGGCGACGTTCGGCGCGACCTTGGCCAGACACGGCACCCGGCGGGAGACGGCGTCGATCTCGGCGAGGCCGAAGGGGATCTCCGCCTCCTGGGCGGCGGCCAGCAGGTGCAGGATCGTGTTGGTGGAGCCGCCCATGGCGATGTCGAGGGCCATGGCGTTCTCGAAGGCCGCGAAGGTGGCGACGGAACGCGGCAGGACGGTGTCGTCGTCCTGCTCGTAGTAGCGCCGGGTGATGTCCATGACCGTGCGGGCGGCGTCCTCGTAGAGGCGGCGGCGGGCCGTGTGGGTGGCCAGGACCGAGCCGTTGCCGGGCAGGGACAGGCCGATCGCCTCGGTGAGGCAGTTCATCGAGTTGGCGGTGAACATGCCCGAACACGAGCCGCAGGTCGGACAGGCGTTCTCCTCGATGCGGAGGATGTCCTCGTCCGAGATCTTGTCGTTCACCGCGTCGGAGATCGCGTCGACCAGGTCGAGGGTGCGGACCGTGCCGTCGACCAGGGTGGCCCGGCCGGACTCCATGGGGCCGCCGGAGACGAAGACCGTCGGGATGTTCAGGCGCAGGGCCGCGTTGAGCATGCCCGGGGTGATCTTGTCGCAGTTGGAGATGCAGACCAGGGCGTCGGCGCAGTGCGCCTCGACCATGTACTCCACCGAGTCGGCGATCAGGTCGCGGGAGGGCAGGGAGTACAGCATGCCGCCGTGGCCCATCGCGATGCCGTCGTCCACGGCGATCGTGTTGAACTCGCGCGGGATGCCGCCCGCCTCCCGGATCGCCTCGCTGACGATCCGGCCGACCGGCTGGAGGTGGGTGTGGCCGGGCACGAACTCGGTGAAGGAGTTGGCGACGGCGATGACGGGCTTCCGGCCGATGTCCGCACCGGGTACACCGGAGGCGCGCATAAGGGCGCGGGCGCCCGCCATGTTGCGGCCGTGGGTGACTGTGCGGGACCTCAGCTCGGGCATCGTCGCTCGCTCCTTCAGAGACTGCGATCAGAGAAGACTTGCGGTCAGAGAGACCTCCGACTGCTAACGAGCGTACGCCGGTCATCCAGGTGCCGGGACGCGCTGTCCGGAATGCGGGACGCGTATCTCAGTGCGACCGCCCCTGCGCCCCCTTGTGCGAACGGGTCGCGGAGGGGGCTCAGGACCCGGTCAGATGCAGCTGTACGACCGGGGCCAGCCGCGCGACGATCTGCTCCGGCTCGGCCGAGGCCAGCGGCTCCACCTTGATCACGTACCGCAGCATCGCCGTACCGACCAGCTGCGCCGCCGCCAGCTCGGCCCGCAGCTCGGCGTCGGGCGCGTCCAGCTCCCCGGCGATCCGGCGCAGCAGCTGGGCGGCCACCAGATGCCGGAAGACTGCGGCGGCGGTCTCGTTGTTGACGGCGGAGCGCACCACGGCGAGCAGGGACGTACGGGTGGCCGGGTTCTCCCAGACGCCGAAGAAGAAGCGCGTCAGCCGCTCCCCCACACCGTCCAGCGGGCCGTCGGCGACGGAGTCCGCGGCGCTGATCGCGGGCGCGACGCTGTCCTCGATGGCCGCCTCGAACACCTGCTCCTTGGTGCCGAAGTAGTGGTGGACCAGTGCCGGGTCGACCCCGGCCGCCTTGGCGATGCCGCGGACGGACGTCTTCTCGTAGCCACGCTCGGAGAACTGCGCACGGGCCGCGGCGAGGATGCGGTCGCGGGTGTCCGCGGACTCGGCGCGCGGCGGCCGGCCCCTGCGCCGGGAGGTCTGCGCGGTCATGGCCTCGGCATCCCCGCCGCCGACGCCAGGTGCAGCCGGGTGTAGGCGAGGGCCTCGGCGAGGTCGGCCTCGCGCTCCGCGCTGGACATGGCGCGCCGGGTGTTGACCTCGATGACGACATGGCCGTCGAAGCCGGTCCGGGCGAGCCGCTCCAGGACCTCGGCGCAGGGCTGGGTGCCGCGGCCGGGGACCAGGTGCTCGTCCTTCGCGGAGCCGCGGCCGTCGGCGAGATGGACGTGGCCGAGCCGGTCGCCCATGCGGTCGATCATCTGGAGCGCGTCGGTGCGGGCGGTCGCGGCGTGGCTGAGGTCGATCGTGAAGTGGCGGTAGTCGTCCTTGGTGACGTCCCAGTCGGGGGCGTACGCGAGCATCTCGCGGTCGCGGTAGCGCCAGGGGTACATGTTCTCGACGGCGAACCGCACATCGGTCTCGTTCGCCATCCGCCAGATCCCGCCGACGAAGTCGCGGGCGTAGGAACGCTGCCAGCGGAAGGGCGGGTGGACGACGACGGTGGTGGCGCCGAGCTTCTCGGCGGCCGCGCGGGCCCGCTGGAGCTTGGTCCAGGGGTCCGTCGACCAGACGCGCTGCGTGATGAGCAGGCAGGGGGCGTGCACGGCGAGGATCGGCACCCCGTGGTGGTCGCTGAGCCGGCGCAGGGCGTCGACGTCCTGGCTGACGGGGTCGTTCCAGACCATGACCTCGACGCCGTCGTAGCCGAGGCGCGCGGCGATCTCGAAGGCCGTCGCCGTGGACTCCGGGTAGACGGAGGCCGTGGACAGCGCGACCTTCGCATCCGGAATACGCACGACTGGATCTGCCACGAGCTACAGCGTACGTGTCTTTGGCGGGTGGGCCGGGGGAGATGGCCGCTGTGCGCCGTTCCTCACTTCGGCTGGGCAGGCGGGCCCCGCGGCCCCGTAACCGGGTACGCCCCCGAACCTCCCGAAAACGCCGCCTACGTCGGCATATGGTCCAGCTTGCGCAGAATGACACCCTCCCTGAGGGCCCACGGACACACCTCCAGGGTCTCCACCCCGAACAGGTCCATCGCGCCCTCGGCCACCAGCGCGCCCGCCAGCAGCTGGCCCGCCCGCCCCTCGGAGACGCCGGGCAGCTCGCAGCGCTCGGCGGTGGTCATGCCCGCCAGCCGCGGCACCCAGGCCTCCAGGGACTCGCGCTTGAGGTCGCGCTGGACGTAGAGGCCGTCCGCGGAACGGGCGGCGCCGCCGATGCGGGCGAGCTGCCGGAAGGTCTTGGAGGTGGCGACCACATGGTCGGGGGCGCCGAAGCGGCTGAACTCACCGACCGTACGGGCGATCTGGGCGCGGACATGACGACGCAGGGCCCTTATGTCGTCGGGGTCGGGAGGGTCGCCGGGAAGCCAGCCGGCGGTGAGGCGGCCGGCGCCGAGCGGCAGGGAGACGGCCGCGTCGGGCTCCTCGTCGATGCCGTAGGCGATCTCCAGGGAGCCGCCGCCGATGTCCAGGACCAGCAGCTTTCCGGCCGACCAGCCGAACCAGCGGCGGACCGCGAGGAAGGTGAGCCGGGCCTCCTCGGCGCCGCTGAGGACCTGGAGCGCGACGCCGGTCTCCTCGTGCACGCGGGTGAGGACCTCGTCGGCGTTGGTGGCCTCGCGCACGGCGGAGGTGGCGAACGGGAGCAGTTCCTCCACACCCTTGTCCTCGGCCGCCTGGAGGGCGTCGTGGACTACGGCGATCAGCTGCTCCACCCCGTCGGGACCGATGGCCCCGGCCTCGTCGAGCAGCTGGGCCAGGCGCAGGTCCGCCTTGTGCGAGTGTGCGGGCAGCGGCCGTGCGCCGGGGTGCGCGTCCACCACCAGCAGATGCACCGTATTGCTTCCCACGTCCAGGACACCGAGTCTCATGTACGGAACGCTACTGCCAGCCGGGCCGTGCTCCGCCCCTCGGGACGTGAGCGGAGCGGTCCCGCCAGGGGTGTCCGGCGACTTACCCTGGACGGGTGCCAAAGACGAAAAAGGCGAAGGACGACAAGAAGGTCGAATCGGCCGTGGATTCTTCGCGGGCGAAAGCATCCAAGCTGTCGAAGAAGGCCCTGAAAGCCGACGAGAAGGGGCTCGACTTCGCCCGCGCGTGGGTGGAGTTCCCCGATCCGGCGGACGACGAGCAGATCTTCCGCTGCGATCTGACCTGGCTGACCTCCCGGTGGAACTGCGTCTTCGGAAGCGGCTGCCAGGGCATCCAGGCGGGCCGCGCGGCCGACGGGTGCTGTTCGCTGGGCGCCCACTTCTCCGACGAGGACGACGAGAAGCGCGTCGCCGAGCACGTGGCGCGGCTCACGCCGGAGATCTGGCAGCACCACGACGAGGGCACGGAGCACGGCTGGGTCTCCGAGGACGACGAGGGCTCCCGCCAGACCCGTCCGTTCAACGGCTCGTGCATCTTCCAGAACCGCCCCGGCTTCGCGGGCGGCGCGGGCTGCTCGCTGCACATCCTGGCCTTGCAGGAGGGCCGCGAGCCGCTGGAGACCAAGCCGGACGTGTGCTGGCAGCTGCCGGTCCGGCGCACCTACGACTGGATCGACCGCCCCGACGACACCCGTGTCCTCCAGGTCTCCATCGGTGAGTACGACCGCCGCGGCTGGGGTCCGGGCGGCCACGACCTGCACTGGTGGTGCACCTCGGCGACCTCGGCGCACGGCGCGGGCGATCCGGTCTACGTCTCCTACCGGGCGGAACTGACCGAACTGATGGGCAAGGCCGGCTACGACCGCCTGGTCGAGCTGTGCGAGCAGCGCCTGGCCTCGCAGCTCCCCCTGCTGGCCCCGCACCCGGCGGACCCGGTCGGCTGAGCGCCTACGACGTGGAGGGGCTCGGGTCGCCGCTGTCGCCCGGCGGCGACGAGCCCGGGTCGGTCGGGGCGGAACTGCTGGGAGTCGGCTCGGGGGCGGGCGTCGAGGGCGGCTGGCTCGGGGTCGGCTCGGCGGAGGACGCCGTCGGCGTAGGGGTCGGGTCGACGGGTGGGGGGTTCCCGGGGCTGCTGGGCCGCGGCTCCGGTGCGGGGGCGGCGGGGCTGGGGGCGGTGCCGTAGCCCTCGATGGAGACGATGACGCCCGCGGGCGCGACGGCCACGCGCGCGTGCCAGTGCCCGGAGGGCTCGCGGAGCGGGTCGACGTACACCTTGACCGTCACCGACTCGCCGGGCCGCAGGGTTCCCGACGACCGGCTCAGATACAGCCAGCGGGCTCCGGTCGCGGCCGACCACCGCACGGGCTCGTCGCCGGAGGCGGTGAGCGTGATGAGGGTGGTGTCACCGCTGGTACCGGCCGTCACCTCCAGCTGCCCGGGACCCTTCGTGCCGACCCCGTTGACGCTGATGACCTCGACGGACACGTCGGACGCGCCCTCGCCGAAGCCGCCGCCTGGCCGGGTGCTGGCGTTGCCCGCGTTCTCGTAGCCGCCGCCGGCGGCGGGCCCTTCGAGGCCGCCGGGCCCGTGGTCCCGGCCGGCGGCGGCGCCGGGGCCGCCGCCCTCGCCGTCGTCGGCGAGGGGCCCGCCGCGGTAGGCGGACCACAGGGCGATCACCGGCGCGGCGACGACGGTGGCGACCACGGTCGTCGTGACGGCACGCGCGCGCAGCCGGTCGCGGCGGGCGGCGCGGTCCTTCGGGTCCATCGGGAAGCCGCGCCGGTCGAAGCGGGGGACGGCCGCGCCCCGCGCGCGCGGGTGGTGCGCCATCGCGACGTGCAGGGCCGCGCGGGGGGCCTCCAGCACGGGCAGCGCCTCGGGTGTGACGCTCGCGCCGGGCCAGCGGCCGGGCACGGCGCGTTCCGCGGCGCGCCGGCAGCGGGGGCAGTCGTCGACGTGCCGGACCAGTTCGCGGCGCAGGGCGGTGCTGAGCACGAGCTGCTGGTCGCCGGTGAGACGGGCGACGCCGGGGCAGCCGCCGGTCTCCACGACGGCGAGCACGGCGCGGGTGCGTTCCACCTCGCAGGCGGCGGAGGCGAGGAGTTCGCGGGCCGCGGCGAGGTCCAGGCCCAGCACGGCGGCGACCTCGTGGGCGGCCAGGTGATGCCGTACGGCCAGCTCCAGGGCCTCGCGCTGCTCCGGGCTGGTGCCTGCCGCCTCCGGCCAGGCGAGCAGGGCCAGTTCGCGGCGCCGCCGCTGCTGTGCCTCCTCGGAGACGGGCGGTCCCTGGGCCGGGACCGGCCTGGGCCGGGGGCCGTGGCGGCCCGCCGCGTGGCCGGGCTGGCGTTTCTGCCTGGCCTCCGCCATCTTCCGCAGGCACGACCAGCGGGCCAGGGCGTACAGCCAGGCCCGGCGGTCGTCGGCGGCCTCGGGCGCGCGCCCGCCCCGCCGCTCCGCGAGCGCCAGTACGTCACCCAGCGCGGCCGTCGCGGTGTCGTGGTCGCACAGTACGGACAGGCAGTAGGTGAACAGCCCGTCCAGGTAGGGCTCGTAGCGCGCAGGCGTCCGCTGCGCCAGCGTCCTCGCGGCGCCGCGGTCACGCGCCTCGCGGTGCGCCCGGTGTGCGCCGGTGGTGCGGGTCGAGGTTTCCGGGCTGCTGCTCATCACCCGTGCGACCGTAGGGGGCCGGTGCCCGGCCATTCCGGCAGCTTGAGCACATTTACTCCGTACGGGTGAAACGATCCCTCATAAGGGGACGCTAGGGGCTCCTGCCCTGGCCTGTTCCCTGCACAACTGGCCGATCCGGGGGTGCTGCCGGGTTGCCCCGAGGGCGCTGCGCAACTCGGCGCTCGCGACGCGCCGCCGGGCTGCGGCTCAGGCCGGGGCGGTGCGCAGCTCGGCGTCAGCGACGTACCGCCCGGTGGTTGCTGAGGGGCGGGGCGGTGCGCAGCTCGGCGCGACGAGGTGCCGCCCCGCCCACCCGTGCCGCCCCTGGCGGCACGCATGCCCGCGGCGGCGGGCGGCGGGCGACGGAAAGCCGCGTACGGCGGCAAGGGGACGGGGCGGGGGGTGTCCGCCCGCAGCGGCCGCCGTCAGACACCAGAACCCCCGCAAGGGACCGTATCGGCG
>NZ_JBIALD010000051.1:0-17211 GCF_042873115.1 Streptomyces sp. NPDC005017 | reverse complement strand
GCGCGCGCTTCGCTCCGCGAAGACGACGCGCCGCCGCTACGCGGCGGGTACCATCCGGCGCTCCGCGCCGGATGCGCCGGGACTCCGTCCCGCCTGCCGGACCACTCCGTGATCCGGCGATCCGGCTGACGCCGGATCAAGCCGTACTGGCCTGCTCCGCAGTCCGGTACGGCAACTGACGCACGCTCCGCGCGCGTCAGAGGCTGGCTGGGCAGCGGGTAGCCGCGCTTGTTCCGGGGTCGGTGAATCTCTGGCGTATGCGGTCTCTGATATAAGCCGGTGTGTCATTTTGAGATCTAGGCTAGACTCTGGGCTCAGAGAACAACACCGATGCCCTTGCGGCATGAGCCCAAGTGCCTGCAGAGAAGCATGCGTATCGGTGACTGGTGAATCTCCGTCACTTGCCGTACCTGGGTGGATGAAAAGGACTCTCTGATGCCGAAAATCGAGTTGAGGCCTCATCAGGTAGAGGCAGTGGACGGCGTCATGCGTCATTTGCAGACTCCTCCTGGCGGACACATGCCTCCCGAAGGACTTCGGACACAGGTAATTGCCGCGACAGGGTCCGGTAAAACCCTGATCGCCGTGGAGTCCGCACGGCAGCTGTCCGCCTGCCGCGTCCTGGTCCTGGTGCCCACCTTGGACCTGCTGACACAGATGGCCGCCGCCTGGCGCCAGGGCGGCCGGCGCGGAGCAATGGTCGGGGTGTGCTCACTGCGTGCCCAGGACAGCGACGGCATCCCCTGCACCACCGACCCGGGCGAACTGGCCGACTGGCTCCAGGACCTGGAGACGGTGACGGTGTTCGCGACCTACGCGGCCGTCGGCCTGGGCATCCTGCAGCGCGCGCACGAGGCCGGGCTGGGCGTGTGGGACCTCATGGTCGTTGACGAGGCGCACCGCACGAGTGGTGATGCGGGCAAGCCGTGGGCGGCCGTACACGACCAGGCACGCATCCCGGCCGTGCGACGGCTGTACATGACCGCAACGGCGCGGGTGTGGGAGGCCGAGGGAGACATGCCGCGGCTGGTCGCGAGCATGGACGAGGACGGCCCCGTGTTCGGGCCCGTCGCTTACAAGCTGAGGCTGTCGGAAGCCATCCAGCGCGGGCTCGTCGCCCCGTACCAGGTCGTCTGCCTGGATATCCGCGACCCGGAGCTGCACACCGCGATCGCCGTCGGGTCGGCCGGCTCCGACTCCGTGCGCGGGGCACGGCTCGCCGCGCTGCAGACCGGGCTGCTCACCGCCGCCGCGAAAGAGCGGCTGCGCCGTGTGCTGACGTTCCACAGCCGGGTTGCCGAGGCCGAAGCCATGGCGACAGGCGTGCCCGGGGTCGCGGCGCGGCTGCGGGCCGAGGACCCCGAGGCGTTCCCGCCCGCGGAGCGGGTGTGGGCAGACTGGCTGTACGGCGAGCACACCGCCGGCCATCGACGCCAGGTGCTCGATGAGTTCGCCTCCGATTTCATTGCCGACCATGCCGGCGGTGATTCGGATATTCCGGCTGCATTGCGGGTTCTCAGTTCCGTGAAGGTTCTCGGTGAAGGCGTCGACACCGCGAACTGTGACGCGGTCGCCTTCTGCGATGCACGCGGCTCCATGGTCGACATCGTGCAAATGGTCGGACGGGCACTGCGTATCCAGCCCGGAAGAGGAAAAATCGCCACCCTCGTGGTCCCCGTATTCCTTGCACCAGGCGAGGAAGCAGGGGAAATGCTGACCTCAGACGCTTACGGCACCCTCGCGAAGGTCCTCGGAGCCCTGCGCGCACACGACACCGACACCATCGAAGCCCTCGCCGACCCCCGCCCCCGCAGCGGCCGCTACGAGCATCCCGAGGAACACGAGAACAGCGCGCACCAGGAACTGGATCTGGATCAGGTGGGCGGCGAAGACGCGGGCGCTGCCCGGCCGGCCGCAAGAGGGCTGCTGCGTTTCAGCGAGGAACGCGATCCCGTGGCCATCGCGCAGTTCGTCAGACTGCGGGTCATCGACCCGGAGAAGACGTACTGGCGGCGCGGTCTCGCGGCCGCCAGCCGATGGCTGCGCGAGAGCGGTGGCAGGCAACTGCGTGTGCCCTACGAGTACCGGGTCCCGGACGACGGCGCCGGGACGGCCGCCGGGTTCCCGCTCGGAGTATGGCTGGCCGACCAGCGGCGCTACTACAACTCCGGCGACCTCGACGCCCTCCGCGTCGAGGAACTGGAAGCGCTGGGAATGGTGTGGTCACACCACGACATCGCCTGGGACGAAGGCCTCGCCGTCGCCCGTTCCTACGCCGCCGCGCACGGACACCTCCTCCCGCCCACCCACGCCGTCTGGGGCGACGGCTACCCCATCGGTGTATGGGTCAAGAACCAGCGAGCCGCCGCCCGCAAGACCTGGCAGAACACCGGACGGCGTGCCGCGGGCGAGAGCGTCTCCTACACCGGAGAACTCCCCGAAGGCCGCCTGAAAGCCCTGGAGGACATCGATGCGGGCTGGTGCCCCATGGGGTGGGACATCGCCTGGCAGCGCGCCTTCCACCTCACACGCACCCACCTGGAGACCGGCGGCACCCTCGCCCCGGCCACGGGTGAGGTCCTCGTCCAGGGCGAAGACCTCGGCGCCTGGACCACAGCACAGCGGCTCGGGTGGGACAAGCTGCTGCCCGCCCAGCAATGGCTCCTCGAAAGCGTCATCGGACTCCAGGCCGCGGGCGACGACGAGCAGCCCAAGCGGCGGAGCCAGGACGACAAATGGGCCATCAACCTTGCCGCGGCCCGCCAGTACCACACACGCGAAGGCCACCTCGCCGTACCCAGACACCACACCGAACAACTCAACAACGGCGTGGAGATCCGCCTCGGGCAATGGCTTTCCAACACCCGCCGCAGAGCCACACGACTCACCGAACAACGACAAAACGACCTCAACACCCTCGGCATGAAGTGGTAGACCCTGCAGGCCGATGGGCTCAGTTCTCGGTCTGAGCCGGGAGAATCCGGCGCGCGGCGGTTCCGCTGCCTGGGCCAGTGCGCTCACTGAAGCCGAGCGCGGGCTCGTCGGCACGGCCGCGGAGGGAGCTCAGTACCTGCCCTAGCGGCGGGGGTGATTACGGCGTAATCACCCCCGCCGCTCGAGGATGGGTGGAGGGATGGGGTGATTACGGCGTAATCAGGATGGTGAAGTTGGGGTTGCTAACGTGTCGGGGTGGGAGGTGATCTTGGACGTTAGTATGGTGTCTTCCATGAGTTCGCCAGTCACCCCTAGCGACCGGGAGAAGGTCGTTTCGAAGCTGCCGGGATGGCTCCGGCAGAGTCTGAAGGTCAGAGCCGCGCAGTGCGGGGTTGAGATTCAGGCGGCTGTGGAGGCAGGGGTCCGGGAGTGGTGCTCCCTGGCCTCGGCCACCGCGGCCGTCGATACCGCTGGGGCCGATTCCTTCGCCACGTTTCTGCCGTCCGGGCAGTGGGAGGAGTTCCGGCAGGTTGCCGCCGATCGGCGGGTTTCCCTGATTCAGGGGCTCGCCCAGTCCGTGCAGTTGTGGCTCGACACCCATCCGGCGCCCGAGGTGAAGCGGCCGGCCGTGACTCGGCGGTTCGTGGTCTGCAATCAGAAGGGCGGAGTGGGGAAGACCGCCATCACCGCCGGACTGGGAGAGGCCCTCTCCGAGGACTCCAACTCACTGCACCCTGTGCGTGTGGCCAAGGCCCTTGCTCTTGCCCTTCGTGCGAGTGAGGAGTCGGGGGACCAGGGCGCGGCCGTGGAGGATCCGCTCGATGTGGAGAACCTGCCCGGGCCGGGACTTCGAGTGCTGCTCGTCGACTTCGATCCGCAGTGCCATCTGACCAACCAGCTGGGTGCCACTCCCCTGCCCATGACCGGCGACAGCCTCACCAATCACATGGCCGGGGACGCCAAGGGCGAGCTGCGGGATCTCGTCGTGTCCATCGATGAGGACGTCTTCGGGGGGCGGTTGCATCTGCTGCCCGCCTGTCATGACGCGTTCCTGCTTGATGTGCGGCTGTCCGCGGTGCGGGCTCGGGAGGCTGCGCTGGAGCGGGCGCTCGCTCCGCTGGAGAGTGATTACGACGTAATCATCGTCGACTGTCCGCCGAGCCTCGGGCTCAGCATGGACGCGGCCGCCTACTACGGGCGGCGGCGAAGCGGGGAGGCGCCCGGGCAGTCGGGGGCGCTCATCGTCGTGCAGGCCGAGGACAGTTCGGCCGACGCCTATGAGTTGCTCACCTCGCAGATCGACGACCTGCGGGGGGACCTTCAGGTAGACATCGACTACCTCGGGATCGTCGTGAATCTGTATGACTCGCGGCGTGGGTACATCGCCACCTCGTCCCTGCAGGGGTGGGTGGACATAAAGGATCCTCGGGTCGTGGGAGTGATCGGGGATCTGAAGGAGCAGAAGGAAGCCGTCCGCGTGAAGAAGCCTCTGCTGTCTTACGCGCCCAAGTCTCAGCAGGCCGTCGGGATGCGTGCGTTGGCTCGGGAGGTCCTGTGAGCAAGGCCGATCGGCTCGGTGCCGGGCGGTTCGGTGGGGGAGTGCGGCCCGTCAGCGCGCGGCGGCAGGCCGTGGCCGCGGCCACAGGGGTTCCTACTGATGGCGTTGCCCCGCCCAGCGAGCTTCCTGTTCACCGGGTCAGTCCCAACCCCGACAACCCGCGTTCCACGCTGGGCGATCTGACGGATCTGGCCGGGAGTCTGCAGACTCATGGGCAGAAGCAAGCCATCACTGTCATGAACCGGGACGCCTACGTCAAGGCCAACCCCGCGCATGAGTCCGCGCTGGAGCCCGACACCACGTATGTCGTCGTCGACGGCAGCAGCCGGCTGGCCGCCGCCCGTGAGGCCGGACTGGCCACGATCAAGGTCATGGTCAGTGACGACCAGGGGAGCACCTCCGAGGAGCTGCTGGAGTCCGCACTCGTCGCGAACATCCACCGGCAGGACCTCGAGGAACTCGACGAGGCCCGGGCCCTTCAGCGGTTGCTCGCCATCCATGGCAGTCAGCGGGCGCTTGCCAAGCGGCTGCATCGGTCACAGGGGTGGGTCTCGCAGCGCCTCGCCCTGCTGCATCTCACACCCGAGCTTCAGGCTCGTATCGGCGAGGAGCCCATCGATCTGCTGCGTGCTGTGGGCAACAAGCCTGCCGAGGAGCAGGAAGCGGCCCTGGAGCAGCTCAAGCAGCAGAAGGAGCTCAAGGGGAGGGGGGCTGGGGGAGAAGGTCGTCCTTCTGAAGCCGCAGCTGGGGCTGGCGAGGCCGCCCCAAGTGATTACGGCGTAATCACCGACCCTTCGAGTAGTCCTACGCCCGTCCCGTCGGCCGATCCCTCGGGGCAAGCTGCCGACGCGAGTGATTACAGCGTAATCACTCCTCGGGCTGGACGAGAGGGCGGCGCTGAGAAGGGCTCCGGTGATTACGGCGTAATCACCGGGCGGGCTGACAGTGAGGGCGTCGGTGACGGTGGTGGCGTCGCCGAGGTGGTGGGTGGGGAGGCGCAGGGTGATTACGACGTAATCACTCGCGACCCGGTTCAGGGGGCTCAGGGTGATTACGGCGTAATCACCGGGGGCTCTGCTTCGGCGGTCGACGGGGTGCCTGAGCCTCGTGGGGAATCCGGTGTGGGGGAGGAGCTGCGGGGGCGGCCGGTGCCGTTCGATCAGCCTGGGGCGCTGGCGATGCTGCTGAACGCCAAGGTGGGCAGTGACGAACTGTTCTTCGATCTGCTGCGGTTTCTGAGCATGCGGGCTCTGGAACGGGATCCTGCTCGGCTGGGGGAGTTGGCCGAGGGGTTCGTCGAGGCGGCTCGGGCTCGGGCTGACGGCTGAGCGGAGTAGACGGGGTTGCGCGAACGCCCCTCGTGGAGTCGTGTCATGAGGGGCGCTCCGCTCGTCCGGAGAGAGCAGGGTCTGGATCTGGGTGGGACGTCAACTTGACCCGGTCCTAAAGGGACCGGGCTTGGAGGTAGTGCCCGGCTGGCTGCCGGGTGGACTCCTCCGTCCAGACACCCCTTACGGGGTGGCAGGGACGCGTGACTCACGCCCCGCATCCCACACCACGACGCCACGCTGGGCGATGTTGTGGGAAGCATTCCGGTCCGCGTGGGCAACGACCCCGCAGTTCCGGCAGACGAAGAGGGACTGGCCGACCCGGTTCTTCTTGTCGACGTGGCCGCACTCGCAGCACGTCTGTGAGGTGTAGGCGGAATCGACGTGGACCAGGGGCACGCCTGCGCGGCGTGCCTTGTAGACGATGAAGTCTGCGAGCTGGGCGAAGGCCCAGGAGTGGAGCGTGACCCGTTGGGGCTTGCGGAGCCGTACCCTCTGCCGGATGCCGCCCAGGTCTTCCAGGGCGATTCCGGCCGAGGTGCGTTCAGCCTCGGTCACGATGCGCTTCGCGATGATGTGGTTGGTGTTGCAGACATGGCGCCGCTCGCGCCGGCTGCGCTTCTTCAGCAGCCGCTTGGCGGACTTGGTGCCCTTGCGCTGAAGCTTGGTGCGCAGATCGCCGTGGCGTTGGCGGCGCCGGTTCACATCGCGCCCGGCGGCCTGGTAGCCGGTGGACGTGGTGGCGATATTGACGATGCCGAGGTCCACGCCGATGAACCCGTCCGGCTCGTACGTCTCGGCCTCGGGAACCTCGCAGGTGGCGATCAGATAGAACACGCCGTCGCGTTCCACCAGATCCGATTCGCCCTGCCGGTGCTCGCGCAGCATCTTCATGCCGTCGGCGGAGCAGATGAACCGCACACCCCGGATACGGCCGGCGGTGGTCCAGATGGACACCGTCCGCGCGTCGTACTGCCAGCTCAGACACCGGTCGTCGTACGGCTGGGCCGCCTCGGGACGAAAGGAGACGGGCTTGGACTCGGCCTTCCTGCGCCGCTTGGAGCCCGGTTTGCCGAGGTTCCCGGCCCTGAGGTTGGCCTTGAGCGTCGTGTAGGCGTCGCGGACCTTCTTGATGGTGTGCTGGGCGGCCTGCGCCCCCAGACCTTCGGCCTTGAGGCGCGGGTAGGTGTGCTTGCGCAGCTCGTACTCACGCGGCACCCCGCGGGCGAACGCCACTTCGGAGACCCAGCACGCCAGATCGTTGACCGTGCGCAGGGTCGCGGACAGCGCGGCGGCCTGCTCGGCCTGCGGTATCAGCTTCACCTGCACGGCGAGTTTCACGGGCGTGATCGTATCAATGCTCTATGTCACCACGCTGGGAGCCGAACCCCGACATCCGCAGGGGTAGAACAGTCGTCCACACCCTCCACGCGCATTTGGTCTTCACACCCAGGTACCGGCGCGGCCCGTTCACCGACGAGATCCTCCGGCGCTGCGAGGAGGTCATGCGGGCCGTGTGCACGGACTTCGACACCGAGCTGGTGGAGTTCAACGGCGGGCGTGATCACGTCCACCTGCTGGTGCACTACCCGCCCAAGGTCGCCATCTCGCGGCTAGTCGGCTCCCTCAAGGGCGTCTCCGCCCGCAGGCTCCGCCAGGAGTTCCCAGACCATATCCGTAAGTACCTGTGGGGTGAGCACTTCTGGTCGCCTTCGTACTTCGCCGCCTCGTGCGGCGGAGCACCGCTGGAAATCATCAAGGAGTACATCGAGAACCAGAAGCGACCCGGCTGAGGGCAACGGTGCAGGCCCGTGGGTCCCCGCGGGTCAGAGCGATCCGGAGAAGCGCTTCCTCCCGGGCGCGAACGCCCGGGGTTCCGCGCTAGATCAGGCTGAAGTCCGACACCCCCTCAGCGCGGCTGCGGGTGCTCGGAGGGCGTGTCGGCGCAGGGCTGCTTGTGCGCCAGTGCTGCCGAGCGAGGTCGCATCTGGACCGTCCTCGGCTGGTTGTTGAACGTGGGCGCAATGAAGGCGTCCCACAGACAGCTCCTCATTGACTTGGTGCTAATGAGGAACGCTCTGTGGGACGCCTTCATTGCGCCCAGGACAAGGATCAGGTTGCCCGGCGCAGGGGGACCACCACGTGCTCGCCGAGGGCCTTGGGGCTGAGGCGGTAGTACCGGATGTGGGCGAGCTTGTCCGACTCCTCGAGCCAGCCCGCTTCGATGACCTGCTTGCGGGTGCGGGAGAAGACGGGGGCGGACATGCCCACGAGGGCGGAGAGGTTCGCCGCGGTCTCGACGACGGCTCCGGCCCGGTCGGTCGGGTGCAGGGCGTAGAGCATGACGACAAGGCGCTGGTTGGCGGTCATGCCGGCCGTGGCCTTGAGCAGCTCCAGGTTCTTCTGCTTGTCGTCACTGGTCACTGGGCCTCCCACCGCGCAGGGGTCTTGTCGTCGAATCCAGGGATGTCCGGCGGGTTGCACGTCCTGACCGCTTCCCGCTGCTCCAGCCCTGTTCCGTGAAAGGCAATGTACGGGCTGATGCGGTACAGGTTGTAGTTGCCGATGCGTCCTCGCACCACCAGGATGCGGTGTTTGGCCAGCTTCCGGTTGATTTTCCCGACGGCGTCGCTGGACATTCCCACTCGTTTGGCGATGTCGGAACCTGTCGCACGCAGCGGGTTCATGCCTTCCGGCGAGACGCCGATCCACCACAGGACGAGGAACTTCTGACTCGGTGTGAACGCCTTCGACTCGGTGATCGCCTCGACACGCGTCTTGTCCACCTGGGTGTGCCGGCCTGCGAACGCGTACGGCGCATAGGGGACCGGCTCGCCTGTGTTGGCGTCGACCAGTCTGCGTACCGCTCCCAAAAGGGGCCTCCGTACACGGGTTGATGGGCAGTCGGAACACGGCCGCGAGGCCGACCTGATGAACCTAACGTACATGAGCACCAAGTCAATGAACTCGGTCCTCCCAGCCGTGTCGAAGTACCTTCCTCACTCGCCGAGGTCGCTTACGCATAAGGCGAAACAGCCCCGCGAACAGGGCTGTTGGGGCCTCCTCGGGGGCCTTTGCTCATTGACGTGAGAGCAATCTAGGCAGTTCCTAGGAACTGCCACCCAGTTCCTAGGAACTGGGTCTCCTAGGACGTTTCCGCAGGTCAGTGGGTATCTGGGCGTTGCGCTCTCTTACATCGTCAACTGACCGTCCGTAGCTGGCCGATGTGATGGGGACTTACTGCCGCCACGTCTGAACCTGTGCCCTCGAAAGTCCGCCACGACGGCGCTGCACGCGGTCGTTCAGGCGCGCGTGTGCCTCCAGCAACCACGTTCCGGTATCAGCCACGCTTCAAGGAAGTTTTGAGCGACCCCGGCCTGTAGGCCGCCGATGCTGAGGGGGCTCCAGGGGTCCTGTGGCGTAGGTCCGGGCACCGAGACCTATCGATGCCCGGCTGCGCGAACACAGCGGCCTGTGAGGGCCGTTAAAGGAGTGCTTTGAGAGGGCTGGGTCAGGCCGCGAAGCCGATGTTGGTGACGTACTCGTACTGGCCCCACTGTGAACCGAGGTCGACGATGCGGTCGACCCAGGCCTCGTCGAGGGCCTCGGTGTCGTCGGCAGCCCAGGCATCGACGATCCGGTCCCACTGGCGGATGTTGAGTGTGCGGAACTCAACGAAGCGCTGCCTTGGGCGGGAGACCTGGGACTGGTTGAGGGGGTGGATCTCCACCCGGGTGCCGCGGCCCTCGCGGTTGAGGCGTGCCAGCAGGTAGCGGGCGACGTTGTGGCGACGGACCGCGCGGTAGGCCGCGTCGACGCGTTCGAGGTTCTTCTGGGTGGGGGTGCGCTTGCCGTCCAGCCAGGCCTTGAGAGTGCGGTCGGTGACCGTCAGGCCCGCCTCCCGGGCAGCTGCGCGGGCGTGCTCGGTGCGGGTGAGGTAGTGCAGCCGGGCCAGCAGCCCGCGGCGGGTGGTCACGGGGGTGGCGATATAGCCGGCGAGGGCGTCGAGGCGGCGGGCGACGGCCTCGTGCCCCCTGATGCCGCGGGCACCGTACTTGCCGAAGTCCTGGTTGCGCTCTGGCATGTGGGCCTCCCTCCCTCGTCACACGGACAGCTGCGGGTCTCAGTATTCCGGATGAGTGTCCGCATCCGGCCCAGCGACTGAAGCGACCGAGGCTCCGACATGGAGGAAAGGTTTCGCCAACAGTTGATCAAGTGTCGCTGGAGGGTTGGTGGAGCCTCCCCAGCGACCGAGCGACTGAAGAACAGCGACTGAGCATTCCTTGGGTCGCTGTGAGTCGCTTGAGGAAATCCCAGGTCAGAGCGTCGCGCTCCCCAGATCAGCGACTGAAGCGACTCAGCGACTGGGTATATGAAGAGCAACGCGTGTGCGCGTGTATGCGCGTGCGTATGCGCGTGTGGGCGTTATATATAGAGTCGCTGAGTCGCTTCAGTCGCTGTTTTGATAGCTTCACCCCTTCTGACCTGCGCTTTTATGCAGCGACTGAAAGAGCGACTGAAGGGCTTCAGTCGCTGCCCTTCAGTCGCTGAGTCGCTGAGAGGCCGTCGGACGGACGTCCGGGAGGCGAAGTCGGCTTGAATCCGGTATCCACAGGCGCACCACCCTGAGCGTCCGCTTCGTTAATCTGTGTTGGTCGTTCAGTCGCTTCGGTCGCTCACGGGGGGTGCAGATGACTGCTGAGCTGCGGAAATCGCACGGTGGCTTGAGGCTCTCCGCGTCAAGGTCCGGGGAAGTGCGGGGTCGAGGGTGACCTCAGGGCACGACGACGCACTTTTCGCCTTCGACAGCACGAGGGCCGCCGCACGTACTCTCGACCGGGCGGTGCCGCTTCCTCGTTCGAGTCAGAATCCGGTCGACAGTGTCCAGGTACCGATGGAGGCCGAGGCCGACGGACTGCTGCCGGACACCCTCAGCGACCGTGGCAACGCCAAGCTGTTCGTGAAGCTCTATGCCAACGACTACAAGCACGTGCCCGGCCTCGGCTGGTTCCGCTGGGACCGCACCCGCTGGCAGCCGGACGACGACGACACGATGATGTGGGCGGCCGGAGACCTGGCCGAGTCCATCGCCACGTCCGATCCGCGAGGTGTGTACACAGAGAGGGCGCTCCAGCAGCACCGCCGCCGTTCGCTGAGCACCAGCGCCATGACGGCGATGCTCGTCCAGGCGCGTTCGGCTCCCGGCATGGTGATGAACGCGTCGCTGCTGGACGCCGATCCGTACGCCTTGTGCACCCCGGCGGGCATCGTCGATCTGCGTACCGGGCTCGTCAGGGCGCCGCAGCCGCACAAGGACTTCCACTCGCGTCGCACGACCGTCTCACCGGAGCCGATGCCCACCCCGCGCTGGGACCGGTTCCTGACCGACACCTTCGGTGAGGGGCCCGACTGCGCGGAGATGATCGACTTCCTGCACCTGCTGCTGGGCTACTCCATCACCGGCGACGTCGGCGGCCAGGTGATGCCGTTCCTGTTCGGCTCGGGCAAGAACGGCAAGTCGGTGCTCCTGGACGTGGTGATGAAGCTGATAGGCGACTACGCGGACGTCGCACCTCCCGGGTTCCTGATGGCACGCCCGTACGAGGGGCACCCCACCGACCTGGCCGAACTGCACGGCAGGCGGATCATCGTGTGCAGCGAGGTCAAGCCGGGGGACCGGTTCGACGAGGCACGGGTGAAGCTGCTGACGGGGGGCGACCGGATCAAGGCGCGGCGGATGCGGCAGGACTTCTTCAGCTTCTCGCCGACGCACAAGCTGTGGCTGCTGGGCAACCACCGGCCCGAGGTGGGCACCGGCGGCTTCGCGTTCTGGCGGCGGATGCGCCTGCTGCCGTTCGAGCGGGTGGTGCCGGACCAGCGGAAGATCGACAACCTCGCGGACATCCTGGTGACCGAGGAAGGGCCCGGAATCCTCAACTGGCTGGTTCAGGGTGCCCGGCGCTATCTGAGCGGCGAGAAGGGCCTCAGCGGGCCTGAGCGGGTGCGTATCGCCACAACCGCGTATGCGGAGACGGAGGACCACACCGGTAGGTTCCTGGGCGAATGCTGCGTACTGGACACCGAACTGAGGGCGGAACAAACACAGTTGTACGCCGCCTACCGGACGTGGTGTCAGAATGAGGGCGCCCCGGCGATGTCGTCCCGGTCCTTCGCGGCCCGGGTCCGAGAACTGGTGAGGCTCGAGTCGCCGAAAGAGATGATTCTCTCCAACCAGCGCAAGTACTACCCGGGCATCGGACTGCTCGCCGACGAGGAGACTGCATGAGCTCTCTCATCGCAGAGGACGAGATCGTCCACGAGGTCGGCTTCGTCTGGCTGGAGGACATAGCCGGTCTCGACTACGTACGCCAGAGCCTCGACCGGCTGCCGACACGGCGGGGGCGGCCTGCCTACCACCGCGACGGCCGCATGGTCGGGTACGCGCTGCTGAGCCCGCGGGCGAAGCCCTCCCGGTCCTCGGGCACGTTCCGCCGCCGGGTGTTCTGGCTGCTGCCGCACGACCGGGACACCGCCCCGAAGGGCCTGTACGCCGCTGGAGCGCCCGCTGAGGCCGTGGACCCCCGCACCCTGGCTCCGGGCACCAAGGGCCGCAAGACGCCGCGCTCAGGCGGCGTACAGCAGCCCTCGGCGACACCGGAGCCGGACCTCACCCTGCCTCTGTGACCTGACCGGGAGGGCAACTGCCGGAACTACAGTCCTGTTCCGCCGGACGCGTCGATGCACTGCCCGGTCACCCAGCGGGAGTCCGGCGACGCCAGGAAGGCCACCACATCGGCGATGTCGCCCGGCTGTCCCATCCGGTCGAACACGGAGAACGCGGCGTGCACGGCCTCGGCTTCGGGCGTGGCCCAGCGCTGCTGGTTCAGGTCCGTCCGGACGAAGCCGGGCGCCACGCAGTTCACGGTGATCTGACGCGGCCCCAGTTCCTTGGCGAGCGTGCGGGTGAGGGTCTCCAGGGCTCCCTTGGCCATGGAGTACGCCAGCGAGGTCGGCAGGGCGACCCGGGTCGCGGCGGAGCTGATGTTGATGACCCGGCCGCTGCCGCGCAGCCGCCCCAGCCCCTCCTGCACGAGGAACAGCGGGGCCTTGGCATGAACGGCCATGAGCTGGTCGAAGTCCTGCGGGGTCACCTCGGACACCCCGCCCCGGACGTTGAAGCCGGCGTTGTTGACCAGGATGTCGAGCTCGGCCGGCTCTCCCATGTCGTGCAGTCCCGCGTCGAGCCGCTCGTAGACCGTACGGACGTCGTCGGGCACGCCCAGCGGCCCGTGCAGCGCGAAGGCGCGCCCGCCCTCGTAGGTGATCTGCTCGACGGTCTCGCGGGCCGAGGTCTCGTCGCTGCCGTAGTGCACGGCGACGAGCGCGCCGTCCGCCGCCAGGCGCCGGGCGATGGCCCGGCCGATTCCCCGCCCCGCGCCCGTGACCAGTGCCGTTCTGCCCTTCAACGTGCTGCTCATCGTTCCCCCCACGGTTATGAGCCCCTGTCTCGAGCGATACCGCTCAAGGATAGCTGTTGAAGAAACCGCACGTCCGGTTTATTGTCGAATACATGAGGCCTGCGCGGCCGGTGCAGTCGGCGCGGGCCGCTGACTTGCCCATCTGGCGCCGTGCGCATCCGTCGTACGGCCCGACGTTTAGAGGCGGTTCTGTGATGGCCTTGCGGCATCTGCGACTGATCGCGGTGAACATCGACGGGGTGTTGCTGAACGACACGTTCAGTCCGGTCATCCACCGGTTCGTGACGAGCCGTGGCGGCGTCTACACCGCCGAGCTGGAGCGGGCCGTGCTGTCGCAGACGCAGCTGCGGGCCGCGGCCGCCATGGGCGTTCCCGGTACGCCCGAGGAGGTCGTGCAGGAGTACTTCCGCGAGCGCCGGGCCTACCTCGAGCAGAACCCGGTCCGGGTCACCGAGGGCGCCGGCGCCCTGCTGGAGCGGCTGCGCGCCACCGGGGCCCAGCTGGTCTGCTACGGCGGTCTGGAGCGCGACCACTTCGAGCGCCACCTCGGCGCGTACGCGGACGCCTTCGACGAGCCTCTGTACGTCTGCACCGACGGCTTCCGCCCGGGTGTCCGGGAGATCGCCGAGGACGTCTTCGGGGTCCGCTGCGACGAGGCGCTGTTCATCGACGACGTGGCGAGGGTGGCCGAGGTCGCCCAGGAGCTCGGGGCGGCCTTCATCGGGCACCCGACGTCCTACGAGCACAGCTTCCAGCGCCAGCTGATGCGTCGGGCCGGGGTACGGCACATGGTCGGCTCGCTCGACGCGGTCGACGAGCGGCTGGTGCGGGCCGTGGACGCCGAGGCGGCGGAGGGCCGGCTGTGGACCGGATCGGCCGGGGTGCCGACGGCTTCCGGGAGTATGGTTCCTGTCGGCGCCTGACCTGGCCGGGGGACGATGAAAACAAGCCGGGAAACGTACAGGGTGGATGGTTTTTACGCCCTGCCGCCACAGAGTCCTCGGACGGCCCCACAGAGTTCCTCTGACCAGCGCGTTTCGGCTCCGTAGCGACGGGATACACGCCCTGTGACCGGGGTTGCACGGAGGATCAGGGGGCGAATACTGGGCGAACTCAAGCGCTGTCATTCCATCGACCAAGAGAATAAGGTACCTCTTGGACGGTTTGTTCTTGGTGCTCCGGTCTGCGGCTACGGCTCGTAGGACTCCGGTGCGGTTCAGGGAAAGGGAGGTCCCATGGCCCAGCAGGAACGTGCGGTCAGGACCCGTCGCGCAGTTCTGGAGGCCGCCGCGGTCGTCTTCGCGGAACACGGGTACACAGCGGCGACAGTCGCCGACATCCTCAAGACCGCAGGGGTGACCAAGGGAGCGCTGTACTTCCACTTCGACTCCAAGGAAGCGCTGGCCAAGGGGGTCCTGGAGCTCCAGACGGCCCAGGCGCTGCCCGAGCAGGAGGTCAAGCTCCAGGAGGTCGTGGACGTCGCGATGACGGTGGCCCACCGGCTGCGGCACGAGCCACTGCTGCGCGCGGGTGCCCGGCTCTCGTCGGACCCCGCCGGCATCAAGTACTACGGGAGCGCCTGGCCGCTCTGGGTCGACGTGCTCACCGAGGTCCTCGCCGAGGCGCACCGGCGGGGCGAGACGCTCTCCCACGTGGTGCCGCGTGAGGTCGCCGAGCTGGTCGTCAGCGCTTTCAACGGTGTACAGCTCTATGCCCAGTTGGAGACCGGCCTCGACGATGTCGAGTACCGGGCCTCGGTGCTGCTGAAGCACCTGCTGCCCTCCATCGCCTCTCCGGCGGTGCTGATGCGGCTGGACGTGGCTCCGGACCGGGGCGCCCGTGTGGTGCGTGCGGCGCTCGAAGCACTCGAGGCGCCCGAGCCGGAGCCGGCCCCGGCCTGACAACGGCCCGATCGGTCTGATTCACCCCGGGTGCCTTCGGGCACCCGGGGTCCTCGTCGTCCGGGAGCATCCTGGGCCCGCGGCGCATCGCAGGCGCCCCGGCCTTGAAGGCACCTGGGTTCTGAGGACATGCGGAAGCGGCTCAAGGGAACTTCTCCCTCGAGCCGCTTGCCTCGTTCAGGCGGTGGCCGGTGCCGCCGTGAGCGTCGAGGAGAAGACGATCTCGCCCTCCTGGCGTCCGGTCACGAGCACGCGCTCGCGGCCCTGCTCGTCGCGCGGCAGGGAGCACACCTCGACCAGGCACGGCTCGTCGAGCTCCGCGTAGCGCGTGAACTCGCTGGTGATGCCCACCGGCAGGCAGTCGCGGCCCAGGTAGGCGATGGCGGCCTGGCGGGCGGCCTCCAGCAGCACCATGCCCGGCACGTGGTCGACCGGGTGGTCGAAGAGCACGGGGTGCCTGGTGTCCACGCGCAGCTGCCAGCTGTCCTGCCCAGGCAGCGGGGAGAGCACGACGTCCGTCGGCGACAGCCGGGCCACGTCCTGCGGCGCGATGGGGCTCGTCAGCGGGATCGGCGCCACTCCCTCGCCGATCCGCGGGGTGCGCAGGCGCCGGTAGACGGCCGGAGCGAGGCAGGTGAAGGTGGCTCCCGCGGTCGCGACCTGCTGTCCGTCGCGGCGGATCACGGCATCGAAGTGCAGGCCCGAGATGTTGCGGCCGCGCCACTTGATGTCCGAGCAGGTGATGTCGATGACCACGGAGGCCGGCGCGCCGCCGATGAGCAGCTGCTCGGCGTCGATGTCGACCGACAGGTCCCACATGAGGAACTTGTGGTCGAGCGGGACGTCGAACTCCGCGTGCGCGAGGAGCAGTCCGGCCTGCCGGATCGTTTCAGCGACCAGAAGCGGATCGTGGAAGCCGTCGAGCGTGGCGAAGAAGCAGTGCAGCCGCGGCCACTGGGCGGTCACCGTGAAGTGCTGTTCGTCCAGGCGTGCCCAGTCGGTGAGCATCACCTCGGCGACGCTGGCACGGTGCACGAACTCCTTCGGGACCGTGGTGGTGAGACTCGGATAGCGAAGCGCTGTGGCCTGCTGTGGCATCGCCACGTCCCGCCCCGTGCGCCAGGTGTCGGGTACCGCGTGTTCGACACTGAACGTGCTCGCAGACATGTCTGTTCCCCCTGAGCGGCGTCGGCGTATTGGTGCTTCAGGACTCTCAGGCCTGTGAAGATACATACCACCCGGTTTACTTTCCAGCGGTAGGAAGCACTCCGCTACGACTACTTTCGGAACGCTGGCTTCCAGATCCAGTACCGGTACGGCCCTGTTGGAGCACAGCTGTCCCAGGTCGTCGCCTCAGCGGCCCACTGTTGACGCTACAGCGAAACCGACCGCTTGTGCGCGCGTAAAACCTTTGCCATGGAGCGCAGTTGGGGCGGGACACCGGTCCGGCCTCAAGTGATCCCTCAGTGCTTTTCGAGTGGTCCGGTCGACCCTGGCTCAAGCCTGCAGGGAGAGGAGGAGACGGGCTGGATGAAGAGCTCAGAAGCCGTACTCCGGGTGGAACGCGGAGCTGCCAGCGAGGAGGAACTGGCAGCTCTCGCCGTGGTGTTGCTGGCACTGCGGTCGCATCCCCCGGTGGAGCCCGAGCCGCCGCCGGCGCTCGGTTGGAGCTGGTGGGACGGGTCGGAGGACTACTCACCGCCCCTGGGTTGGCGGTGAGTCGACCGGTGTCCAAAACCTCTTCCACCACAGCTCAACCAAACCGTATAGGCGGTTTGATCATGTTCTCCATGGATCCGGGGCGGGATTCTCTCCTCAGTCCTGTCCCAGAAAGGGACCAGAGATGGCGATGACGACTGCCCCAGTACCGACGGAGCCGGGGCCGACGGACATTCGTGGTCACGTCGCCGAGCTGCGCGAGATTCGTGCGCGGGCGCTGGCCGGTCCGGGTGAGAAGGCGACGGCCGCGCAGCACGCCAAGGGCAAGCTGACCGCCCGGGAGCGGATCGGGC
>NZ_JBIALD010000050.1:0-19349 GCF_042873115.1 Streptomyces sp. NPDC005017 | reverse complement strand
TGAGGGGTTTGGTGGGGGTGGCCCGGCGTGGCCGGGGGGGGGCGCGGGGGCGGGGGGGGGGGGGGGGGGGCGGCCGGGCACGGGGGGGGGGGGGGGGGGGGGGGGGCCCCCCCCGGCCCGCGGCTGTCACTGCTCGGCGTTGCGCCGGTTGGCGATCATGTCGGTGGAGGTGGCTCCGGCCCAGACACGGACGCTGTCGATGGTTCCGGGGAAGTAGCGCGCGGCGGCGCCGTTGATCTTCGCCCGGCCGATCTCGAACGCGCCGCCGCCCTGCCAGGGTGCCGAGTACGACACACCGTCCTGGTCACCCATCAGCCCGCTGTCGACGTAGAGCTTGAGGCCGCCGAGCCTGGAGGTGTCGTCGGGGTCGGCGGCCGCCTGCGCGTCGTAGACGACGGTCAGCATGACCGGAACGCCCAGCTGGGCCGTGGTCAGCGCCTCCGACTCGCTCGTGGTCCACACCGCCCCGGTACCGTCCTTGTCGGGACGGCCGAACGTCCACCGGCCCTGGGTGCTGCCGGCCGGCTGCTGGTACCAGACGCCCCAGGCGGACTGGCTGGTGCCCGACTGGCCGAACACCTGCACCGAGTAGGACTTGGTGGTGTCGGCGAGCTTGGCGGGGTCCAGCGTCACCCAGGCGGTCGCGGTGAAGGAGCCGGTGTCGTCGACGACCGGTCCGGCGGCGGTGGCGTACGCGCTGGTGCCGTTCAGGGACATCGTCTGCGAGGTCGTGACCTCTTCGCCGATGTCCGGGTCACCGGTGGTGATCTGGGCGAGCGTGGCGCCGTTCAGGGTGAGGTTGCGGCCGAAGCCGCTGGTGTCCTTCACCGTGGTGCCGGTCGCGTTGACCATGTCCGTGGCGTCCCACTTGGCGACGAGCACCGGGACCGGGTCACCGGAGGTGCCGTCGCTGAGGTCCTCGTCCTCCAGCCAGGCATCGTGGGCGAGTTCGGAGTCGGCGAGGGCGCGGGACCAGACCTTGACCTCGTCGACGGTGCCGGAGAAGTACTCCTTGCCCGCCGTGTTGTGCCACAGCCGTCCGACCTGGAGGTTGCCGGACGCCTTCCACGGAGTGGCCGTGAACGGCGTCGGAGCGCCCTGCGGAACGCCGTTGACGTACAGCTGCACGGTCTGCGCGGCGGCGTCGTAGACACCCGCCAGGTGTGTCCAGGCGTTCAGGACCGGCGGCTTGGTGCCGATCGAGCGGATGATCACCGGGTCGACGACGTCCGTCTGGTGACGGTTGAAGATCCAGGCGTTGTACGAGCTGGAGTAGTACAGCTGGAAGCCTGAGGCGTTCGTGCCCGCCTGGGACAGGACGGTGTAGTTGACGTCCTTCTTCGTCAGCCGCGCCCAGGCCGAGACGGTGAAGGACTTGGTGGTGTCCAGGACCGCGCCGGAAGTGTTGAGGTAGGCACTGGTGCCGTTGAGCTTCGCCGCACCGGCGCCGTTGCGGGCCAACGTGTCCCAGGTCGCGCCCGAGTTGGTCAGCGGGTGCGCGGTGGCGGTGGTGGCGTCGGTGAGGGTGCTGTCCAGGTGCCAGATGCCCGCGGGCTGTTCGGCGCCGTTCACCAGGAAGCTGTAGTAGCCGGTGAGGGAGCTGTGTCCGGCGGCGTCGTAGCCCCAGACCTGGATGGTGTTCTCACCGGCCTGGTTCGGAGGGATCGACTGGGTGGTGGACGCGCCCTGGGCGACCGGGATGGGCGGGGAGACCGCGCCGCTGTTCAGTCTCCACCGGTAGCTGACCACGTCCGACTGGATGCCGGCCTGGGTGGGGTTGGTGTCCCCGGGCGTGAAGGTGAACTTGCCCGCGGTGCCCACCGCGCCCGCGGCGGGGTGGGTCTCGGCCGGCTTGTAGACGCCGTCCGCGCTGGACACCGTCGGCGCCGGAGGCGAGTCGGTGTCGACCCGGAAGTAGCACCAGGACGACCAGGACGAGTCGAGTACGCCGGTGGTGCCCCGGTCGGTCTGGTAGTAGGCCTGCGTCTTGACCCGCATCCGGTAGTCGGTCTGCGGCGGAAGTGCGGTGGTGGACGCGTCGCGGACCGCGTTGTCGGCGACCCACGCGCTGCTCGGTGAGGCCGCGTACCACGCGCGGCTGGAGCCGTCGGCCTTCCACACCTCGAACAGGGCGCGCAGTTGCGCCTGGCTGCCGTCGACCGACTGGACCGTCCCCAGCATCTTGGGGGTGGTGTCGCTGGTGGCGAAAGGTGTCGTGGAGGCGTTGCAGGCACGCCCGGTGGTGCCCTGCTGGACGCCGTACGAGGTCGGCTTGTCCGGGTACGAGACGTAGGTCACCGACAGCTTGGCGTCGTTGCGGAAGCGCGCCCAGGCTGCGGCGTCGGACTCGTCGTGCGCGGTCAGCGAGAAGGTGATCTCGGGCGACTTGTTCGCGGCGTGCGTCGAGAGGGTCGGGGTGAGATTCTCGTTGGTCTCCTCGTCGACGTTGTCGCTGAAGCGGACCCAGTTGGCCGGCTGCGAGGGGCTGCACAGCCCGCCTCGGCCGTAGGACACGTGCCGGTCGCCCATCAGGTCGTCCGCGCTGGGGCGGCCGGACCACGTGGTGCTGGAAGAGATGCCCTTGGTGACGTGGCTGAGGTCGTACCACTGCGCGTCACAGGTGAACGACCATGTCATGTAGACCTCGAACGTGGCGTCCAGGATCTTCTTGCCGTGGATCGAGGACAGCGGGTATTCGAAGTACAGGCGCTGCGTGTACGGACTGTTGGAGCAGAGGTAGCCGGCGTAGTTGGAGCAGCGACCCACGCCCTTCTCCCCGCTGAACTCCCAGAACTTGTCGCCGTCCGAGGACAGCGCGGTCCAGTCGCCCAGGGCGATGCCCTTGGTCGGCGGGTCGATGTACAGCGGGAAGACGGTGTCCTCGCCGTGCAGCAGGGCGGGGTCGGGGGTGATCTCCAGCGCCTTGTCGGTCACCCTCAGCGGCAGTTCGGATTCCGCGTCGCCGGTACTGGGGCCCTCCGTGGGGGCGGGCTCGCCCTTGGCGTCGGGCACGGGGGTGGGGGTCGCGGGCGCGGGTGTCGCGGTGGGTTCCGCGGGGGTGGGATCGTCGTTCGCGGCTGCCGCCTCGCCCTTCAGCGGGCCGACGGCGGCGAGCTGGGTGGCCGCTTCCGTGGTGGTCGTGGTGACCGGCGCGTCCGTGGCGACCGCGGTGTCACCGGCGGAGTCCCACATCCGCCCCGCCGGGCTCTCGAAGACGGGCGTTCCCTCGCCGTCCCGCGCGACGAATCCGCCGTCGGGTGTGGCGGTGACGTCCAGGCTTCCGGAGACACTCATCCTGATCGACGCCAGCGCCGGGTTCCCCGCGGCCTCGGCGGACTTGACCACGAGGACCGACGTGTAGCCGGTGCTCAGTGCGGTCAGGCGCAGGTCGACCCCCGGCAGGACCTCGGCGTACGTCGCCGTGGAGCCCTCCAGACGGGGCTCGGGCAGCGTGGTGGGCCAGCCGAGCTTCAGCTCGTGCCCCTCGTCCTCCAGGGTGACGAGGCTCTTGCCGTCGCCACCGCCCGAGAAGGCGAGGTCGGCCGTGGTGTTCCGCGCCCTCACCGAACCGTCGGCCGCGCGGGCGAGGCTGGTGTCGATGGGGGCCCAGGCGCCGTTGTCCCGCTGGGCGCGGACCGGAGCGGCGTTCATCTCCTGCGTGAAGGTGCCGTCCGGGTTGGCGAACACCTGGGACGACTCGGTTGTCCGCGTGTCCACGGCCACCCGCTTGCCGGTCTTCGCCGCGCGGGCGCTCGCCTTCGCCTCGGGAGTGCGGTCGGGTGCCGCCGAGACCGCCCCGTCATCTGCGAGTGCCGGCGACGCGCCGACCCCTGCCGCCGGGACCAGTCCCGCCAGCAGTGCGACGGCGGTCGCCCCGCCTCTCAGCGCCTGACGCCAGCCACGCGCCCCTTGTTGGATCTTCACACTCCACCCGTTCCTTCAAATGTGCCCAGAACAAGCTGTGATGATCAAGTGCCAGGTACATGAAGGTCAATGGGGTCGTCGATCACACAGGGTGAAGCGCACCCTAAAGTCGGCTTTGACGCCCGATTCTTGAGCAGAATTTGGCCAAGGCCGTCTCACAGCGTGCGTCTACTGCGTCGGACTTCGGCGTTCGACACCCCTGACGTGGGCGTACGGTTCGGGGCGGTCATGCCCCGGTGCCCGCGTCCGGTGAGTTCGGGCCTCGGGTGGCCGACGGTCCGCGCGGACCCCAGGGACCACGCGGACCGTACGGGCTCACAAGGCCCGGCCGTGAGAGGCAGCTCGCTCACCCACTGCTTCGGCTCAGCAGGGCCCCTTGTCCTGGCCCGTGCCGCACACCGGGCCCGGGTCCCCGGCGATGGAGATCAGGAAGATGACCCAGGCCACGAGGACAACCACGAACACCGTGCGCCAGAGCAGTTCGGTGCGTCGTCGCTTGCCCTCGTCGTGCCCCTCGCCACTGTCGCCGTCGTTGTCACCGTCGCCGCTCATGGTCCCCCTCGCGCTGGAACGTCTCACGTTCGAGCCGGTCGCTCCCCTGCGAGCCGTACCCGGATGACCGACGCCTCACGCGGACACCCCTTCGGCGTCGCGCAGATCACAACGCCGCTTGCCGCACCGCCCGTTGCCTCAGGAATGCTTGCGGGGTGCCTGCTCAGCGGCTCACCGGCGTCCAAGGAGCCGGGCCCGTGCCGTCGCTCCACGCCCGCAGTGCCTCCCCGTCCAGGCACAGGATCCCGCACTGCTCGGCGTACTCGACCGCGGGCGCCGTGAAGCCGCTCGTGGTCACGAGGACGGCGAGGTCGGCCTCGTGCACCGCGTAGCAGGTGCCGCCGAAGCGTTGAAGGTCCTGGGAGCCGACACGGTTCTCGACGTCGTAGCGCTTGCACTGGATGACAAGCCGCCGCCCGTCCGGCGTCACGGCCACTACGTCCGCGCCCAAGTCTCCCGCACCACCGACGACTTCGACCCCGACGCAGCCGTCGCGCTCGCACAGCGCCGCCACGGCCTGCTCGAACTCGTCGGCGTCGAGGGCGTCGTGGTCGACCGCGGAACAGCGCCGTTCTCCTGTCCCGGCGCGGTCGAGGCCGTCGTCGTGCGGCTCGTACTGCGTCGGCGGGGGCGAGTGCCCGGCCTGCGCCTCCAGCGCGTGCAGCGCCGTGTCCGTCGCGGCCTCCAGCGCCTCGGCGGCCCGCTGCGCGGCGCCGACGGCTGAGGCGCCCCGACGCCGGCGGCGCAGCGCGAGAGCGGAGGAGACCGCCACCAGACCCAGGGCCACCCCCCACACGGGCCGCCTTTCGAAGGTCGCGACAGCGGTACGCACGGCGAGCCCCGCCACGCAGACGACCAGGGCGAGAAGGCCGAAGTACACGGCGGTCGCCCGGAGATCGAACCGTCGGCGGCCGATGCGGCGTGTGCGGCGTGCGGGTGTCGTCACTGTGCGGCAGCCCCCTTGTGATGGATCCGTTGTGAGGGATCCGTGGATCACCGCTTGTGCCCGCGAACCTCTCGGTCACCCGTCCTGTTCGCGCTGCGCGGAGCCGTCACCGTGCCGACGATCCGCACGGTGTGAGCGCGGTATGACGGGGCAGTCGGTGGAGCACACCCAGTCAGCTTCGGAACACCGGGAATTGGAGACCGAGATGGTCATCGGCTTCGTCGTCGTCGCCTGTGCAGTGCTGGCCGTGCTGGCCTTTCTGCTGCCGCGCCTGTCGCGCCACCCGCAGAACGGTGCCCAGCGGGGCCTGGGAGCCGGTTCGCGCGCCGGCTCGAAGGCGCCCGGGATCCTCGGCCGTCTGCTGAGCAAGCCGTTCAGCTCCAGCTCCCGGGCGATGGGCCGCAGCGGTGGCGCCGGACGCCGGGCGCGTGGCCGTATGCCCTTCTGAGCCGCGTACCGGGCACGGCGGCCGTCACCTGGGAGTCATGTCCGGGCGCGGCAGGCGCACTACGGTCACGAAGAACTCGTCGATCTGACGGACCGCGGCGATGAACTGGTCCAGATCGACCGGCTTGGTGACATAGGCGTTGGCGTGGAGCTTGTAACTGCGCAGGATGTCCTCCTCGGCGGAGGACGTGGTGAGGACGACCACGGGGATGTGGGCGAGGTCGGGGTCGGACTTGATGCGCTCCAGGACCTGCCGGCCGTCGTACTTGGGCAGGTTGAGGTCGAGCAGGATCAGGTCCGGGGTCGGGGCCCCGGTGTGCGCGCCCCGGCGGTAGAGGAAGTCGAGAGCCTCCTCCCCGTCGCGGACGACATGCAGCGTGTTGCCGATCTTGTTGTCCTCGAACGCCTCTCGGGTCATGAGTTCGTCGCCGGGGTCGTCCTCGACGAGGAGCACCTCGATGGGCTGTGTGGCGGGCGGGGTCATACGGGTTGTCCTTCCGGGGTGGTGCGGCCGGGGGCGGTCCCGTCGGCCGGGGCGGTGGTGCCGGCCGGGACCGCCGTGGCGCGGGGCAGGGTGAAGCAGAAGCGGGTGCCGTCGGTGTGTGCCGTGTCGATCCAGATGTGACCGCCGTGGAACTCCACGATCTTCTTGCAGAGGGCGAGACCGATACCCGTGCCCGAGTAGGCGTCGCGGCCGTGCAGGCGCTGGAAGATGACGAAGACCTTCTCGGTGAAATCCTCGGGGATACCGATGCCGTTGTCCGTCACGCTCACCTTCCAGGCCCTGGCCGTCTCGTCGGCCTCGTCGGCCTCGGGATCGGGCTCGCAGGTGATGGAGACGCGGGGTGCGCGGTCGGGGTGCCGGAACTTCACTGCGTTGCCGATCAGGTTCTGCCAGAGCATGACCAGCAGCGTCGGATCGCCGGTGATCTCGGGGAGGTTGTCGGGGCGCTCGATCACCGCCCCGGACTCCTCCGCGGCGGCGGCGAGGTTGGCGAGCGCCTTGTCCAGGGTCCGCTCCAGGTCGACGGAGAGTTGGGCGTCGTTGACCCGTCCGACCCTGGAGAACGTGAGGAGGTCGTTGATGAGGATCTGCATGCGCTTGGCACCGTCCACCGCGAACGCGATGTACTGCGTGCCGCGTTCGTCCAGGACGTCCCCGTAGCGCTTCTCCAGCAGCTGGCAGAAGGAGGCGACCTTGCGCAGCGGCTCCTGGAGGTCGTGCGAGGCGACGTAGGCGAACTGCTCCAGCTCGGTGTTGGACCTGCGCAGTTCCACCGCCTGCGCGTCCAGGTCGGCGGCCTGGCGGGTCAGGTGCTCGTGCTGGACGCGGGAGGCGTCGAGTTCCGCCACGAGACGTCGGCGCATGGCCTCCACGTCGTCGGCCATGGCCCGGATGTCCGCCGGCCCCTCCGCCGGGATGCGCCGCTGGAAGTCGCCCTGGGCCACCTCTCGGGACGCGGCGCGCAGGCCGCCCAGCGGCCGGGCGACCAGGGCGTGGACCAGCAGGGCCAGCGTGACGCCGGTGAGGAGGAACACGGCGATCATGCCGCCGAGCACCCAGTCCCGTACGGTGCGCATGTGCTCCAGCTGGTCACGCCCATGCGCCTTGGCCTGGTTCAGATGGCTGTTCTGCGTGGTGAACAGCGCGCGGAGGTGGTCGAAGGCGTCCTTGCCGCGCGTGGTGGTGGCCGGGTCGGCCGGGCGGGGAGCGTTGAGGGAGACCCCGGCGATCAGCGGGTCGGCGTACTCGCGGCGCCATGCGGCCGCCGCCCGCTCGATGTCGTCCAGGTCCTGCCGCAGCGTCGCCCGGTCACCGACGAGGGCCCGTAGCCGCGCGGTGGAGTCGCGCTCGGCCTTCTGACCCTCGGTGTACGGCGTGAGGAAGCGGGAGTCGGCGGCTATGACGTAGCCGCGCGCTCCGGTCTCCTGGTTCAGCAGGGCGTTCTGCAACCGCAGGGCCTCGGCGCGGGCCGGCTGGATCTCGTCGATCAGCTGGTCGGAGACGCGGGCGGTGCGGGACAGCAGTTCGGCGCCGACGAACGAACCGGTGACGACCAGCGCGATCATCGCCGCCAGGGCTATGTGGAACCACCCCTGCACGGTGATCCGGCCGAGTCGGCCCGGGGTACGGGTCGCGGCGGTCATGGTCTCGGTCACGCTTCCTCGTTCCCTGTCGGCAGCCGGTGCCGGCGTACGTGCAGGACGGCCACGTCGTCGACGAGTCCGCCGTATTCCTCGGCCAGTGACTCGGCGCGCCCGATCAGTTCGTCCACGAACGCCTCGGCCGGCAGCCGTGCCGCCGCGAGTGCCAGCTCCAACAGGCCTTCCTCGCCCAGGCGTTGATTTCCGGGGCCGGTCCGGCCCTCGAACAGGCCGTCGGTGAACAGTACGAGCGCGCCGTCGTCCGGCAGGTCGAGCCGCTGCACGGGCCAGGTGGCCACGCCGCCGGGCAGCACCCCGAGCGCGGGGCCCCCGGGGACCTCGATCCACCGCACGTCGCCGCCGGTGCGCAGCAGCAGTCCCGGATGTCCGGCGCGCGTCACATGCGCCGAGCCGCCGTCGGGCAGCAGTTCCACGCTGGTGAGGGTGGCGAAGATGTGCGCACCGGTCCGCTCGGCGATCAGGATCTCCTCCAGCGTCCTCAACTGCCGGACACCGGTGGCACCACTGACCACGAGCGTGCGCCACGCGATCCGCAGGCCGACCCCGAGCGCCGCCTCGTCGGGCCCGTGCCCCGAGACGTCCCCGATCAGTACGTGCACGCTGCCGTCCGGCGTCTGCACGACGTCGTAGAAGTCGCCGCCGATCAGGGCCTGTTCCCGCCCCGGACGGTAGCGGGCCACCACTTCCAGGCCGGTGGTGTCCCGCAGCAGCGGCGTGGGCAGCAGTCCCCGCTCCAGTCGCCGGTTCTCCTCCGCCCGGAGCAGACCGGTCCGGAGTGCCGCGGCCGCCTGCTCCGCGAGCTTGCGCTGGACGGCGTATCGCACCGCGCGGCCGAACAGCTCCGCGTCGACGCGGCCCTTGACCAGGTAGTCCTGCGCGCCCGCGGCGACCGCGGCGAGGCCGGTGCTCTCCTCCGCCAGCCCCGTGAGCACCACCACCGCGACATCGGCGTGCTGCCGGATGCGGGCCACGCCGTCCAGTCCGTGGGAGTCGGGCAGGTGCAGATCGAGCAGTACGCACTCGAACGGCGCCTTCGCCAGCGCGTCGCACGCTTCGGCCAGGGACCGCACCCAGGTCAGCTTCATGCCCGGCGCGCAGTCGGCGACCAGTTCCTCCACCAGGAGAGCGTCCGCCTCGTCGTCCTCGACCAGCAGGACCGAGGGCTCCTGCCAGGCCCGAGCGGCGCCCTCCGTGACGGCGGACCCCGGAGCGGCCCGCGCCCCGGCGTTCCCCTGCTGTGTTGGGAGCATGCGCCCTGCTTCCGCTCGATGGCCTCTGCCGGGCCCGTCGGAGCCCGTTCATTGCCATACGGCAACGAACGAAGCCTACTGGCACCGCGCGCCACCGTGGTCCACGGATCCCCCCAAAGATCCCGCGCACCCCGTGAATCCCAGGACTACGGACCGCGCCTGCTTGCGCCGCCGGTCTTCGGGTACCGCGTCCCAGTAGGCGTGTTTTCCCGTAGGTGCAGGCGATCGGTGGAAGCGAAGGGTTCGTGACGCGTCTCGATGGGTGCGGGGACGGCCAGGCGGGTGGAACGGGCGGAGATCCGCTGTCCCTCGCGCTGGAGGTCGCCGATGCCGTGGACGGGCTCGCCGACCTGTGGTCGCTGGCGCTCCAGGAGGCGAGTCTGCGGCTCTCGCCGCACCAGTTGCGGGCTCTGCGGATCCTCGACGCGGCACCGGGGCTCAATCTCACCGCGCTGGCCGACGCCATGGACATAGGGCTGCCGACCGCCAGCCGGCTGTGCGACCGGCTGGAGGCGGCAGGCCTGCTGGAGCGGGTGCTGCACCCCCACAGGCGCCGTGAGGTGCGGCTGAACCTCACCGGGCGGGGGTGGCAGATACTCGCCGAGGTGGCCTCGCGCAGGTCGCACTCACTCGCCGGGGTACTCGCGGCCATGGAACCCGCCGGGCGCGAGGCCCTGGGACGGGGCCTGCACGCGTTCCTCGCGGCTCAGCACGACCCGCCGCGCGGCGGTGCGGGCACGGCACCGCCCTGATCGCTCCCGATCGCACCGGGTACGGCCGCTCAGGCCGCCCTCCCCCTGCTCACGACGTACCGGTGCGCGGCGAAGGGACGCCGGAGAGCCATGCGACGACGGTGATGGTGGTGCCCTGGCCCGGCCTGCTGTCGAGGGTGAACTCCTCGACCAGCCGCTTCGCCCCGCTCAGACCCATGCCCAGACCGCCGCCGGTGGTGAAACCGTCGGTCATCGCCTCCTCGACGTCCCTGATGCCGGGACCCGTGTCGACGAAGGCCAGCCCCAGCCCGGGCCGGCCCCCCTCGTCCAGGGACGTCATCTCCATGTACCCGCCACCGCCATGGACGAGGGTGTTGCGGGCGAGTTCGCTGGCCGCCGTCACCAGTTTCGTCTGCTGGACGAGGCCGAAGCCGAGTCGGGCCGCGGCCTGGCGCACCTGTCGGCGCACCCAGGCGAGATCGGCGTCCGAGCCGATGGGCAGGCGCGTGGCCGAGGAGGGCGGGTCATGCATCATGCGCCCTCTTCGGCCGTTCGGCCCCGGCAGGAGGCACCCATACCTGCACCCGCACGGACACCGCCCCCTTCGGGTCGACGAGAAGGCCGCTCACAGACGATCCGATCCGCCATCCGGCAATTATTGCCGGACGACAAATGCTAGCGGGCACGGCCGGAGGCGAACACCAAGCGGCGCCGCGGCCGGGCCTCCCGGCGTCACCGCCCGGCGGGCCTGCCGTGCCAGTCCAGGCACAGCACCAGGGCGTCATCGTCGGGCAGATGTTCGCCGCGATAGCCGGACAGCTCCCGCAGGATGGCCCGCGGCACATCGGCGGCGGGCAGCAGCCGGGTGGACTGGATGGCCCGTGCGAGCGCGGCCACCCCGTACGCCTCACCCTTCGGCGAGGCCACCGCGTGCACACCGTCACTGACGAAGACCAGCCGGTCGCCGGGCACGGCCTGGAACTCCTGCGCCACGTAGTCGGTCTCCTCGAACATGCCCAGCGGGAGCTGCGCCTCGAAGTCGACCCGTTCCACGACGCCGTCGCGCAGCCGCAGCAGCTGGGGGGAGCCCGCGTCCACGACGCTCGCCCGGCCCGTGGCCAGGTCGAAGTCGAACATGAGGACGGACAGATAGCAGCGACCGCGGTAGTGGGCGTAGACGGCCTGGTCGGCCAGGGCGGCCTGGTCGGCGATGGAGATCCCGGCGCGCCGGGCGTTGCGCAGCGCGTTGATGGCCAGATTCGTCAGCAGCGAGGCCTCTATGCCCTCACCCATGCCGTTGGTGACGTACAGCATGAGGTGGTCGGCGCCGGCGGACCAGTCGAAGTTGTCGCCGAAGATGTCGTAGGCGGGCTCCAGCTGGGCGCCCAGATCGTACTCGGGGCGCGAGCAGGAGCGGCCGGGCAGCAACTGCCACTGCATCTCGGCGGCCAGGGTGAGCCGGTCCCTGCGTCGTGCCTGTAGGTACACGTCGGTGTCACGCTCGGCGACGAGCACCTCGCGTCCCAGCACGTCGGCGATCTCGACCAGCTCGGACTGGTGCTGCTGTGCGAGGTCGCTCTCGGGGAAGGCCGCGGTCAGCACCCCGAGGCGCTCGCCCCGCACGCTCACCGGCAGGTGCAGCGCGGCTCGCCCGTCCCGCAACGCCTCACGGTAGGGGCTCTGGGAACCGAAGGCACGGCCTGCCGGGCTGCTGTACAGCGACACCGACTCCGGCGCGTGCCGCCGCGCCGACACCGGCCGCAGCACGGTCAGGCCGTAGTCGGCCAGGAACAGTTCGGCGTCCTCCGCGCCGTACTGATCGATCAGTACGGCGCGGAGGACGTCGAGCAACCCGTGGGGAGCCGCCGCACGCAGAGCGCGTTCAGCGGCCACAAGTCTCTTCATGATGAGCAGTACACCAATCTTTCACCGAACATGCGCGAACCTCACTCACCTGACCGGGTTCCCGGAAGACGACGGCGCTCACCTTGTGTCATCTGTCACCCGCGCGTGCGCCTAGTACGCTGACAGGCACCCCAGTGCCTGCGAGAGTGTGATCGTGACTGCCTTCCGCCGCCGCCCAGAGCCCGATGAGGTCGCACGTGTGACCACCAAGGCCGTTGAGCTGCTGGAAGTCGTGTGGGGCCGGGCTTCGACGGCACCCACCTCCGCGTCCCAGCTGCGCGTGCTGCACATCCTCGAGCACCACGACGGCATCAACCTGCGCACGCTCGCCGAGTCGCTCGCGTCCACCCCGCCGTCCACCAGCCGGCTCTGTGACCGCCTGGTGGCCGCCGGTTTCGTCGAACGGGTGGTGAGCGCGGCCGACAGACGTGAGGTGCGGCTGCACCTCAGCAGCCGGGGGCGCACCTTCCTCGACGACCTGCGCACCCGCCGGGAGCAGGAGTTGCACAAGGTGCTGGCGGACATGCCCGCCGCCAAGCGGACAGCGCTGCTGGAGGGGCTGGAGTCGTTCTGTGCCACCGCCTCCACGCAGATACACGAAGAAACCGCTGATCCAGGCAGCCGAACCGCCTGACCGCCTCCGCCCGGCACCGATGCCGCCATCGCCTTGCGGTGACGGCGGCCGGCACACGGAGCAGTCTCCGTCCACCGGAGCATTCCAGGTCCTTCCCCGTGCGCTCTGACATCGTCACTTTGTTGCCTCATGGCCATTGTTGTCAAACGGCAACAGTGCTTTTTGCCGCACTCATCCGCATTCGCCCGCACCATCCTTCCGCGATCCCCCGACGGACGGCACCGCGGGCGGATGGCATCCGTGACGCGACCGCGACCCGGCGCTTCGCCGCCTGTATGGAGCGGCCTTCTCGGGGCATCCGAAGGTGCATCACGCACCATCGGACTCTGTGGAGAGGAAGACCTCGTGCTGGCCATCGCTTCGGCGGTTCTGTTCTTCATCGCCTTTCTGATCAACGCGGCCGACATCTCGACCAACGACGTGTTCACCTCGACCAACCTGATGCTTCTCGGCCTCACCGCGCTGGCGGTGCACCTCTCGGGGAGCGTCTCCGGCCTGGCTGTCCGCGGCCGCAGACGGTGAGGCCGACGGCTCCCGCCGGCACCGCGCGCCGTCACACCCGAAGGGCCCGGCCGTCATTCGGCCGGGCCCTTCGGGTGCGGGCGTAAATCTCCGTCCTGCTGTCAATCTCCGGCCGCTGCGAATATCCCGAGCCATTCCCGAAACCGCCTTGCTTATGAAGAAGGCGCGGGGGTACCCGTCGACCGTCAAGACATCCGGTTCCCTATCACGAGGAGGGCTACTCCATGAGCGCCCACGAGAAGGCCAAGGCGAAGACCGAGCAGGCCAAGGGCAAGACCAAGGAGGCTCTTGGAACGGCCGCAGGCAACGACCGCATGGCCGCGGAAGGGCGGCGGGAGCAGAGCAAGGGGGACGCTCGGGAGGCCAAGGAGAAGGCCAAGGACACGTTCAAGCACTGACACTCCTTCTCCCGGCATGGAAACGGCCCCCTCTTCCCCGAGGGGGCCGTTTCCATGCCCTGGCGTCTATCCGGCGTCATTGTCCGGGCCATTCCTCAGCCTGTTCCGCTCCCCATTCCGCACGTCTCGGCGGCGGATTCCACGCCGGCGTGCGGGAAGGTGAGCCGGTTCTCACCCGACCTCCGCAAATGAGGGCGATACCGGCGCCGACACGGGGTAAAAGGCACTGAGAAGCAAACCCGCACCATGCCAGGAAAACGGAGAAGACCCACAGGGATCACGATTATGGTCACCCCTCTCAGCAACAGGACATCCGACAGCTCCGGACGGCCGGCGCCGTGGCGCTACAACGCTGTCTGGGACACGTCGCACGTTTCGATCGCGGAGGCCCGCAACGCCGTACGCACGCTGCTGACCAGGGCGGGGCACCGCCCGGAGCACAGGCCTAGCCAGGACGCCCAACTGGTCGTCAGCGAGCTGGTCACCAACGCGGTCCGTCACGCACCCGGGCCGTGCGGACTCCTGCTCGAAATCCCGCCGGGAGCCGACCAGTTGCGCATCGCGGTCAGCGACAGCTCACCCGACCTGCCCCGGCGCAAGGCGCCTGACGCCCAACGCGTCGGCGGACATGGCCTGCTCCTGGTCCATCTGCTGTGCAGGCAGGTGCACACGGTGACGCTCAACGTCGGCAAACAGGTTGTGGCCCTGCTGCCGCTCCCCGCGCCCGCAGGCTGACCGCCGGACCGGGGCAAGCCGGACCGGGGCAAGGCCGCGCTCAACGCTCCTGACGGGCGCAGCCGACGGCCGAGGGTCCGCTGGGGCAGGCGTCGAGCGCGGCGGTGGAGTCCAGCTGGATCAGGGCGGTGACCCGCTTGCCGACCACCTCCGGCACGACGGCGAGGTCGGCGGCGACGGCCTTCACGATCTCCAGACCGTGCCCCCCGACCCGGTGAGGGTCCGCGTGCCCGGCCACCGGCAGGACCGGATGGCTGTCCCAGACCTCCACCTCCAGCGCCGCGCCCGTCACACAGAGCCGCAGCAGGATCGGGCCGGGGGCGTACTTGCAGGCGTTCGTGACGAACTCGCTGACGACCAACTGGGCGAGGCTCACGACGCGTTCCGACATCACGGCACGTACCGCCGCCTCGCCCACCAGGAACGCCGCCGTCCAGTGCCGGGCCTCGGCGATGCACGGCCCGTCCCCGGACAGGGCGATCGTGGCCTCGGCCATTACAGGGCGCGGGCCGTCGCGACACTCGCCCTGGGAATCCCCGTCCATCCGAACTACCACTCCCCCGTTCTCAAACGTTCCTCGAGGTCAGTCGGAGGCGAGCAGTTCCTCACGGAGCCGCGCCAGGCAGCGCGACAGGAGGCGGGAGACATGCATCTGGGACACGCCCAGACGGGCACCGATCTGGGCCTGTGTGAGTTCCTCGACGAACCGCATATGGATGATCTCACGGTCCCGGTCGTCGAGTTCGGCGATCAGCGGAGCCAGCGCATGGAAGTCCTCCACCAGTTCGAAGGCCTCGTCCTCGGCTCCGATGAAGTCCTGGAGGACGGTCTCGCCGTCCTGACTGCTGTTGATCGTGGCGTCCAGGGAGGAGGAGTTGTAGCCGTTGGCGGCGAGGCGGGCCTCGCGGACCTCGTCCTCGGGCAGGCTCATCAGCTCGGACAGTTCCTTGTCCGTGGGAGTACGGCCGAGTCGGCTGCTGAGTTCCTCGGTCGCCCGGGCGAGCTGCCCGCGTGCCTCCTGAAGGCGGCGCGGCACATGCACGGCCCAGGTGGTGTCGCGGAAGAAGCGCTTGATCTCGCCGACGATGTAGGGGATGGCGAAGGAGGTGAACTCCGTCTGCCGTGACAGCTCGAACCGGTCGATCGCCTTGATCAGTCCGATCATGCCGACCTGGACGATGTCCTCCATCTCCTCCGGGTTCCGGCTGCGGAACCGGCCGGCGGCGAAGCGCACCAGGGTCATGTTCATCTCGATCAGCGTGCTGCGGGCGTAGCTGTACTCCTCGGTGCCCTCCTCCAGCACCTCCAACTGCCCGAAGAACAGCTTCGACAGCTCGCGGGCGTCCTTCGGCGCCACCCGGGAAGGATCGACCACGTCGGGCATGCCGGCCTTCTGAGTCGTCGCTGTCACCGTGAGCACCATGACTGTTCCTCTCCCGATCCGCCAAGGGCGATCCCACCGTCACGCGGCCGTACTCGGCCGCGACGCAGCGTCTACCCCGACTCGCCGCGCTCATGCGTGCCGCTTTCGAATCCGTTGCCAAGACCGTAGTCAGATCTCAGCATTCCGGGCATTCCGGCCCGGAAGGTACGTCACATCACCAGCCCGTGAGGGGCTTCGGCTTGAGGACGGTCTCTCGTTTCCGTCTGCCGCCGGTGCGGCAGGGTTGCGCCACCTGCCCGCCCCGCCTGCGCCGTGCGGCTACGGCGGGTGGCGCGGGTCTTCCGGTCGGCTCCACGAGGCTTCGACACCGCCGGGGCGGTGTCCTGGTCTCCGGCCACTCCGGTACCAGGTGCTGCGGCCGCCGCGAGGGCGGCGAGGTTGCGTGCGGCGTTGGCGTCCCGGCCGATGACCAGGCGGCAGGCGTCGCATGCGTAGGTCCGCACGTGCAGCGGCAGCTTGGCTTTCACCGCGCCGCACCCGGAACAGGTCTTGGAGGAGGGGTACCAGCGGTCGGCGGCCAGGAGGCGGCAGCCGTTGCGCTGAGTCTTGTAGGCGAGCTGGCGGCGGATCTCCCCGAACCCGGCGTCGGCGATCCGGCGGGCCAGGCGCCGGTTGCGGAGCATGCCGGCGACGTTGAGGTCCTCGACCACGACGGTGCCGTACTCGGCCGCAACGCCCGTGGTGAGCTGGTGCAGGGCGTCTTCGCGGAGGTTCGCCACCCGGTGGTGGACCTTGTTGCGGGCGGCGTTGGCCTTCTCCCACCGCTTGGAGGGCTGCCGTCCGGTCCTGCGGTCGGGGCCCTGGCGGCGGGACACCGTGCGGGAGGCGCGGCGCAGGCGCTTCAGCGCACCGTCCAGATGCCTCGGATTGGCCACTTCCCGGATCTCTCCCGTGCTGTCGGCCATCACCGCGAGGCTCTTCACGCCGAGGTCGATGCCGACCGCCACGTTCGGGCGGGCCACGCGTTCGAGGTCGCGCTTCACCTCGGCCTGCAAGGAGACGAACCAGCGCCCGCGTTCGTGGCGGACGGTCGCGGACAGGATCCGGGCCGTCCCGGCCTGGACACGGGCGAGGAGCTTCCCGGTGGGCTCGTGGACGCGGATCGTGCCCAGGCGGGGCAGGGTGACGTGCCGGCCGTCGGCGTCGACGCGGATCGTGCCGGTCGTGAACCGGCACGACAGGCGCGCCTTCCGCTTCGACTTGAACCGCGGCATGCCCAGCCGCTTGCCGCGCCGCCTGCCGTTCTTGGACTTCGCGTAGTTGTCGAACGCGGCCGCTGCGTTCGCCAGGCCGGTGCAGTACGCCTCCTTGGAGTTGTCCTGCCACCAGGAGGCGAACCGCGGGTCGGTGTGCTTGGCAGCGTTGAACGCCTTGCGCAGCGCGGGCAGCGACCACGGCCGCCACTCGGTCAGATGCGCCGCGGGGATGCCGTACGTCTCCTCGGCGCGGCGCTGCCACCACGAGGCGGTGACCCAGGCGATGGCCCAGTTGTACGCGGCCCTGGCCGCCCCGCAGTGCGAACGCAGCGCGGCCTCCTGGGCGGCGTTCGGGTCCAGCGCGAACCGGTACGCCTGGACCACGAAACCTGGCTGCGGCCGGAACCTCTTCACCCGGCGGCCTCGCCGGTCGCCACCGCCACCGCACGGGCGGCGCGGCTCTTCGCCGTCCTGCGCCCGTACAGCCGCGCGCGCATCGACGTCAGCACCTCGGTGATGTCCCGGACGAGGTCATCGGCGGTCTCGGCGGCGTCGAGGACGACCAGGCGCCGCCCGGAGGCCGAGAGGACCGCTTCGAGGTGCTCGACACCGAACCGGGCCAGCCGGTCACGGTGCTCGACCACGATCACCGCCGCCTGCGGGTCGGCCAGCACCCGGTGCAGCCTGCGCCGCCGCCCGTCCGGCCCCGAACCGACCTCGGTGACGACCTCGGCGACGGCCAGGCCCAGCCCGTTCGCGCCGGACACGACCCTGGCGGCCTGCCGCTCGCGGTCGGCTTTCTGGTCGGCGGACGACACGCGGCAGTAGGCCACCACCCGCTCGGACGGCTGGACGACGACCTCGTCGACCAGCCATGTCCCGGACGGCGCCTGGCGGACGGGAACGGGTATCTTCCCGTCCTTCACCCACCGCCAGGCGGTCTGGTAGCTCACGCCCTGCTGACGCGCCCACTCCGAAAGCTTCACGAGCCCAATGTAGGTGAGACATCCGACTGGAAACGACTACGAATGACTAGAAAAGCTGTAGCAGCTTTCATCCCTCTCCCACGGCGATCGCGTGCACCGGTTCACCGCGGTGTTCCGGCCCCCGACGCGAAAGCCGGATGCCGGTCCCGAGGCGAAACCGCCGTGGGCCGGCCCCCACGCGAAACAGACCGGCACAGGGCCGGTCCGCTCACGCCATGAGGCCTACTCGCCCGCCGTGCGTGGTGGTTCACGCCGTCGGCGGGCGAGTGGTCTCCGGGTGGGGTCGCCCCGTGTCAGCGGACGCTCTCCGCGGCGGCCTGGTCGGCCACCGTCACGGACGGAGAGTCGTCGGTCTGCTGGAGTTCGACGAGGAGTTCGCTCTGCCCGGCCAGGAGCTCGGTGAGGATCCGGCGGGCCGCACGGAGCAGTTCGGCCACATCACCGCCGGCGAGTGCGTAGCTGACGGTTGAGCCCTCCCGGATGGACACGACGATGCCCGCACGGCGCAGCACGGCCAGTTGCTGGGACAGGCTCGACGGCTCGATCTCGATGTCGGCGAGCAAGTCCCGCACCGCGACCGGCCCGTGCTGCAGCAGCTCCAGGACCCTGATGCGTGCCGGGTGCCCGAGCATACGGAAGAACTCCGCTTTTGCTTGATAGAGAGGGACTCGCATTGCGCTCTTCCTGCCGGTCGGGGATCGCTTCCCGTGGCGCGGGAATGCCGAAGTGACCGCGCCACGGGTCCTCTCTGCTCATTCTCTTCGGCCCGGACGACTCTCGTTCATGAGTTGGGACTCTTCCCATGTGATGACTTGAAGAATTCTTCAACTTATGAGCATGCGTCGGCCCGGTCCTGGCATGCGGTCAAACCTCGAGTTGCTCCTCGACCCGCTTCAACTGATGCCGTGCCATGGCCAGGTTCGAGCGCGCCTTGTCGATGACGAGGTAGAGGAACAGGCCGTTGCCGTTTCGCCCGGTCACCAGCCGGATGAGGTGGTACTGCCCGCCCAGAGTGATCAGGATGTCCTCGATCTCGCTCTCCAGGCCCAGGTGCTCCATGGTGCGGACCTTGGCGCGGACCACATCCGTGTTCCCGGCGGCCGCGACCATCAGATCGAGGTCCTTGCCCCCGCCCAGAGTTCCCAGAGCCATACCGCTGGTGTAGTCGACGACGGCCGCCCCCAGCGACCCCTCGATCCCGGTCATCAGTTCCTTGAGCGACACTTCCACGCTCGCCATCTGCGCCTCCCCTTGGTTGTCGACAGCGACGGGCACCGGTTTTGGAACCCGCCCTGTGAAGCACCGTAGGTCGACCGTCGCGGCGTCAGGCCGGACTGCTCGGGAATAACCCAGAATGATCAATAAGATCATCAAGATGATCGGTTTGGACCGAGGCCGGGGTCGCCTTTTCCAGCGCAATCCAGCCACGGTCCTCACAGGGTCTTTGAGAAGTGCCGAGGTGGGCGGTTCGCCTGCTGAGAGCCGGATGTGACGGCTTGTCGGCTTCTGCCGGAGGCGCCCCTGGACGCAG
>NZ_JBIALD010000049.1:0-21746 GCF_042873115.1 Streptomyces sp. NPDC005017 | reverse complement strand
AGTTGCCTGCGCGTCACGATCGCCTTCCTACCCAATCCCCGTTACCAGGAGACCCGGATCGGCAAGATTGATCACGACATCACACAGTCCCTAGTGCCGCGGCAGGCCGCCGGTCTCCGGGTCCCTGCCGGTCAGGCAGTACAGGCCGCCGGCCGGGTCGCGCATCACCGTCCAGTGGCGGCCCTCGGCCACGAACTCGGCGCCCAGCCGCTCGTGCCGGGCCCGGGTCTCCCCGATGTCCGCGCAGGCGAGGTCGAGATGCGCGGAGGCCGGCCGCTCGGCGCCCAGACGCTGGAGCAGCAGCCGCAGCGGCAGTCCGTACGGCGGCCTCAGCACATGGAACTCGGGCAGTGACCCGGGCGCTGACTCCCAGTCGTCCAACAGCGAGGTCCAGAAGGCTACTTCGGCGTCGAAGGCCGAGGGCGGCACGTCCAGGCAGAGCTGGTCCAGGCGGCTGCCGTCCACCACGGGCGGCCGGACCGACTCCCCGTTCCAGGGCACCGCGCAGAACAACTGCCCGGCGGGGGAGCGCAGTACGGCCCAGCCCTCGTGCCCGGCGGCCACCGCGGCGCCGAACCGTACCGCCCGCGCGACGAAGTCCTCGACATCCGTCACGGCGAGGTCCGGGTGCGCGCCGCCCTCCCCGGAGGCGACCCCCTGGACCTTCGCACAGGGGTCCGCGCCGTCGGGCAGCAGCGTCGTGAACTCCTTCGACTCACCACGGAATTCGGACAGCCGCGTGTCCGTCACGGCCGTCCAGAAGTCACACGCCCGCTCGAAGCGGTCGGCGGGCCGGTCGGCGAAGGCGTAGGTCCAGCGGATGCTCATGCGCGCGATCGTAGGCGTGAACTCGCCCGGCCGCGGCGGAGTTTCACCCGGCGGGCCGCTGCATGAACCGCAGCATGTTCCCGGCCGGGTCGCGGAAGGCGCAGTCCCGGACGCCGTACGGCATGTCCATGGGCTCCTGGATCACGTCCGCGCCCGCCTCGCGCACCCGCTCGAACAGGGCGTCGCATTCGGTGGTGGTGAAATTGACGCCCCGCAGCAGGCCCTTGGCCAGCAGGTTGGCCATCGCCTCCTTGTCGGCGGCGGAGGCGTCCGGGTCCGCCGCCGGCGGCTCCAGCACGATCTCCACGTCCGGCTGGGCCGGCGAGCTCATCGTCAGCCAGCGCATGCCCTCGTACTCGACGTCGTTCCTGACCTCCAGACCGAGGACGTCCCGGTAGAAGATCAGCGCCTTGTCGTGGTCGTCGACGGCGATGAAACACTGCCTGATTCTGAGGTCCATGCCCTCAAACTAGGCCGGGTGCCGCGCTCACGCACGGCGCGGGCGGGCGTACTTGCGTGCGAAACAGGGCGCGATCACCGCGCTGTCCTCGTGCGAACGCGCCCGGTAGGCGCTCGGCGTCTCGCCCACGAGCTGGGTGAAGCGGGCGCTGAACGAGCCCAGTGAGGTGCAGCCCACCGCCATGCACACCTCGGTCACGGTCAGATCGCCGCGCCGCAGCAGCGCCTTGGCCCGCTCCACGCGCCGGGTCATCAGATAGCCGTAGGGCGTCTCGCCGTACGCCTTGCGGAAGCTGCGCTGGAAGTGACCGGGCGACATCAGCGCGGTCGTCGCGAGCGCCGTGATGTCCAGGGGCTCGGCGTACTCGCGGTCCATGCGGTCCCGCGCCTTGCGCAGCCGGACCAGGTCGTCCCTGTTCACGCCTTCAGGATGGCACGGACCCGGCGGGCCCCGGGAGCGTACGCGAAAGGGCCCGGCCGGTTGTGCCGGCCGGGCCCTTCCCACACTGCTGACGACCCGCGGTGACGCATCGACCGCCGGTCGGCGAGGGGGGTGCCCCTCGTCAGGCCTTCTTGGTCTCCCAGAAGATGTCCGAGATCTGGGCGATCAGGTCCAGAGCCTTCTGACCCGTGGCCGGGTCGGTGGACGCCTTGGCGGCCGAGAGGGCCTTCAGGGCGTCGTTGACCAGCTGGTGCAGCTCCGGGTACTTCTCGAAGTGCGGAGGCTTGAAGTAGTCGCTCCAGAGCACCGAGACATGGTGCTTGGCGAGCTCGGCGCGCTGCTCCTTGATGACCGTGGCACGCGCCTGGAAGTGGGGGTCGTCATTGGCGGCCATCTTCTCCTGCACGGCCTTCACCGACTCCGCCTCGATGCGGGCCTGGGCCGGGTCGTACACACCGCAGGGCAGGTCGCAGTGCGCGCTGACCTTGACCGTGGGGGCAAACAGGCGGGAAAGCATGGAGCAATCCTTCCTCGTGATCGTCTTCTCAGGTGGGACATTACTCCCTGGGAGACCGGTTTTCTCGAGTGCCCCCTAGGGCTTAGGACAAAAGTCCGGGGTCGGACCGAGACTGGTGGAGGAAGAAACCGGGGAGGTGCCGGGTGATGCCGGAGCTGTCGCACGAGACCGAGCGCAGGGGAGCGCTGCCCCTGGGGCTCGCCGAGGTGACCGGGCCGTCGATGGTGCCCACGCTGTACCACGGCGACCGGCTCGTGGTGCACTACGGCGCCCGGATCAGGCCCGGTCATGTGATCGTCCTGCGCCATCCGTTCCAGCAGGACCTGCTGGTGGTCAAGCGGGCCGTGCAGCGCCGCGAGGGCGGCTGGTGGGTGCGCGGCGACAACACCCGCGCGGGCGGGGACAGCACCGACTACGGCGTCGTCCCCGAGGACCTGGTGCTCGGCCGGGTCCGCTTCCGGTACCGGCCGCGCGACCCCGCTCAGCGCGGGGTGCTCCCGGTGCTGGGCTGGGCGCTGTCCGCGGCGCGGCCCGTACTGTCGGTGCGGCCGGCCTCCTGGCGCTTGCGGGCGCGGTAGGCGGCCACGTTGGCACGGGTGGCGCAGCGGTCGGAGCAGTAGCGCCGGGAGCGGTTGGTGGAGGTGTCCAGGTAGGCGTTGCGGCACGGGGCCGCCTCGCACAGTCCCAGCCGGTCGACGCCGTACTCGGTGAGATGGAAGGCCAGTCCCATCGCGGCGATGGCGGCGTAGCCCGCGGTCGCGTTCGAGGGGTGATCGGCCAGATGCAGATGCCACTGCGGGCGGCCGTCGTCGTCACGCAGGTCGTGGCCGGAGATCTGGGGGCTGACCGGGAACTCCAGCAGCAGCGAGTTCAGCAGGTCCACCGCGAGGGTCTCGTCGTCCTCGTCGGCGGCCTCGAACACCGTGCGCAGCCGGGCTCGGACCGAGCGGAACCGTGTCACGTCCGCCTCGGTGGCGCGCCGGGCCGCGGTCTGGTTGCCGCCGAACAGCTCACGGACGGCCTCGACCGAGGTCAGCGTGTCCGTGCCCCGGGCCGGCTCCTCGCTGTTGACGAGGCGTACGGCGTAATCCGAGTAATAGGCCAGTTCCACTTGTAGTCCTTACGAGGGCGTTCTGTCGTCGTGGCGTGCGGTCTGGTAATAGCTGATAACGCTTCCAGGGTATTACGTGCGGGAGTGGGTGGAGGGCACCCATGACGGACACGGGCACCACCGGGGCAAACACCGACCGGCAGGCCTGGCAGCAGAGCTGGGACCGGCAGCAGGAGTGGTACATGCCCGACCGCGAGGAGCGCTTCCGCATCATGCTCGACATGGCCGAGGCGCTCGTCGGTTCCACCCCGCGCGTCCTCGACCTCGCCTGCGGCACCGGCAGCCTCACCGCCCGTCTCCTCGCCCGCTTCCCCGGCGCCACCAGTACCGGCGTCGACCTCCCCCGGCGCTGCCGGCCATCGCCGAGGGCACCTTCGCCGACGACGACCTCAACGACTCCGACTGGATGTCGGCACTGCCCCACGACTCCCACGACGCGATCCTGACGGCCACCGCCCTGCACCGGCTGCACCGCGAGCCCCTGGCGGCCCTCTACGGCCGGCTCGCGGACCTCGTCCGCGACGGCGGTGTCCTCATGAACGCGGACCACATGATCGACGACACGACCCCCCGGATCAACGCGGCCGAACGCGCCCTGTGCCACGGCCGCATGGATCAGGCCAGGACCGCCGGCGCCCTCGACCGGGCCGAGTGGTGGCGGCTCGCCGCGAACGACCCGTCCCCCGCCGGCCCCACCGCCCGCCGCTTCGAGATCTACGGCGACCAAGCAGACGGCGACACCCCGTCGGCCGCGTGGCACGCCAGCGTGCTGCGCGAGAAGGGCTTCGCCGAGGTCCGCCCGGTGTGGTGCTCACCTTCGGACGTGCTGCTGCTGGCGCTGAAGTAGGACGCCGGCCACTACGTCACCGAGCTCGTCCGGACAAGCGCGAGGGGCGGTACGGGAGTTCCGTACCGCCCCTCGTCGTTGCCGGGTCAGAGAACCTTGGACAGGAACGCCTGGGTGCGTTCGTGCTGGGGGTTCGTCAGGACCTCGCGGGGGTCGCCCGACTCGACGACCACGCCGCCGTCCATGAAGACCAGGCTGTCGCCCACCTCGCGGGCGAAGCCCATCTCGTGGGTGACGACGACCATCGTCATGCCGGACTCGGCCAGGTCGCGCATGACGTCGAGGACGTCACCGACCAGCTCCGGGTCGAGGGCCGAGGTCGGCTCGTCGAACAGCATCAGCTTCGGCTCCATGGCGAGCGCGCGGGCGATCGCCACGCGCTGCTGCTGGCCGCCGGAGAGCTGCGAGGGGTAGTTCTTGGCCTTGTCGCCCAGCCCCACCTTCTCCAGCAGCGCCATCGCGCGTTCCTTCGCCTGGCCCTTGCCGGTGCCCTTCACCTGGATCGGCGCCTCCATGACGTTCTCCATGGCCGTCATGTGAGGGAACAGGTTGAACCGCTGGAACACCATGCCGATGTCCCGGCGCTTCAGCGCGACCTCGCTGTCCTTCAGCTCGTAGAGCTTGTCGCCCTTCTGGCGGTAGCCGACCAGCTCGCCGTCTACGTACAGCCGACCGGCGTTGATCTGTTCCAAGTGGTTGATGCACCGCAGGAAGGTGGACTTGCCGGAGCCGGAGGGGCCGATGAGACAGAACACCTCACCCTGCCTGACCTCCAGGTCGATGCCCTTGAGGACCTCGACCGGACCGAAGGACTTGTGGACCCCCTCGGCCTTGACCATGGGCACGGTGGAGTCCCGCACAACTGCGTCCGTCACGCTCAGCTTGTCGGTCATGCCGTGACCCCCTTTCGGCTGGAGAAGGACGTCAGATGCGCACGGACCTTCTGCCACGGGGTGGGCGGCAGCTGGCGGCTCGACCCGCGGGCGTAGTGCCGCTCGACGTAGTACTGGCCGACGCTCAGGATCGAGGTCATGATCAGGTACCAGGCCGCGGCGAGGAAGTACATCTCCACCGTGGAGCCCGCGTTCTGACCGATGTCCTGCGCCTCCTTGAAGAGGTCGGCGAACTGCACCGCCGAGACGAGCGAGGTCGTCTTCAGCATGTTGATGACCTCGTTGCCCGTCGGCGGCACGATCACACGCATCGCCTGCGGGATGACGATCCTGCGGAGCGTCTTGGTGTGGCTCATGCCGAGGGCGTGCGAGGCCTCGGTCTGCCCCTCGTCGACCGAGAGCAGACCGGCACGGCAGATCTCCGCCATGTACGCGGCCTCGTTCAGGCCCAGGCCCAGCAACGCCGTCAGCAGCGGCGTCATGAAGGAGGACCAGTAGTCCTTGTAGATCGGGCCCAGGTTGATGTACTCGAAGACCAGGCCCAGGTTGAACCAGACGAAGAGCTGGACCAGGACCGGGGTGCCGCGGAAGAACCAGATGTAGAACCACGCGATCGACGAGGTCACGGGGTTCTTCGACAGGCGCATCACCGCGAGCAGGATGCCGCCTGCGATACCGATCACCATGGAGAGCACGGTGAGCAGCAGGGTGTTCCAGACGCCGTGCATGATGCGGTCGTCGAAGAAGTACTCGGGGATCGCGCCCCAGTTGATGTTGCCTTGCGCGAAGGCGTAGATGACGGAGCCGAGCAGTGCCAGCGCGACGATCGCCGAGACGTACCGCCCCGGGTGCCGGACCGGGATGGCCTTGATGGCCTCCGGCCCGGCGGGGGGCGTCGCGTCGGGACCGTCCGTCTTGTTGACGTCAACAGTCACGGGTGGTGCCTTTCAGAGCCGAGTCGAACGGTGCCGGCTCACGAACCGCCGTTGATCTTGGACTCGGTGACGGCGCCGTCGGCGACGCCCCACTTCTCGACGATCGCCTTGTACTCGCCGTTGTCGATGATCGCCTGGACCGCGGCCTGCAGCGCGTCACGCAGCTCGGTGTTGTCCTTGGCGACGGCGATGCCGTACGGGCCGGCCTCGACCTGGTCGCCGACGATCTCGAAGTACTTGCCGCCGCCGGCGTTCTTCACGGAGTACGCGGCGATCGGGAAGTCGGCCGAGACGACGTCCGCACCCTTGGAGCGCATACGGGTCTCCGCCTCGGGGTTGGTGGCGAAGTCCTCGATCTTGAGGGCGGCCTTGCCGTCCTTCTTGCACTTCTCCGCCTGCTCCTTGGCGAGGTCGTGCGAGAAGGTGTTGCGCTGCACGGCCATGGTCTTGCCGCACAGGTCGTCCCAGGTCTTGATGCCCTGGGTGGCGCCCTTGTTGGTGTACAGGGAGACGCCCGCCGTGAAGTAGTCGACGAAGTCGACACCGGCGCCGACCTTCTTGCCGGTGTCGCCGTCGATGCCTTCCTGGCGGTCCTTGGTGTCGGTCATGGCCGACATCGCGATGTCGTAGCGCTTGGACGCCAGACCACCGATGAGTGTGTCGAACGTGGCGTTCTCGAACTGGAAGTCCACGCCGAGCTGCTTGCCCATGGCGGCGGCGATGTCCGGGTCGATGCCGACGACCTTGCCGGAGTCGTCCTTGAACTCGACGGGGGCGTAGGCGATGTCCGAGCCGACCTTGATGACACCCTTGTCGCGGAGCGCCTGGGGCAGCTTGTCCGCCAGCGGGGCCGCGCTGGCGGTGCCGTTGTCGGTGGAGTCGGAGTCGTTGTTCTTGGTCTGGTCACCGCAGCCGGTGAGAAGCAGAGCGCCTGCGACCGCGATCGAGCCGACCGCTGCCAGCCGGGAGCGCGTGGCGGTCGTACGACGGGTGGTGCTTGCGGTCATGGTGGGTTCCTCCGGCGGATGGGTGGAGTTGCCGATGGGTCGACGAGAACACACACCTTCGGGTGTCGCGACCTCGTGTGATTACCGCATCTTGCCATTCGGACTGAGCCATTCAGGGGGACGGCAATGTCAAAATCGGATAACGGGGGAACCTCGAACCGGTCCAGTCCGGTACATCACGGCCGGATCTTCTACGGGAATGGTCCGTTCCGGCCGGAAGATCTTCGGTTCGTCCCCGGGTCCGGATGTGTGGATCCCGGGCCTGCGCGGGTTGAGCGGTTGTCCAGGGTTTGTCCAGGGCTTGTACCGATATTCGCGCATGAGTCACGGCACCGGCATGTGACCTTCGCGTTATGGACTCGTCCTCGACGCCGTCCGTCCGGTAAGAAGGTTCTTTACACCCCTCATCCGGGGCCCAGGGCGCGTGTGCGGCGCGCCCGTCGCGTACATGCCCGATGCATCACTCAAGCAAGCGGCGTACGCGGTGCCCGCCCACCCCTCACCGGGAGTGGTCAAACCCTCAACCTTGAATACTTAAGGGGTAAAGAGAAGTGGCAGCGGAGATCGTCAATCCTCGCAGCGACAGTGACGCCACAACGGGTCTGGAGGGCGAGGGCGAGTCCCTCGAAGCCTTCGATCTCGATCCGGCGTTCGCGCTGCACCGCGGCGGCAAGATGGCAGTGCAAGCCACCGTGCCGGTCCGTAACAAGGACGACCTGTCCCTGGCTTACACGCCCGGCGTCGCGAAGGTGTGCACCGCGATCGCCGAGCAGCCGGAACTCGTCAACGACTACACGTGGAAGTCGTCCGTCGTCGCCGTCGTGACCGACGGCACGGCCGTCCTCGGACTCGGTGACATCGGGCCCGAGGCCTCCCTCCCGGTCATGGAGGGCAAGGCCATCCTGTTCAAGCAGTTCGGTGGTGTGGACGCGGTTCCCATCGCCCTGGCCTGCACCGACGTCGACGAGATCGTCGAGACCGTGGTGCGGCTGGCTCCCTCGTTCGGCGGTGTCAACCTCGAGGACATCTCGGCGCCGCGGTGCTTCGAGATCGAGCGGCGGCTCCAGGAGGCGCTGGACATCCCGATCTTCCACGACGACCAGCACGGCACGGCCGTCGTCACGCTGGCCGCGCTGCGGAACGCCGCGCGGCTGAGCGGGCGGGCGCTGGGTGAGCTGCGCGCCGTCATCTCCGGGGCCGGGGCAGCCGGTGTCGCCATCGCCAGGATGCTCATCGAAGCGGGCATCGGGGACGTTGCGGTCGCCGACCGCAAGGGCGTCGTGTCGGCCGACCGGCCGGACCTCACGGACGTCAAGAAGGAGCTGGCCGGGTTCACGAACAAGGCCGGGCTGTCGGGATCGCTGGAAGTCGCGCTCGCGGGTGCCGACGTGTTCATCGGGGTCTCCGGCGGTACCGTGCCGGAGGAGGCCGTGGCCTCCATGGCGCCCGGGGCCTTCGTCTTCGCCATGGCGAACCCGAACCCCGAGGTGCATCCCGATGTCGCCCACAAGTACGCGGCGGTCGTCGCCACGGGGCGGTCGGACTTCCCGAACCAGATCAACAACGTGCTGGCCTTCCCGGGGATCTTCGCGGGTGCGCTCCAGGTGCGGGCGACCCGGATCACCGAGGGCATGAAGCTGGCGGCGGCCGAGGCGTTGGCGTCGGTGGTCGGGGACGATCTGTCCGCGGACTATGTGATCCCGTCGCCCTTCGACGAGCGGGTCGCTCCGGCGGTCACGGCCGCGGTTGCGGCCGCGGCTCGGGCGGAGGGTGTGGCGCGTCGCTGACGTCACTGACGTTGCGCTGACACGTTGTTCGTTCAGCCGAATGGCCCCGTCCTGTGGACGGGGCCATTTTTTTGCCTTCGGGTTCGGCTGGGTGGGTGGTTGTGCCGTGTCTTCGGCGGTCTGCCGGTGGCAACGCCTGCGGTTGGTGGGTGGTGCGGGGCCGGGGCGGGGGGTGTCCGTCCTCGGTCCGCCGATACGGTCCCTTGCGGGGGTTCTGGTGTCTGACGGCGGCCGCTGCGGGCGGACACCCCCCGCCCCGTCCCCTTGCCGCCGTACGCGGCTTCCCGTCGCCCGTCGCCTCGGGCTACGCGCCGCCGCCGCGGGCATGCGTGCCGCCAGGGGCGGCACGGGTGGGCGCTGGGGGTCCCCCCTCCGGGGGCGGCACCTCGTCGCGCCGAGTTGCGCACCGCCCCGTCCTCAGCAACCGCCGGGCGGTACGTCGCTGACGCCGCGCTGCGAAACGCCCTCGCCTCAGCCGTAACGCGGTCGCGTCAACGCCGGGTTGCGAAACCGTTCCGCCCCGCCTCCCCGCGGGCCTCCCTGGCAAGAGGGTGTGTGTCACAGGGGTTCGGCGTTCCAACCTGAGCGTCGGGAACCTATCGTCGGCGGCATGTTCGCTGTCTATGCCGCCAGAATCGATCGCGACGAGCCGCTGAACGGACTCGTCTTGGGGGAGCGCCCGGCCCCGGAGGCACGGCCCGGGTGGGCGACCATCGACGTCAGGGCCGCTTCGCTGAACCACCACGACCTCTGGTCCCTGCGGGGCGTGGGCCTCGCGGAGGACAAGCTGCCGATGATCCTTGGGTGCGACGCCGCCGGTGTGGACGCCGACGGCAACGAGGTCGTGCTGCACTCGGTGATCGGGCAGACCGGGCACGGGGTCGGCCCCAAGGAGCCCCGGTCGATCCTCACCGAGAAATACCAGGGCACCTTCGCCGAGCAGGTCGCCGTGCCGGTGTGGAACGTGCTCCCGAAGCCTAGGGAGCTGTCCTTCGCGGAGGCGGCCTGTCTGCCGACGGCCTGGCTGACCGCGTACCGGATGCTGTTCACCAACGCGGGCGTACGGCCCGGTGACTCCGTGCTGGTGCAGGGCGCCGGCGGCGGGGTCGCCACGGCCGCGATCGTGCTCGGCAAGGCCGCGGGGCTGCGGGTCTTCGCGACCAGCCGGGACGAGGAGAAGCGGAAGCGGGCGCTGGAGCTCGGGGCCGTGGAGGCGGTGGAGCCGGGCGCGCGGCTGCCGCAGCGGGTGGACGCCGTGATCGAGACGGTCGGCGCGGCGACCTGGTCGCACTCGGTGAAGTCGCTGCGGCCCGGCGGCACGATCGTCATCTCCGGGGCGACGAGCGGCGACCGGCCCTCGCACGCCGAGCTGACGCGGATCTTCTTCCTGGAGCTGAAGGTCGTCGGCTCGACCATGGGTACCAAGGACGAGCTGGAGGATCTGCTGGCCTTCTGCGCGGCCACGGGTGTGCGTCCCGTGATCGACGAGGAGCTGCCCATGGACCGGGCCCGGGAAGGGTTCGAGAAGATGGCCTCCGGTGAGTTGTTCGGGAAGGTCGTGTTGACCAACGGCTGACCCTTCTCGGGTGGGTGCGTTTCCGTTCAGGGCGGTTCGGTGTGGGTGCCGGGCCGCCCTTTGGTTTGAGCGGTGCGTCAACTTTGGTTGACAGGAGAGCGTGGGTCAACCTATGTTGACGGTATGGGTGAGGCTACGGATCTTGCCGAGAGGGCTGGTGATCGCGACCCCCGGGTCGGGCTGCGGGCCGTCGCCGCGCTGCGGAAGCTGCTGGAGCAGCTGGAGGCGGTGCAGGTGCGCAGTGCCCGGAACCAGGGCTGGTCGTGGCAGGAGATCGCCGCGGAACTCGGCGTCAGCAAACAGGCCGTGCACAAGAAGTACGGGAGGCGATGATGTTCGAGCGGTTCACGAAGGATGCCCGGGCGGTGGTGGAAGGGGCCGTCGGGCATGCCGAGCGGGTGGGGGCCGCCCGGGTCGAGGAGGAGCACGTACTGCTCGCCCTGCTGGACCGGGAGGGCAGTCGCGGGTCGTTCGCGCTCGGCGCTCTCGGGCTGTCGGGGGAGCGGCGGGCCGCGGTCGCGCGGGAGCTCGAAGCCGTACGGCGGCGGGGCGGACTCTCCCGGGCGGAGCAGGAGGCGCTGTCCGGGCTCGGGATCGATCTCGAGCTGGTGGTGTCGAGGGTCGAAGAGACGCACGGGGAAGGCGTGTTGGGCGCGCGGGGGCGGTGGTCCGGGCGGCGGCCGTTCGGGAAGGGCGCCAGGGAACTGCTCACCCAGACGCTGCGCATCGCCCTCGCCCACCGGGACCGGAGCATCGGGGACGAGCATCTGCTGCTCGCCCTCGTCGCCCGGCCAGGTGTGCCCGCCGAGGTGCTCGCCGATCACGGTGTGACCTACGAGACCGTGGAGCGGGTGCTCTACGGCGGGGCCGCCCAGGCCGGCTGAGAGGTCCGGCCCGGCGGCCGCTCAGCTCTTCGGGGTTCTCAGCAGGGCGTTGATATGGGCTGCCGCCGTGGAGAGATGGCGGCGGGTGTCGCGGAGCTGGTCCGCGGTGACGCCGTGGTCGCGGGCCGCGTCGCGGATCTCGTCACGGAAGCGGTCGAGGAGGCGGTCGAGATCGCGGGCCGGGTCGCCGGTGGGCGGCTCATGGGCCCAGCCGGGCTCCGCGGTGGCCGGGAAGTCCTCCGGGGTGTCGGAGTACTCCGGCTGAGGGGCGGGACGGTGGCTGCCGTTGCGGCCGAAGGGGAAGTCGCGGCCGAACTCGCCGAACTCCTTGGCCAGTTCCGCCAGGCCCTCGCGGACACCGGTGGGCCAGTCGCCGCGGGCGAAGTGGTCCTGCACCTGCTCCTGGACACGGCGGGCGATGCGCTGCACGTCCTCCTGGGCCTGCTCGCGGGCCCGGTCCTGGGCCTCCTTGGCCTGGCGGCGGGCACGCTGGGCCTCCTCGCGGGCGCGGCGGCTCTCGTCCTTGGCGCGCCGGGCCTGCTCCTTCCACTCCTGCTTGACCCTGCGCATCTCCTCCTTGGCGATACGCCAGGCCTCCTGCTCGGAGGGCGGCTCCCCGGGGGCACCCTGGCGGGTCTCGCTCGCCGCGGCCAGCATCTCGCGGCGCAGATCGCCCGCCGCGCCGCGCACGTCGGCCCGGATCTCGGCGGCCAGTTCGGCGACGGACTCGCGGATCTCCAGCTCCAGGTCGGCCAGTTCGCCGCTGCGGTCGGCGAGTTCGGCCCGGCCCGCGTCCGTGATGGCGTACACCTTGCGGCCGCCCTCGGTGGTGTGGGTGACCAGGCCCTCGCTCTCCAGCTTGGCCAGGCGCGGGTAGACGGTGCCCGCCGAGGGGGCGTACAGCCCCTGGAAGCGCTCCTCCAGGAGACGGATCACCTCGTAGCCGTGGCGCGGGGCCTCGTCCAGCAGGTTCAGCAGGTACAGGCGCAGGCGGCCGTGGGCGAAGACGGGGGGCATGTCAGAGCACCTTCTTGTCGGTCGGGCCGTCGGCCTGGTCGGAGGGCGGGGCGGGGGCCTCGGACTGGCCGGCTCCCGTATTGTCCCGCGCGGCGCCCGGTGCGTCGGTCGGTTCGCCCTCCCACGGCCCGTCCTCCGTCGGCGGGCGGCGCAGCAGGGCGATCGAGCCGGAGACCGTGGTGGCCTTCAGCCGGCCGTTGCCCGCGCCGAGGCGGCCGGTGATCCGCTTGGCGCCCCACTGGCCCCGGACATGGAGGTCCTCGAAGGCGTTGGACACGGAGCCGCTCGCGGTGTTGGCCTCCACCTCCGCGTCCGCCGGGTGCGGCAGCCGGATGGCGATCTCGCCGGAGACGCTGGTGAGGTTGATGTCGGTGGGGCGGCTGGTGGCGTCCAGGTCCACCACCATGGAGCCGCTCACCGAGTCGGCCCTGACCGAGGAGCCCGCCTCGACGACGGTCAGATCGCCGGAGACGGAGTTGAAGCGCAGATCGCCGGTGAGGGCCTGGGCCTCCACGCTCCCGGAGACGGTGTCCGCGCGGACCGGGCCCGCGAGGCCCACCAGGGTGGTGTCACCGGTGACGCCCTTGATCTCGGCGCGGCCGTCGACACCGGAGATCACGGCGGCGGCGCCGACCACGCCGACCTCGACACGGGTGCCCGCGGGCACGGCCAGGGACACCACCGCGCTGCGGCGCCAGCCCTTGCGGTCGAGCCACTTCAGGAAGCCTTTCCAGGGCAGGTCCTCGTAGGCGACCGTCAGGGTGCCGTCCTGGTGGGTCACCAGAAGGGGCGGGCCCTCCACGTCGGTCACTTCCAGGCGGGCGGAGTCCTCGTCGGAACCCACGACGTTCACCGTGCCGTTGACGATGCGTACCTGAAGCTCGCGCACGGGCTCGTCGAAGGTGAGTTTCCTCGGCTCGGCGACAGACCACTCGGACATGATGCAGACCTCCTCGACCGGTCGGCCGCCCCCCACGGGTCCGGCCTCTGCCACACAACACGCCATATCGCGTCTTACGTAATTTACGATATATCGCGGGTTCGCAAAGTCAAGACACTCTTTGAGGTGACCGGTCGTCCGCATGGAGGGTGAATTGTCCTAGCGTGTGAGCATGTCGACGGATGAGTCCCGCTTCGCTGTCCGAGCCCCGGCCCCCGGCGCGTTGCTGCTCTGCCGGGCGGATCCCGACTCCGTGGCGCTCGCCGCGCAACTGCTGCGCGAACCCCTGCTCCTCGCCACGGCCGGGGACGGCTGGAGCGTCCTGGTGCCCGAGGGAAAGCCCTGGCTGGACGGCGGTGAACCGGTCGACCGCGTGCTCACCAGCTGGGCCGGAGCCCTTGCTGTCGGCGCTCCCTGGCCCGTGGTCGCGCTGTGGTGGGACGCCGAACATGCCGGCTGCGCCCTCGCCTCCGGCTTCCGCCGCACCGTCGGTTACGCCTGGCTGGCCGACGGCACCCCCGTGGGCGAGCACGAGGACATGCGCACCCTCGCGGCGCGGCTGGGGCTCGACCCCGTACTGGATATGGAGGCGCTCGACCGCCTCACCGAACCGGACGCCGAGGCCGACGCGCTCACCCGGGTCGGCGCTCTCCTCGCGGTCCTCACCCGCGCCGGCGTCGCCCTTCCTCCCGGCCTCGCCCCGGGCGAACCGGCGGACCGGCTGCGCGCGGCGGCCCGCACCCGGCCCGGCGTCCGCCAGATCGACTGGCCCGGCTGGCGGGAGGCCGTCCGCGCGGAACTGGACGTCGTCGAGCGCGGCCCGCTCGGCCCCTACCTCCCCTGGACCGGCGGTCCCGTCGCCCGCACCGTCGCCCTCGCCCATCTCGCGGCCGGGGTCCCCGTGACGCTCTGGGGCCTGCGGCGCCGCAGCGGGGGCTGGGTCGCCGCGGGCGCGCTCCTGCTGGCGCACGGTGCCCTGGGGCTCGCCCGCACCTGCCGGCTCCCGATGGACTGACCGCGCACGAACCGAAGGGGGGCGCCCGCGGGCGCCCCTCACGACCGGGGCACGGACCTACTCGTCGTCCTCGTCGTCCAGCCGCGCCAGCCAGGTGGCCAGCCGCTCCACCGGGACCTCGAAGTCCGGGTTCAGGTCGACGAACGTCCGCAGCTGCTCGGCGAGCCACTCGAAGGTGACCTCCTCCTCGCCGCGCCGCTTCTCGAGTTCTTCGATGCCTCGGTCGGTGAAGTACACGGATGCTCTCCTGGGGCTGGGCCTCGGGCCACGGGTTCTACGCCTTCCAGGTTAAGCGGGCGGCGCCCCCGCCCCGTCCCCCGTGTCCGTACGACCGTCCCGGCCCACGGAATCCGTGTCCGTACGACCGTCACGGCACACCGACCCCGTGTCCGTACGACCGCTCCGGTACACGGAACCCATGCCCTACGACCGTCCCGGCGCACGGAAAAGGCCCGGCCCCGAGTCCTCAGGACTCGGGGCCGGGCCCCTTCGCGGGGGTGCCGGGGCCTACGCCTCGAACACCTCACGCACCAGCTGCTCCTGCTCGGCCTGGTGGCGCTTGGCCGAACCGACCGCCGGGGACGAGCCGTGCGGGCGGGAGATGCGGCGCAGCCGCTCGCCGTGCGGCACGTCCGCGCCGACCGCCAGGTCCAGGTGGTCGATGAGGTTCAGGGCGATGAACGGCCACGCGCCCTGGTTCGCCGGCTCCTCCTGGGCCCACAGGTACTTCTCGGCGTTGGGGTACTTCTTGATCTCCGCCTGGAGCTCGGCACCCGGCAGCGGGTACAGGCGCTCGATGCGGATGATCGCCGTGTCCGTGACACCGCGCTTGACCCGCTCGGCCTCCAGGTCGTAGTAGACCTTGCCCGCGCAGAAGACGACCTTGCGCACGGCCGCCGGGTCCACGGACGCGTCGCCGATGACGGGGCGGAACTGGCCCGTGGTGAACTCCTCCGCCTTCGAGGCCGCGGCCTTCAGGCGCAGCATCGACTTCGGCGTGAAGACCACCAGCGGCTTGTGGTGCGGGTTGTGCACCTGCCACCGCAGGAGGTGGAAGTAGTTCGACGGCGAGGTCGGCATGGCGACCGTCATGTTGTTCTGGGCGCAGAGCTGGAGGAACCGCTCCGGGCGCGCGGACGAGTGGTCCGGGCCCTGGCCCTCGTAGCCGTGCGGGAGGAGCAGGGTGACGCCGGACGTCTGGCCCCACTTCTGCTCCGCCGAGGAGATGAACTCGTCCACGACCGTCTGCGCGCCGTTGACGAAGTCACCGAACTGCGCCTCCCACAGCACCAGCGCGTCCGGGCGGGCCAGCGAGTAGCCGTACTCGAAGCCCATGGCCGCGTATTCGGACAGCAGGGAGTTGTAGACGTTCAGGCGCGCCTGGTCCTCGGAGAGGTACTGCAGCGGCGTGTACTCCTCGCCCGTGCTGCGGTCGATGATGACCGCGTGGCGCTGGCCGAAGGTGCCGCGCTGGGAGTCCTGGCCCGCCAGACGGACCGGGACGCCCTCCAGGAGCAGGGAGCCGAAGGCCAGGGTCTCGCCCATGCCCCAGTCGATCGTGCCGTCCTCGACCATGGCCGCGCGGCGCTGCAGCTGAGGCAGCAGACGCGGGTGGACGGTGATGTGGTCGGGCACGGTGACCTGGGACTCGGCGATCCGCTTGACGACCTCGGAGGAGATCGCGGTCGGGACCGCGACGGGGAAGCCGTCCTGCGGGGCGTGGGACTCGCCGGAGGCCGGCTGCGAGGTGGCCTCGCGGACCTCGGTGAAGACCTTCTCCAGCTGCCCCTGGTAGTCCTGGAGCGCCTGCTCGGCCTCTTCCAGGGTGATGTCGCCGCGACCGATGAGGGACTCGGTGTAGAGCTTGCGCACCGAGCGCTTCTTGTCGATCAGGTCGTACATCAGCGGCTGGGTGAAGGCCGGGTTGTCCGACTCGTTGTGACCGCGGCGGCGGTAGCAGATGAGGTCGATCACGACGTCCTTGTTGAACGCCTGACGGAACTCGAAGGCCAGCCGGGCGACGCGGACGACGGCCTCGGGGTCGTCGCCGTTCACGTGGAAGATCGGGGCCTCGATCATGCGCGCCACGTCCGTGGCGTACATCGACGAACGCGAGGACTCCGGGGCGGCGGTGAAGCCGACCTGGTTGTTGATGACGATGTGGACCGTGCCGCCGGTGCGGTAGCCGCGCAGCTGCGACATGTTCAGGGTCTCGGCCACCACGCCCTGGCCCGCGAAGGCCGCGTCGCCGTGGATCGCCACCGGCAGGACCGTGAAGTCCGTGCCGCCCTTGTTGATGATGTCCTGCTTGGCACGCGCGATGCCCTCCAGGACCGGGTCCACCGCCTCCAGGTGGGAGGGGTTGGCGGCCAGCGAGACCGTGATCTGCTCGCCGTCCAGGCCCGTGAAGGTGCCCTCGGCGCCCAGGTGGTACTTCACGTCGCCGGAGCCGTGCATCGACTTCGGGTCGAGGTTGCCCTCGAACTCGCGGAAGATCTGCGCGTACGACTTGCCGACGATGTTCGCGAGGACGTTCAGGCGGCCGCGGTGGGCCATGCCGATGACGACCTCGTCCAGGCGTGACTCGGCCGCGGAGTCGATCACCGCGTCGAGCAGCGGGATGACGGACTCGCCGCCCTCCAGGGAGAAGCGCTTCTGGCCGACGTACTTCGTCTGCAGGAAGGTCTCGAAGGCTTCCGCCGCGTTCAGCCGGCGCAGGATGCGCAGCTGCTCCTCGCGCTCCACGCGCGCGTGGGGGCGCTCCACCCGGTCCTGGATCCACTTGCGCTGCTTCGGGTCCTGGATGTGCATGAACTCGATGCCGATCGTGCGGCAGTACGAGTCGCGCAGCACACCGAGGATGTCGCGCAGCTTCATCAGGGACTTGCCGGAGAAGCCGCCGACGGCGAACTCGCGCTCCAGGTCCCACAGGGTGAGGCCGTGCTCGGTGATGTCCAGGTCGGGGTGCTTGCGCTGGCGGTACTCCAGCGGGTCGGTGTCGGCCATGACGTGGCCGCGGACCCGGTAGGAGTGGATCAGCTCGAAGACCCGGGCGGCCTTGGTGACGTCGTCGTCGTGGCTGGCGTCGATGTCCTTGAGCCAGCGGACCGGCTCGTAGGGGATGCGCAGCGCCTCGAAGACGTCGTCGTAGAAGCCGTTCTCGCCCAGCAGGAGGTTGGCCACCTGGCGCAGGAACTCGCCGGAGGCGGCGCCCTGGATCACCCGGTGGTCGTAGGTCGACGTGAGCGTCATGACCTTGGAGACACCGAGCTTGTTCAGGGTGTCCTGGGAGGTGCCCTGGAACTCCGCCGGGTAGTCCATGGAGCCGACGCCCATGATCACGGACTGGCTCGGCATCAGACGCGGCACCGAGTGGACGGTGCCGAGGCCGCCGGGGTTGGTCAGGGAGACCGTGACACCGGTGAAGTCGTCCATCGTCAGCTTGTTGTCGCGGGCGCGACGGACGATGTCCTCGTAGGCCTGCCAGAACTCGAAGAAGTTCAGCGTCTCGGCCTTCTTGATCGCCGCGACGACGAGCTGGCGGTCGCCGTTGGGCTTGACCAGGTCGATGGCGAGACCGAGGTTGACGTGCTCCGGCTTGACCAGGGTCGGCTTGCCGTCCTTGACCTGGTAGGACCAGTTCATCGACGGCATCGCCTTGATCGCCTGCACCATCGCGTACCCGATGATGTGCGTGAAGGAGATCTTCCCGCCGCGGGCGCGCTTGAGGTGGTTGTTGATGACGATGCGGTTGTCGAACAGCAGCTTCACCGGGACCGCGCGCACGGAGGTGGCGGTCGGCACGTCCAGCGAGGCGTCCATGTTCTTCACGACGGCGCCGGCGGGGCCGCGCAGCGTCACGAACTCCGGACCGGCCGGGGCCTCGGTCGCCGGGGCGGCCTTCGCGGCCGCCGGCTTCGCGGCCGGGGCGGCCGCAGGCTTCGCCGCGGCGGCCGGCTTCGGAGCCTGGGCCGGGGCCGCGGTGGGCGCCGGGGCGGCGGCCGGCTTCGCGGCCGGCGCGGGCACCGCGGCAGCCGCGGGCGCGGCCGGGGCGGCGGCGGGCGCAGCGGGCGCGGGCGCCGGGGCAGCCTGGGCCGCGGGGGCCCCCGGCTTGTAGTCGGCGAAGAAGTCCCACCAGGCGCGGTCTACCGAATTCGGGTCCTGGAGGTACTGCTGATAGATCTCGTCGACGAGCCACTCATTGGGGCCGAACGCGGCCGCGGGGCTCTTGCCCGCTTGGTCGGTGTCGGTCGAGATGCTCGATGAGTTACTGGGGGACTGTGGCGACACGGCGGCAACCGCCCTCTTCCGCTTCACAAGGTGATGGACAGCGGGAATAAAGGCTACGCCTCCCGGACGGGGAAGGTCAGGCCGGGCCCGTTCATCGTCGCGTAAGTCACATCGGAGACGGTGTTTCGGCGCCGTAAATGGCGGGAAACAAGCGGGGTTCCGGTTGCGTGAGGATGCGTCGATGCAGGTCCGGCGCCTGACCGGCGCGGACCTGTGCCTGATCACACGTGTCCGTCAGTGCGGACGCCCGTGGATCTTGGGACTCCGGTTCGAACCCTACGTCAACTTCCGGCCCGGGGAGTCCCCGGAAGTGTGACAAGAATCCGGCATCCCCGATCGGATTCGGCCACCCCGATCCGGCCCCCGTGCAGATCCACCGCCCAGCGGGCGATCGCCAGGCCCAGACCGGTGCCTCCGTCGCTGCCCGGACCGTGCGGCCGGGTCACCGAACCCCGGTTGAACCGCTCGAAGACCCGGTGCCACTCCGACTTGGGGATGCCCGGCCCCTCGTCCAGCACCTCCAGCTCCAGCGAGTCCGGCAACGCGCCCCGGCGCGCCTTGACCGTGACCCTGCCGTACGGCGGACTGTGCTTGACCGCGTTGTCGATCAGATTGGCCACCACCTGGTGGATCCGCTCCGGGTCCGCGAGCGCGGTCAGCTCCGGCGGCGACACGTCCAGATGCAGATGCACGTCCGCGCGCGTGTGGCTGCCCGAGCCGGACGCGATGCCCGCGCGCGCGGAGGCGACCATGTTCGCCTCCTTCAGCACGCCCGACAGATACGGCCACACCTCGAAACGCCGCATCCTCAGCGGTACGACGCCGTTGTCCAGCCGCGACAGGTCCAGCAGCGTCTCCACCAGCCGGCCGAGGCGCTCCGTCTGCTTCAGCGCCGTCCGCATCGTCTCCGGGTCGGCCCGCGTGACCCCGTCGACGATGTTCTCCAGCACCGCCCGCAGGCCCGCGATCGGCGTGCGCAGCTCGTGCGAGACGTTCGCCACCAGCTCCTTGCGCTGGCGGTCCTGCGCCTCCAGCTCGTCCGCCATCACGTTGATCGCCTGCGCCAGGTCGCCCAGCTCGTCCCGCCGGTTCTCCCGCACCCTGCGCGTGTAGTCGCCGTACGAGATCGACCGCGCGACCTGGTTCATCTCGTCCAGCGGCGACGTCAGCGAGTGCGCCACGAACTGGGTGATCAGCAGCGTGGCGATCATCGAGAAGACCGTGATGAAGCGCAGTTCCGTCTTCGTGTGCACCGCGATCACCGACAGACCGGTGGTGATCAGCACCGAGATGACGACCAGTGCGCCCAGCTTCGTCTTGATCGAGAACGGGCGTACGCCGCCCCACGGCTCTCCGGGGCTCCTCCGCGCGGCCGGCCGCCCCTCGCTCATGGCGTCGGGCTCTCCAGCGCGTAGCCCACGCCGTGGACCGTGCGGATCCGCTCCGCCCCGATCTTCCGGCGCAGCGCCTTGATGTGGCTGTCGACCGTCCTGGTGCCGGAGGCGTCCGCCCAGTCCCAGACCTCCGCGAGCAGCTGCTCGCGGGACAGCACCGCGCGCGGCGTGTTCGCCAGGCATACGAGGAGGTCGAACTCGGTCGGCGTCAGGTGGACGTCCTCGCTGCGCACGCGGACCCTGCGCTGGGCGTGGTCGATCTCCAGCTCGCCGAGGCGCAGGATGCCGCTGCGCGGGGTGGCCGCGGCCAGGGCCGCGCGCTCCACCCTGCGCAGCAGCACGTGCACGCGTGCCGCGAGCTCCCGCATCGAGAACGGCTTCGTCATGTAGTCGTCCGCGCCTACGCCCAGCCCGACCAGCATGTCCGTCTCGTCGTCACGCGCGGTGAGCATCAGCACCGGCACGGGGCGCTGGGCCTGCACCCTGCGGCAGACCTCCAGGCCGTCGAAGCCCGGCAGCATGATGTCGAGGATCAGCAGGTCGGGCTGCCAGGCCTCTGCGGTGTCGACCGCGGACGGGCCGTCGCCGGCGGTTTGCACGAGAAATCCCTCGGCGCGCAGGCGGGCCGCGATGGCGTCGACGATCGTCGCGTCGTCCTCGACCACCAGAACCCGGCGCTGTGCGCCCGGTGCGGCCGCCGCCGTGCCGTTGTCGTGGGAGGTGTGTGTCTGCTCCATCGCCCGCCCCTGAAGTGTGCTTTCCGGAACCAGTGGGGTGATCCCGTGTCTGCGATTGACGCTTGAATGATCCGCGTCAGGGTTGCAGCGTACGGGGAGTCACCGCGGGTTTGCTATCCAGGTCGGACGGCGAGGTGTACGACGTCCGGAACGCCCCGGGCAACGGGGATCTCTTCGGTACGCACTTGCTGGAATCCGGCATTCCACAAGGTTTCTTCAAAAGCCGGGGAGGGTTGGGCGGACCACACCGCCAGTACTCCGCCCGGGAGCAACGCCCTTGCGCAGCTTGCCAGTCCGGTGGGCGAATAGAGGCTGCCGTTCTCCTCGTCCACCGTCCAGCCTGGGCCGTTGTCGATGTCGAGGCAGAGTGCGTCGTACGTGGCGGATGTCTCAATGACGTGTGTCAGGAGGTCGGCCTCGACGATCTGGGTACGAGGGTCTTGGCGTGCCCGGCGGGACAACTCGGCCAGGGGGCCGTGGTGGTGCCAGTCGATGACGGCGGGTTCGCGTTCTACGACGGTGATGCGGCCCCAGTGGGGGTTGGTTGCGGCGTGTGCGAGCGAGAAGCCGACGCCGAGGCCGCCTACCAGCAGGTGGGGGGTGGGGCGGGTGTCCAGCGCGGCCAGGGCCGCGTCGACGAGCCTGCGTTCCGAGCGGCCGTCGGAGGTGTCCATCAGGAAGCAGCCGTTGGCGATGATCTGGAGCAAATTTCCGTGACGGCGCAGCACGACCTCGCCGTACGGGCCCTCGCGGCGGTCGAGTACCTCGGGGGTGTCGTGTGCGCCGGGGATGTCGTAGGAGGTGGGCATCGGTCCATCGTGGCACTTCGGGGGGTGGGGGCCGGGGGATTTTCCGGGGTTGGTGTGGTGTCAAGGGGGGTGTGCTGGGTGGGAGTTGCCACTCGGAGGGGTGGGGGTGGGGGTGCCTGCGGCGGCCTGCTCGCGTCCGGTGGGGGTGGGTGTAGCGCGTTGCGTGGGTGGGGGGTGCGGGGCCGGGGGGGGGGGGGGGGGGGGGCCGGGGCGCCCCCCCCCCCCCGCCCCGGGGGGGGGGGGGGGTGAGGGGGCGGC
>NZ_JBIALD010000048.1:0-27988 GCF_042873115.1 Streptomyces sp. NPDC005017 | reverse complement strand
CGCGCTTCGCTCCGCGAAGACGACGCGCCGGCGCTACGCGCCGGTTCCATCGGCGCTTCGCGCCGATGGGTCGGGACTCCGTCCCGACTGCCGGACCACTCCGTGGTCCGGCGATCCGGCTGACGCCGGATCAGTTCCGTACTGGTCTGCTCCGCAGCCCTGTACGGAACCTGACGCACGCTCCGCGTGCGTCAGCGGCTGGCTGTGGAAAGGGGGTGGCGGTTTTCGGACGCGTTCGAGTGTGTCATTGTGTTGGGTGGATGATTTCTGGGCTGGATACGCCTCCCCGGTCCGGCTGGTGTGGCGCAGGGTAGTGAAATGCCAGGGTGCTCTGGCGGGTTGCCACTCTCCGCTCACGGTTCCTCAGGAAGGGAATTGGCTGGTTCTGTTGGCATGAATTCCGAGCCCATTCCGCATTCGTGCCAAGGGTCGTAGAATTAGGGCAAGTTGACGGGGCGGTAACCCCGGCGACGAAAACTCAACCTCGAAGAGAAGTCAGGAAGGAATCCCAATGGCGCAGTTAAAGCCCATTTCCCTCGACGTTATCGCCGAGGCCCGCGATGAGGCCCACCTGGTTCTGGCGCGCCTGATGGCTCCGCTGGCTCCGGGTAAGCACGTCATCCGGCTGGCGGTCGGCATGGACGACACCGAGGAGATCCTGTCGTCCCTGCTGCCGGTGGCGGTGGCGGGTGACGCCGGGGCGGAAGCCCTGGTGAGCGTGGACCGCAAGGACTTCGACAACTTCGTGTTCCTGCTGACGGTGGGGCTGGTACAGACGCTCTGCTGGGGTGCGCTGACCGTGTGCTCCCTCGTCGAGGACGGCCCCACCTACGCGATCAGGGCATGGTGCCTGGAGTACGGCGCGCTGGCCGAGTGCAGCGCGGCTCTGGCCGCGGAACTGATCGACGGCCATGAACCGGCCTCCTTCGAGGACGCGTTCAGCATCCACTCCGTGGACGAGGACGGCGAGGCGGTCTACCCGCCGGTGGCGTACACGATCCTCTGACGGCCCTATGCGGGGGCCGCCCGCTTGAGCGGGCGGCCCCCGCCTCACGCATCGCGTAGCGATGCCAGCGCCCGTCCCTCACGGGGCGCGAAGCGCCCCAGGGTCTGTCCGCCGCGTAGCGGCGGCGCGTCGAGTCTGCGGAGCAGACCGCGCGCAAGAAAAAGAGAGGAAATCAGGGCGGCGTATTGCTGCGCCCTGGATATCTCTGAGAGCTGGCGGGGAAAACGGCGAATCCGGTGGGCCGGTAAACCCGTGCCGGATCTTTCCCCGCCAGCGTGCCAACCTCGAAGGTCAGGCGGTCCCATCGTAGGGGCTGGTCGCTGGGCGGCGCAGGCGGGGCGCGGAGGCGCCGCCGACGCGCAGCCAAGAGAGTGCCGGCCCCGATCCCCCGGTGGCACGCGCCCGCCCGTTCCGCCCGCCCTTTCCCGTCCTTCTTTCTGGTCTGGTGGAGCGCAGGGGTGTGCAGAGGGGGATGTCAGCGAACCGACCACGCGATACAGGCCGGTTGACCTGTGGGAACCAGGGGCGCGCCCCGGGGGCACCGCAACGTCTAGCGCAACCTCTACCGCAACTCCTAGCGCAACCTCTAGCGCAACATGGTCTGCCCCTTCCCCCCCCACCTTACTTCCACTATTATTAGAAATGTTGGGAGGGGTCCTCCCGACAGCCCCGAGAAGCCGACGAAGGGCCACGACGTGGAGATCCAGATCTCTGACGGAATCGTCCGCCGCGTACGGGGCGGCCAGGACGCACCGATGACCCGTCAGGCCATCCTGGCCCGGGCCATCGCAGGCCTGATGTCCCTGCCCGGCCGGCGCGCCCAGGCCGCCATCGTCCACAACAACGACGCCGACTACACCGGAATCCGGTTCGCGACGAAGGCCGGATGGATCGTGCTGGAAATGCCGACAGGCGACCAGCCCTACCGGCTCGTCCACGAATTACCCGAACCCGACGAGCACGGGCGCACCGAGGTCGAGATGCGGCGTTTCCCGCAGATCTACAAGCCGCACGGAATCGCACACATCACAACGGAATTCCTGCTGGCACGGGGATTCCTGGCCTGACCGCTCCAGGGGGCGGTCAACAGCCGGGGCCGCCCTCTCTGATTCGACTGTGCCGAGAAGAGAGGAATTGCCGTGGAGAATACGAGGATTCACGCAGAGGCCGCCGAGAGCGAGGCTCGGATTTCGGAGGCGGAGAAGGAACAGGCCGCCTACGCGCTCGCCGAGCTGGTCCGCAGCCCGTCCGACCCGGACGCTCTGATCATGCCGGGCGCGGACGTCGAGGCGATCCGGCCGGTGTTCGAACTGGGGTGGGCGATGGGGGTGCGGCACGGACACACGGGCCCCGCGCTGGCGGGTGTGCCGGTGGACCGCGGCACGGTCGCGCGGGCGTTCGTCCTGCTGCTCTCGGAACGGCCGGCCGCCCGGACCGCTCCGGATCTTCCGGATGCCGGACCGGTGGTGTGGCAGCGGGTGCGCTACCACGGAAGCCTGAGAAGCCGTCACGGCCTGTACTGGACCGGCGCGGTACACCAGTACGCGCTGGAGTCAGGCGCCACCGAGCTGCGCTACGACCTGTGCGAAGTCCGCGACGACCGCTTGGAAAAGGTCGTCTCCAGGGTTCGGCGCCAGAGCCTCACACCGTTACCCGAGTACCGCTCCGGGGTGTGAGAGCGCTGGTCAGGGGTGGGTTCACACACACGTAAACCACACTATTATTGATGTTGTTGGGGGATGGTGACGGCCTACCGGCCGGCCCCACTCCCCGAACCCGGCCAAACCGACACGCGAAGGGGAACACGCATGACCCAGCAGTTCACCGAACGCGCCACCCACGTAGCCCCCACCGGCACCCGCAACGCCCAACTCTCCGACCTGGTCCGCATCCTGGAGGACCAGGGCCGCCGCAAGCTGGACGTGATCGCCCCCGCCGCCGCTCTCAGGTTCACCGAGGGGAACGTGCGCGTGCAGGGCGTGGAATCCCTGATCACCGAAGACGGCGTGACCGAGGTGGACGGGATCTACCGGCCCACCGCCGTCGCCGACGAGCACCTCGCCGACAAGCTGCGCATCCCGCTCGCCTACCTGCGCCGCATGCGAGCCGAGAACGTGCCTCTGCTGGACGAGAACGTCAACGCCTGGCTCAGCAAGGAGCCGGAGCGCCGGTTCATGCTCCGCGCGTTCCGCGGCGGCAACACCCCCGGCAGCGCCCCCGCGCAGGGCGTGGCCCGCGCCCTGCTGTCCGACAGCTACAAGCTCATGGACAACTTCGACATGCTGCTGGCCGCGCTGGACGGGGTGAAGCGGTCCGGTCACCCGACCCGGATCACCGGGTGCGACCTGACCGACCGGCGCATGTACGTGAGGGTGGAATCGGAGGCCGTCGCCGTCCAGGCCCGGACGCTGCTGCGCGGCTACCGGTCCCCGTTCGACGGACGCAGCGGGGATGAACTGCCTTTCATCTCGGCGGGGTTCGTGATCACCAACAGTGAAGTCGGATCGGGGGCGTACACCATCACACCGCGCGCCGTGATCCAGGTGTGCCGCAACGGGATGACCGTCGCCAAGGACGTCATGCGCGCCATCCACCTCGGAGGCAGGCAGGACCAAGGCGTCGTCGCCTGGTCCGGTGAAACGCAGCGCCGGACGCTGGAACTGATCACCTCCAAGACCACCGACGCCGTGCGCACCTTCCTCTCCCGCGACTACGTACAGGCGAAGGTCCGGCAGATCGAGACCGCCGCGGCAACGCACCTGCCCGAGCCGGCCAAGACCATCGAGCACGTCACCAAAACCCTCAGCATCGGCACCGAAGCCAAGGACCTGATCCTGTCCCACTTCGTGCGGGGCGGGCAGATGACCGCCGGGGGCGTGATGCAGGCGATCACGTCGACCGCGCAGACCCTCGGCGACGCCGACCACGCCGCCACACTCGAAACCCTCGCCCTCCCCGCCCTCACCACAGCCGCAGCCGCAGCCGCAGCCGCAGCCGCAGCCAACGGCTGACAGACACCAGCACACGGCTCACAAACCCCGTGCGGGCCGGAAACCCCCAACCCGGCCCACACAGAGCCCCACACCCCCTTGAAACCATCCCGCCCACGGCGTAGCACAGCGCCTCCCGGGGCTCCCCCACCCGCCAGGCACGGCAGCCCTCGCCCCGGCCCTGACGGGACGCAGCACCAAGCAGACGCCTGCGCGGCACAGCCCCGGCACAACGCACAGCAGCGCGGAGCACGCCGCCTACGCCCCCGCCCGCGCCGCCACCCGGCACCGACCGCACACACCACGACACCCACCGCCCCCCGAAGAAGAAACCCGCATGCCCGAGTACGCGGAAGGCCAGTACCTGTCCTGGGACCACGCGGACGGCAGCGTGACGACCGTCGAGGTCATGGCCGTCGACCGATACCACATCACCTACCGCACCGCAGACGACCACCGGGACACCGCCGAGGCCACCGTGTTCCACACACTCGCCCAGGCAACCGCCCACTGAGACCTGTGCAACATGAAGTACGCAGGTCACGGGTCTGGTGTGCGGGCGGGCGGGGTACTCGCGCTGGTCGTCGGCGGGTGTCCATGGTGAAGATCGTCTGACCTGTTGCCAGGGCCGTTGTCGGGTTCTGCTGCGCCCAACGCCACGCTCGCTCGTGTCCGCTCTCGATCTGTCAGCGTGCGGCCGAGTATGCCGGCACACGGGGCAGGGGCCGATGTGGCGAAGTGATGTCGGACAGTGTCGAAATCGACTGGCTGCGCGCCTAAGGATGGAGGGCTTTTCGTTGGCCTGTGGCGGCGGACCGTACTATCGCGTCAAGGAGTCGGTGGCGCTTGACGGCGTGGGTGAAGTCCGGGGCGACAGCCGTTCCGTGGATGAGGTCGTCCCGAATCGCGGAGTAGGCGTGCACCAGCGTGTGGATCACCGTTCCGGCCAGGCCGGGATAGTCGTCGTAGCCGCTGGGCAGCGTGACCTTCGTGGGCCGACCGCCGCCGCGTGTGCCACGCACCGTGACCGGACCGACGTGCGGGAACTCGGCGGCGGTAATCTCAAGTCTCCCCTCCGTGCCGTCGATGATCAGAGAGAACCCTGCACCCGATGCCGCGCCTCCACGGTGGTGGACGGACAGGATCGCTCCGCCCGCCACGGTGCCCGAGATCGCGATCTGGTCCTCGGCGGTCATCGGAACGACCTGCCCGGTGCGCCCGAGGGGAACCTGGCGGCGCCGGGTCGCGGTCGTAGCGACCACTTCCTGAAGCTCGCCGACGACCATCGACACCAGGTCGATCGCGTGTCCGAACGCGATGGTCAGCATCGTGGCCCCGAGCTTGCGATCGAGCGTGTAGACCATGTTCTGAGACACCGGAGTGCCCCATTCGGTCGAAGACGCCACGACGGTGGCGGAGAGCACTTCCCCCACGAATCCTTCGGACACGAGGTCGGCCAGCCAGCGGAAGGTAGGCGAGGAGCGTCCCTGAAGACCGACGAAGGTGCGCGTCGTCCCGGCGGCACGCTCCATCTCCTCGGCCTCGCGCAGGTCGACGGCGAGCGGCCACTCGGAGAGTACCGGCACTCCCGCCTTCAGCACGGGCAACACGAGTTCGCGATGCTGGGGCACTTTGACGGCGACAACAACGAGGCCGACGTTCTCGTCGCCGGCGAGCTGCTCGACCGACGTGTACGCGGGTACGCCATACGCCGCTCCCGCGGCCTGGGCCGAGGCTTCGGAGCTCGCCGCCAGCGCGCGAAGCTCGATCCCGTCGACGGCGTTCAGCGCGGGCAGGTGAGCCCCGGCCGCCCAGCCTCCCTTGGCGCTCAGGCCGACGATGCCGACGCCGATCGGCTTACGGGGGTCAGGCACCGAGCTGCCGCCTCAGGGTCTCGGCGTCGTGCAGGGCCGTCATGTGCACGAACCGCCCGTCACGAACCTGGTAGACGGCGTACTCGACGATCTCGAACGAGGCGCCGGTGGGAGCCACGCCGAGCCACTCCTTGGCGGGCGTGCCCGTGTTGGTCAGACGGGCGGCCAGGCGATCACCATCGACCGCGATCTCCCGGGGCTCCCAGTGGAAGTCCGGGACCGCGTCGATGTCGCCGTTCAGCACAGCGACGACCTGGTCCCGAGTGCCCGGCTCGCCGTTCAGGGTGGTCTCGTCGTTGATGAACTCGTCCATGCGGTAGATCTCGTGGGCGTTGAGCGCCCCGATGTAGCGCAGGTAGAACTCGCGCAGGTCGGTGTCGGACATGATCTCCTTCTTCAGCCCCCGGAGCGGAGGTCATGCTCGGTGTTTCGCGACGGCTCTTGACGGTTTCGTCGCGGTGATCGTCGGCAGGGGAAGGAACCCTTGCCCGAAACTTCTGTTCCGGACGGTACCGAAGTTTTGCCGCACCGTCACGGCCCTCATGCGCGGAGAACGTCCCACCGGGGCGAGCGAAGGGGTGCAGCCGCTATGCAGGCCAGCCGAGCAACGCCGTGTCGACGATCTCATCGAGCTCAGCAGGACCGAGGCCGTTGGCGGCCTGCACTGCGATGCCGAAACCCATCGTCATGATGAACCGGGCAAGACGCCGAGGGTCTGCGCTGCGCGGAAGATCACCCTCGTTGACGGCACGCCGGAAGCGCTCCTCAAGGCGGACCCCCGCGCCGTTGCGCCAGTCGACAAGCAGGTCGTGGACGGCCCGGCTCTCGTCGCTCGACGCCAGCGCACCCTGCACGGTCAGGCACCCGGAGGGGCCGTCGGGAGGGGTCGTGGTGCAGACCGCCCCGCGGAGGAACGCCAAGGCCACAGCCCGCGCGGTGGGCTCCTCCAGGGCGCGCGTGGCATAGGCGGCCGGCCCCGCGCCGTAGCGCTGGAGGGCCTTGCGGAACAACTGCTCCTTGTTACCGAAGGCCGCGTACATGCTCGTCTTGGTGATCCCCATGGCACCGGTCAGCTCAGCGAGGCTTGCACCTTCGTACCCTCGCGCCCAGAACACCCGCATCGCGCGTTCCAGCGCCTGGTCGATGTCGAATCCTCGAGGTCGACCCATGACGGCTCTATGGGAGTTACTCATACCACAAGCGTACCTCCCGGTACAGATCTACGCTGACCAGCAGTTTCATCCTACCCAGGCGGCGAACACAGTTCAGTACCGGACGGTCTTGATGTGCTAAGGTTCTGCACCGACCGGTACTGAATTGATGGGAAGGGAAGTCCGCGCCATGAAAACCGTTTCGCTCGGCAGCCTCAAGGTCTCACGCATCGGTCTCGGAGCCATGGGAATGTCGGCGTTCTACACCGGCGCCGGCCAGTTCGACGACGAGTCGATCCGCACGATCCACCGCGCTGTGGACCTCGGGGTCACCCATATCGACACCGCCGAGGGGTACGGCCCCTTCATCAACGAGGAGTTGGTCGGCCGGGCCGTGCAGGGGCACCGAGACGAGGTCGTGCTGGCGACCAAGTTCGGCCTGATCTCCCACACCGGTGGCACGGCTCCGGACAGCACCCCGGCCAACATCCGCCTGGCCGTGGAGGGATCACTGAAGCGCCTGGGTACCGACTACATCGACCTCTACTACCAGCACCGGGTGGACCCCGGCACGCCCATCGAAGAGACCGTTGGCGCGCTGGCCGAACTGGTGGCCGAAGGCAAGATCCGCCATATCGGCCTGTCGGAGGCCGGCCCCGCCACGATCCGCCGCGCTCACGCCGTGCATCCGGTCACCGCGGTCCAGTCCGAATACTCCCTGTGGACCCGCGACCCAGAGGCCGAGATCCTGCCCGCTCTGCGCGAACTGGGTATCGGCTTCGTGCCGTACTCCCCGCTTGGCCGCGGCTTCCTGACCGGCAACATCCGCTCCCTGAACGATCTTGACACCGACGACTGGCGCCGCACCAACCACCGCTTCGCCGACGGCAACCTGGAACGCAACCTGAGAATCGTCGACGAGGTCCGGACCGTAGCCGCCGAGATCGACACCACGCCCGCACAGGTCGCCTTGGCCTGGCTGCTCGCCCAGGGTGACGACATCGCGCCCATCCCCGGCACCAAGCGAGTCGCCCGGCTGGAGGAGAACGCCGCCGCCAACCACATCGAGCTCACTGCCACCCACGTCGCCCGCCTGAACGACCTGCCCCGGGCCTCCGGCGAGCGCTACGACGCGGACAACATGGCCGCCATCGACCGCTGATCGAAGACGTACCACCACGCACGCCGCGGGTCGGCATCCGGGCGAAGAGTGCCACATACCCAATGAGACTGTGCAACATGAAGTACGCAGGTCACGGGTCTGGTGTGCGGGGTACTCGCGCTGGTCGTCGGCGGGTCTCCATGGTGAAGATCGTCTGACCTGTCGCCAGGGCCGTTGTCGGGTTCTGCTGCGCCGACCGCCGTGCCCCTCCTACGATCCCCGACCGGACCGGTGCCGGGAGAGCGCGAAGAGGGCGTGGGGATGCTGGAGCTGGAGCGGATCACGACTCGCCGGAATGAACCGGACACGCTCGCCGAGGAGTTGGCCAAGCAACTGGCGGAGATCCAGGCCGAGCGGGAGGAGTTGGTGATCGCCGAGCGGGTCCTGCACCGGCTGGCCGAACAGGACCGGGCTGTGGCGGAGGCCGCCGCAGCTGTCGCCCCGACGGCGGCCCGGGTGGCGGGACGAGCGGTTTTGCTGATCCCGCACCGCGGCGGGACGGGCGATGAGACCGCGCTGCCCGCTGACTACCGCAAGATCCTGGCGATCGTGCGGGCTGCCGACCACCCGGTGCAGGTCAGGACCGTCGGCAAGGAGCTGGGCCTTGAGGTGACGGTGCGCGGGAAGCTGGAACCGTTGCGGGCGAAGATGACCAAGCTCGCCGACCGCGGCTGGCTGCACAAGCGTCCTGACGGCAGGTTCGCCGCACGCTCCCAGGCGTAGGGAGGCGGCGCCGACGGGACGTAACTGGCAAGCCCCCGGCGGCAGTTGAGTTTGGTGTGAAGAAAAACAACCATCCCGTCGAGGGCCCTGACGGCCTTGTCCACACTGCCCGCCTGCCGCTGCCGAGTGCCACCCTGAACTGGCTCGCCGGCCTGATCCGCGGCCACTGCAAGAAGATCAGGTCACGGTGGCGGGCCCTGCCTCCGGGACGGATCGCCGCCCTCGTGCTGACCGTACTGCGCTGTGACCAGCGGCCGGGTGATCTGGCCGGTAGCAACGGGATACACCGCACCACTGTGACCCGGTGGGTCAGGGAAGTCGTCGGCCTGCTGGCCGCCCGCGCCCCGCGCCTGGACCGCGCCCTCAAAAAGATCGCCCGCAAGGGTGGCGGGATGGTCCTGCTGGACGGCACGCTGATCCGCACCCGCCGGCGCTCCGGCAAAGAGAACCGGAAGAACTACTCCGGCAAGAGCAAATGCCATGGCCTGCTCGTGATCGCGCTCACCGACGATCGCGGCCGACTGCTCTGGGTCTCGGCGGCCCGGCCCGGACGGACCTCGGAGATCACCGCCTGCCGACACGACCAGCTCACCGCCAAGCTGCGGGCGGCCGGTCCCGGGGCGATCGCCGACCTGGGCTTCGTCGGGCTCGACGACAGCGGCCCCGACACCGGCCCCGCAGTGATCACCGGTTACAAGGCCGCCCGGAACCGGCCCTTGACACGAGGACAGAAGCTGTCGAACACCGCACTGGCAGCGGTCCGGGCAACGGTGGAGCACGGCTTCGCCCACCTCAAAAACTGGCGCGTGCTCGGCAAAGTCCGCACCGACCCGACCTGGGCGACCGCCCTGGTCAGGGCCCTGCTCGTCCTCACGAACCGCGAAGTGTCCCGGTGACCGACGATCTTCACCGAAGTCATCCACCCACGACCAGCACGAGCATCCCGAACCCCGCGCACACCAGACCCGTGACCTGCAACTTCACGATGCACAGTGCTCACTGGCGTCCTGCCACCAAACAGGAGACCACCGCATTCAAAGCCCGGTTCCGGCCCGCACCCCAGAACTGGAACTGACACCCACCACCCCCGCATACAAGGCCCTCGGCCACCAGAGCAAGCCCCCGAGGGCCAGCAGGGCATGACCGGGCACCCGCGCTCCCCCGACCGGATCCCGTTCACCGCCGGGGACTTGCAAGGCCCAAGCGCGGTACACACACAAGCAACCACCGCGGGTGCAGCGCCCACCGCCCCGCCACCACCCCCACCAGGCCGACCAGCGCCGGGAAGGCCGTCACCGACCAGACCGGCCACCTCTGCTCACCACCCTCGCACCCACACCCCCGGCTGACAGCGCAGCACCAGCAGCCGGCGAAAGGAACCGTCGTGAGCACCCCGGACCCCTGGCTCACCCAGCCCGACACGAACATCACCACCGCCGTCCACCGCACCATGCACGCCATCGGCGCCCTGGCCGAAGCCCTCGGCGACGGCACCCACACCCTCCACATCGCAAGCGAACGCACCGACGACACGTTCGTACGAGCGCAAGCAGACCCGTGCACCGGCCCCCGCCCGGCCAACCTGGCCATCCTCGACACGCAAGCCTTCAACACCCTGCCCGCACTACTCGTGTTCGCACTCGAAGGCAGCACGATCCGCAGCACCGTCCTGGTCGCCACCTCCGCCGCCGAACCCCGACCCCGCGCCCGCGCCCGCGCCCGCGCCCGCGCCCGGACCATACGCGACCGATGGCTGCACCCCATGAACACCGACGCCCTGGCCCAGGCCCTCAACCCCTGCCCCGGCCACAGCCCCGCCGTCCAACGCGACATCTACCCGACCCCCGCCCTGGAAGCCCTCAGCGACACCGGCGAGGCCCCCCGTGACCGACCGCCCCACCGTCACCGCCGACAGCCACCGTACCCACACCACCCCCGAACCAGGCAGCATCCGCACCCTCAATACCAAGAACACCGGCCCTGGTTTTGTTGATGGGAACGGACAGCAGATGTCCGCTACGTGGGGAGGCGTCTGGGCGCGGGATGGATTCGAACGGTGATACTCGACGCCGCGGGTTGCGCTTCGGCCGCGCGACGGATGCAAAACACGTTGGCCGGTCTGCCACAGAGTTGCGACGATGCTCCTGATTCCGTGACGGAGGCCATTTGTTCGTTTTCCTGTGTAGGGGATGCGGCACAGAGCTGACCACCCCGCTGTCCCAGGTCGCCATGCCGGCACACGCTCATCAGAAGTACGGGAACGGACTTCAGCTCCCAGTGCTCATGGAGTCGGGCACGTTCGCCGTGGACCCGGAGCTCTGGGGGCCACCGTGGCAGAGGTGGGAGGAGATCCATCGGGATGAGGCGGTGGCCTGCGGCATCTACGCGCCGGTCCACGCCCTCTCCGACGGCGCCCCCGGCTCCATCGTCATCGCTCCCGGCGACGCCCGCGCCACCGCACTGATCCCGGAGCGGGCCGGCGGCTACTGCTGCGGCCTGGACGGTGCAGACGGCCCCAACATGGCCTGCGAGCGATGCGACTTGCCCGTGGCGAGCCGAATCGACGACTGCTCACTCTGGCAGGCTGTGTGGCTCGCGCCCGACGCCGTGCGCCGCCTGACCGTCAGCGGCACCGACGCCGTACCACTGACCTGGGCAGCACTGTTGGAGGAGGGAAAGGCCACGCCTCCGTTCGAGCCGATCGCCACATGGGGGGCGCGGCTCGGACCAAACCACTTCTGGTCGTGGAGCCCACAGTGGGAGGCCGCGGTCGGCCGGGCACTTGCCCACCTGCTGGCAGCCTCGCGAGGCCAGCCGGTGACAGTGCCGGACGGTCTGAGCAAGGAAGTTTTCCAACGCGCTCTCGATGCTCTGCTGCCCGCTGGGCCGCGGGCACGGCGCGCCGTTCTGGCCGGACCAGGGCAGCCCGCCGTCGACGGGGACGCGGACATCATGCTGGTGCCGACCCATCCGCAGACCGGACAGATGTGGACACCGGCCAGTCCGAAGACTTCGGCCTACCGGGTGCCGCTGCCGTTCGGAGTGTGGCTGGGGCTGGCATTCCCCAAACCGAACCTGCCGCTTCCCGCGTCGGGCGGCATGCCCAACGGCGTCCTCCGCGACGATCCGCCCGCACCTCGCCCTCGGTACTTGTTCCGGGCCGATCCGGACGCCTTTCAGCACACCCTGGTCCGACTGCCGGCCGTCCGTAGTACATGGTTGCGCGGGATCCTCGCAAACCTCACCCAGCACATGCGCACCGGCATCTTCTAGCAAACCGGCCCAAAGGCGCCGGAATCGAACGGCGCCGGGCCGAGGTGCCTCCCGAAGTGGTGAACATCTGCTGTCCGTTCTCGTGAACACAGCCACCAGCCCCAAGTTCTTCCGGCTGCACGGCCGCCACTACGGCACCGCCCCTGCGGCCGCGAAGTCTCCCTCACCGAACGCGACAACCTGCGCCGCCACAAGCCCCGCAGGCCTGAAGCGGAAACAGGCGGCCGACCGGCCGACCGCGCCGCCCTTTCCCCGGGGCGCGGTCGGCCCTCCAGCCAGGTTCCCCAAGGAGGCACACGCCGATGTCCAGTTCGGCCATGACCCTCCCCACGCCCGCCGGCCCATACACGCCACCGCCCACCCCCGTCACGACGACGCGGTCGTCTTCACCCTCACCGGGGCGATGCGCGGCCACGTCCACGTCACCGGCACCCACCACCCCCATCACTGGGACCAGTCCACCGCCCTGCGCGCCAGCCTGGGACCCGCCGACGCCGTCAAAACCCTCACCCCCGGGCACACGCTGCCGCGGCTCACACACGGCCGCACCGGCTACCGCGGCAGCCTCACCCTGTACCGCGACGACGACACCAACCGCCCCCACGTCACCGCCCACCCGTTCGAATCCGAGACCAGGCACAACGCCGTCCCAAAAAACCGCCGCCACGCTCGGCGCCGTCCTACGCGCCTGCACCGACCACATCGCCTCCTCCGCAGAACTGCCCGCAACCATGGAAGCCTCCCGCGAGCGGGACACTCCCGCCCTGCTGCGCTTCCTGACCGCCTCCGCCACCGACCACCGGGCCGCAACCCCCCGCTACGAACACCAGCACCGCCGACGCAGAACGGCGCGCGACCGTCGCCGCCTGGTGGAACACAGCACGCCTGTTCACCGCCCGCCCCCCACCCGGTACTGCTCGTGGTGCCAGCCGACCTCCCCGGCTCCCTGTCGCGCACCGCCCACACCATGCAACGGCAACGGCTCGCCCCGTACAGCCTCACCACCACCGCCGAAGAACACCAACAAGCCCGGCGCGCCGAGGGGCGAAGCCGACTCCCTACACGCCCAGCAGCGCTCGCAGGAACCTTTGTCACCACTCTGCTGCACGGGGCGCCGTCCAGAAGATGATCAACGGTGCCTCCGGCACCGGTTCCCTGTTGAATGCCTGATGGCCGGCAACCGCAAGTACCTTGTCTGCGGTGCCAGGCGATGACGGCAAGGGAGCGCTGACGGTGTCCGACACCTACCTGTCCTGGTACCGCGAGGGCCGGATGGACGAATCCGAGTGCCGCTCGGTCACCGACCGCCTGGCCGAGTCCGGGCTGACGATCGAGCACCCGGTCCTGGGATGCGGAATCCTGCTGGACGTCGCGGGAGAGCAGGTGAAGCTGCCACCCGAGCGTGTTCTGGAACTCCTCGGCATGGCGGTCGGTCCGCTGACCCTGCAGTTCTGGCTGTCGGCCGACACAGATGTCGTGTGCCAGGTCCGGTACGTGGCACCCGACACACAGATCCTCACCTTCGTCCTGGACGGGCTGACCCCCAGCGAACGGAAGCAGGCAGAAGACGCCGTGGAGCGCCTGATCCAGCTAGAACTGGCCACCACCGTCGCGCTCCTCGTCGATCCCGGCGGCTACGCCGACGACGAGGACTGCGACGCGCTGGTCCTCTACGGCCGAGCACCCAAGGGCCCGTACCCCCTCCGAGGACAGATCCGCACGCCACACCTCAGCACCCTCACCCACACCCTCGCCGGAGCCCAGGTGACAGACCTCGGCAACGGACTGACCGACATCCACTGGCCACACCACCCCCACCACACCCCATAACGCAACCCACCACCAACCCCCAGCAGACAGGGCGACCCCCTCCCGCCACACCAGCAACCCACCCCACCCCACTGACAGCCGGGTCAGCAGGGGCTCAGCCCTCCGACAGCTCCCATGAGGCGAACCAGTGGGGGAACGGTCCGGCGGAGGGCGGGAAGGCGAACGGCGGGGTGCGGTCGGTGAGCAGGCGCAGCACGAACTCGCCGGTGCCGCAGTCGAAGCGCTGCCACTCACCGTCCAGGTACTGCACCAGAACCGGCCAGTCGTCGGGATCGGCCGGTCCGGTCAGCCAGTGGAAGGTCAGCTCCTGCTCGGAGGTCCCCCATATGAGCACGCCGCCGGGCGCGGGGTGGACCGGGTATGGCCGGTACAGGTCGGCGTACCGCGCCATGTCCTGGCCCCAGGAGACGAGATCCGTGCCCAGCGCACCCGGCACCAGCAGGTCCAGGTACTCGTCGAAGCTGCCCGCACCGAAGACGTCGACGATGTCCTTGTAGTCACCGGGCAGCGCGGTGCCCAGCGCTGCCTCCGTCGCGGCCCAGTCGACGCCGCACCGATCGGGCTCCGTCCACCCGGTGGCCTCCCGCAGCAACGCCACCCACCCGATACCGGGCGGGCGGGTGAACGCACGCCGGGCGAGGACCACGACGCGGCGCGGGCCATCGGCGGTGGCCGTCACGCCGTATCCGAACCAGTGCTCCGCCAGCACCCACCCGCGCAGCTCCAGCAGCCCGCCCTCCCCGCCGATGGGAAGCCCACCCTCCCCGCCCACCGGCGGACCGTCGGGCACCCCCGCCGCCCTACCCCCGACGACCCACGCACGTACCGGCAGACCCGCCCCGTCAACCACCTCCGCAGCGACGCGCTCCAGCTCGGCCAGATCCTCCGCGTCACTGGGCACACAGACATGCCCTGCCCCATGAATGGGCAGCGGACAGTGCAATTCGGGCGCACGCCAGGCGTCGTTCAGACGGGCGCGCAGAGCTGAGGCGTCCACCCGGCCAAGTGAACAGCACAGCACTGACATAGAACCTTTTCAACCTGCATCAGCAGTACGCCGTTGGGCTGACAACAGGATGAAGCCCTGGTAGGCAGGTTTTGAGTTAAGATCACCAGTCTCTCGGGGGCTTCCGCATGCTTGTCCACCCGTCCGGTATCGGCCTGTCCAGTCGCTCTGTGCAGCACCTGTCCGGTCTCCTCGCAGGCCACCGTCGACGGATCGGCTCCCGCCGGCGTCGCCTGACCTGTGGCCGGCAGGCCGTGCTCGTCCTGGCCCACTACGCTGCGGCGACACCTACGCCCGCCTCGCAGCAGGTTTCCGCGTCGGAATCGCGACGGCCCACCAGTACATACGCGAGACCGTGGACCTCCTGGCCGCTCGCGTGGCGGCGCGCCCCTGACAGTGAACCGACCGCCTGGGCAGCCGAGACCCGCGGACGACATCGAGCACCTGCCAGCGGACGTCACCGGTGATCGGACACCGGAGCTGCGCCTGGACACCCGGCCCGGCGGACAGGTGAAGACCACCAGCCGCCCACCGCCCCCAACCACTGACCCGGACAGCCTCCCCTCCTGAGACCAGAACCGGCCGGATCACCGAAGGTCAGAGGAAGGTTCACATCACACGAATAGAAACTCCCCCACCCCCTCCCGCACCTCCCCGACGACACTCCCGCCCCGACCACCCCACGCCCCAGCATGCCCCGGAACAGGAGTACGTCATGGCCACCTTCGAGCACGCCACCGCACAACGCTGCGCCCGGCTCGGCCACGCCCTCACCGCCGCCGGCCTCACCTGGCACGACAACGGCCGCCAGGACACCCCACAGTTCCTCACCTACACCGTCACCGACCCCAGCGGCCGCACCTGGACGATCAGCCCCGCCACCAACCACCAGACCTCCCCCTCCAGCCCGGCGCGGATCTGGCAGGCCGGCTGCGCCGAACTCGCCGCCACCACCGCGGTGCTGTCCGCCCGCCAGGTCAGCGAGCAGATCAGGGACACCCCGTGACCCTGCCCCCGTTCCAGGCCCAGGACTTCGAGGAACGCTGCGAGACCTGCACGGCCCCGCCAGGACAGTTCTGCGAGCCCTGGTGCGACACCGGCTACACCGCCGCAGACCACCGGCACGACGCCGAACACCCCACCCGGACCAGCAGCACACCGCCCACCCCCGGCCCCGGCAGCCACGAGGCCACCGAAGTTCAGCCACGCCTCGGCCCGAGGAACCAACGCCTCCTCCCATGCCCCATGGCTGTGTCCGCGCGCCCCAAACCTCGCAGTGCTGCTGCGAGGTTGTCGCGACTGTGCAGGGTATGGGGATGGGCGGGTCCGAGAACGCGCTCGCGGGTCGTGAGGACCTGCTGGTGGTGGTCCGCTGCTTCTCGATGTCGGCCGAGGTGGTCGAGCGCGAGACCAAGGTTGTCGCGGCTCGTCAAGGTGCTGGGGTGGTCGGGACCAAGGATGCGTTCGTAGGCGCTGAGGACCTGTCGGTGGAGGTCTGCTGCCTCTCGATGCCGGCCGAGGTGGTCGAGCGCAAGCGCAAGGTTGTCGCGACTGTGCAGGGTGTCGGGGTGATCGGGGCCGAGGACCCGTTCGTAGGCGCTGAGGACCTGTCGGTGGAGGTCTGCTGCCTCTCGGTGGAGGCCGAGATGGTCGAGCGCGAGCGCAAGGTTGTTGCGGCTGTTCAGGGTGTGGGGGTGGTCAGCGCCGAGAACGCGTTCGTAGCCGAAGAGAGCCCGGCGGTGAAGGTCTGCTGCTTCTTGATGGCACCCGAGGTAACCGAGCGCGAGGCCGAGGTTGTTGCGGCTGTGCAGGGTGGGAATCTGCTCCGGGCCGAGGACGCGTTCGCGGGCAGCGAGGATGTGTCGGTGGTGGTCTGCCGCCTCCTGGTGCCGGCCGAGGTGGTCCAGCGCGTTCGCTAAGTTGTTGCGACTGACCAGGGTTTCGGGGTGGTCGGCGCCAAGGATGCGTTCGCGGGCGGTGAGGATCTGCTGGTGAAGCTCCGCCGCCTCCTGGTGCCGGCCGAAGAGGTCGAGCGCGTCCGCGAGACGATGGCGACTGCTCAGGGTTTCGGGATGGTCGGGGCCGAAGCAGCGGGTGGTGATCAAGTGCTCTGCCTGCTGCAGCTGTAGGGCGCTGCCGTAGTCGCCCGCCTTCTTGAGAGACCGGCTGATGCGATCGACGGCATCGGCAAGATGGCGGTTGTGTTGGTTGGTGGTGTGCGCTGCAACGCACAGGAGGTGAGGAGCCAGGAGGCGGGCCGTGTCCCAGTCCGCGATCCTGCCGCTCATCACCCCTTGGGCCGCCTGGATCAGGCAGTCGGTAAGGACCCGCTGATATCGGTTGGGCTCGGTGGATTCGCTGGTGTGGGTGTGCGCGGTGATCTCGCGGATCAGGGGATGCAGGACGACTTGCCCAAGGACAGGCTGCCCACCCCGGCGTGTGGGCGTGTCGACGAGTCCGTATGTATGGAGGCCGTTGAGAGCAGCCTCCACTTCGACCTCGCCGGTCTGTTGCCTGGTGGTCTCGGTGACCAGTTCCGGGGTGAGGAGGGAGACGGGGATGGGAGCCGGTGCAAGGAGGGAAAGCAGCTGCAGTACCGGCCGTGCGAGCGAGTTGCCGTCGGCGGCAAGTTGGTCCAGTGACAGCTCCCAGGTGTATCGGACCAGGGTCCGTCCGACTGCCGGGTCGCTCGCCCGAGGTTGAGAGGCGCCGAGCAGCGTGCCCAACTGCGTGTCAAGAGCCGTGGCGTAGGCGGTGAAGGTGCGGTGGCGGCTGCCGGGTGCGGCCAGGTAGCGGCCGACGGCATGGAGGGCGAGCGGCAGGCCGCCCAGCCGGTCCGCGAGTTCCCGTGCTTCTTGGGCGGTTCCGGCATGGGCGGCCGCGTCGCAGAGGACCTGGCCGCCGGCTGCGGGCTCCAGCGGGGCGACGCGGCGCAGGACGGCCTGCGTGCCCCACACCACAGGGTCGATGTTGCGACTGGTGACCAGCAGCAGGCCCCTGCTGCTCGGCCGGATCCACCCGCGGTAAGACGCCACATCCTCGCCGTCGGGACCGACGGCCTGCGGGGCGTCGACGTTGTCGAGGACCAGGAGCCAGTTGGCGGTCTGCTCCAACTGCTCCCACACGACATCGGGAAGCCCGGCCCGACCCGACCGGGCTTCTTCGAGTCGCGCTTCGGAAAGGCCACAGGCCAGCGCGGTGCGGGTCATCTGCTCGGCTAGCTCCTCGGTGCTGCGCCAGCGGATCCAGAACACACCCCGGCCCTCTGCACGGGCGACATCGGCCAGGGCGGAGGCCAACGCGGTCTTGCCGATCCCGCCCACCCCGCACACCACCGCGTACTTCCCCTGCGGCCGGGCCAGCAGCCGCCTCAACACATCCAGTTCGCCGCCACGGCCCCGGAGAGGCCCAAAACCGTGCGGTGCCCGCAGAGATGTCATGCCGCCCCGAGCCCGCCCCAGCGGCACCAACCTCACCGACCCACCAACCCCCACGGAGTCGATGACGTCCAGACGACGGCTGACCATGTCCAACACCAGCGCCGCCGCGGCCAGCGCACCGAAGACCGACCACACCAGCCACGGACGGGACGCCCAGTTCGGCACGACGCTCGTGGCGTAGTTCGTCACCACCCCCAGCGCACAGGTCGCCACCGCCCCCGACCCGCTGAGAACAGAACCCACCCGCGCCCGCCTGCCACTGGCCACAGCAAACCCCCCGCCCCCAGCACATCCCTGGCCCAAGGATGCGCCATCCCTCCAGACACCGTCCCCGCAACCGCGATGCGCCACACAAGCCGGCCTGCAGGCTCCCCAGCACCTCAGAGACACACCCTCAGCCGTGAGCGCCGCCCGAACGGCCCACCACCAGTGGACAACACGCGCGCTGCAGCCCTGGCGTTCCTCAGCCAGCCGGTACACCAGCCGCAACGCTCGCGACCAGGCGGGCGTGTTCGCGTTCGTGTTCCGTGAGGATCGGGCTCAACCCCGCCGCGTCCCTCCCCACCACCGAAGCGGCCATCCAGGCCGCCCGAACCAGCACCGCCCGACGGCACCTGCGCCCACACAAAGCCACCGGCTGCACCCACGCCAACCGGAACGCTTCCTGACCGGCCCGCCCCGACCCGAAACCGGACCCGGACGACCACCGCCCTCTCCCAGCCGCACCCTTGAAGGAGACTCCCCTGTGATCAGCCCCGACCCGGCCACAGCCACACCCGAAGAGCCAGCCGTCATCAACCTGCATCGGCCATTCGCCGGCCACCACAGCCTGCGGGGTGTCCCCCGGCCTTGCGGGGCCCAGCCAAAACCTCGCCCACCCTCTCGCGGGCAATCACGAACCGCTCCCACACGGCCTCCGCCTCGCGCAGCTCGGCCTGCAGAGCCTCCACCCGCTGCCGGGCGGCGCGTCCACGCTCCTCCAGCAACCCCATCACCGACGGCATCCCGGCACCTCCACCGAAGAGACGACACCACCCCTCGTCCCTGCCGCCGAAACACCGCCCCTGCACCTGACCAGCGGAAACACGCCCACCACTCTCGGAAAGACAACGGCTTCTCACGCTCGATGGTTTGGAGACGGTTCTGCCCTCGGGCCCGCTGTCCGACCTGCTGACTGGCCACGGGGACAAGAGCTATCCGGGGCTCGAGGGAAATCGCGTGAGGTCGCGAGAAGCGACGGACAGGTGGGTATCGCCCCCGAGCGCCCGCGGCCCTGCGTAGGGTCCACCCATGCCGCAGCATCAAGAGCTCATCCATGGGACACTCGTCGTCACGCAGGAGATCGCCCATATCACCCCCGCTCAGCGCCGTGAGATGGGCATGACCACGCGTGACGTGGTCGGGAACGCGCTGTACCTCATCGACCCTTCACGGATGATCCCCCCAGGCTGTGACATCCAAGGCTGCGCATACCGCCGACCGGAGACGGCCGATTTCGACATGCCTGAATGGGCCACGCATCGCGTCTCGAAGTCGCGGGGCCTGTTCCGCAAGCGGAAGGCGTACTTCTCATGTCCTGAGCATCTGGACACGGTGAAGGCAGCGCTCGTCTTCGGCCACAGCGGCGACCCCAACCCCTGACCCCCACACGCCCCTCTGCATGTGCTCGGCGTCAATGCCGTCGGGTCTGGTTGCCCTCGGTACGGGGGCCACGCGTCGCGGAGGCCGTGCTCGATGAGGCCAGACTGGTCGACGGTGCCGGTGTAGCACTGGGCCGCGGTCGATGCGCTCAGGGTCGACACCGGGGCGGCCACGCGCATGAGCGCACCCCGGTCCTTCGACGTGGCGGACTTCCCCCTGCCGCACGGCCGTGAGGAGGAATGGCAGTTCACCCCGCTGGAGCGGCTGCGCAGCCTGCACGCCGGTGTCCCTCGTGTAAACCGAGGACGAGGTATTCGCGATCCACGACATCTGCTCGCACGCGAACGCCTCGCTGTCCGAAGGCGAGGTGGAGGACCGCCAGATCTAGTGTCGGCTGCACGGCTCCAGCTTCGACCAAGGCACCGGCAAGCCGTCCGGCCTTCCCGCGACGCGCCGTGTCCCGAACCCCAGGGGAAACCATGTCCGTCCTCGCCGTACTCGTCCTGCTCGTCGCGCTGCTCCTGGCCCTCGCCGGCCTCGCCCTCGCCACAGGCCTCGGCTACCTCGCCCACCGGCGCCCCGCCCTCGCACGGCCCATCGGGATCACCCTGACCGCACTCGGCGTCTTCACCGCCGTCATCTTCGGCATCGTCCAGGTCCTGATCCAGTGACCCCCGGGCAGCCCACAGGGCGTCCAGCCCCGACACCGGATGCCCACCCTCACGCCTGAATGCCGCGCGTACGACCCTCGCGTCACGCACGGCACGCAGCACTGCAACCGCTGGTCTGCCCGCTTGGTCTTCATCCGCATGACAGCCATCCGACGGCCGCCGCGATCCGCTCCGCACGAGCGGGAGTTACGACTGTGGAAGGTCGGCCGTGCCCTCACGGCCGCCTTCGCCGCCGCAGTCCTGGCAGCGGGCAGCGTCTTCTACAGCCTGTACGGGAGATCGACAGCACCGCGAAACTCGACGCGAAGACACTCTTCGACCTGGTGAAACTCTCCTTCGGAGTCGTCGCCGGGGCCGGTGCGCTGGTCGCCCTGGTCGTCGCCTACCGCCGCCAGCGCGTGGACGAGGCCGGCGCCCACCGCGACGCCACCCGCCTGCACACCGAACGCTTCACCACCGCCGTCTCCCAGCTCGGCGACGACTCCCCCGCCGTCCGCCTCGGCGGCGTCCACGCCCTCGCCAGCCTCGCCGACGACGCCCCCGACACCAGCCTGCGCCAGACATGCATCGACGTCCTGTGCGCCTACCTCCGACTCCCCCACACCCCCGACCCCGCCCACCTGGAGGAACACCACCGCTACCTCGCGCTCCGCGAGGTCCGCCACACCATCCTGCGCCTCATCGGCGACCACTACAGGCGCCCCCAGGGCACCTACCGCTCCTGGCAAGGCCACGACCTCAACCTCGTCGGCGTCACCATCGACGGCCACATGAACTTCTCCGGCGCCGATTTCTCCGGCGCCAGGGTGGACTTCGGCAGCGCGATGTTCTCCGACGGCACAGTGGACTTCGGCAGCGCGACGTTCTCCGACGGCACAGTGGACTTCGGCGGCGCGACGTTCTCCGGCGGCACGGTGTACTTCATCGGGGCGATTGGTTCAGCTCCCGAGGGGCTTCTCGTTGTCGTCGGGACTCCAGCTTCTGCGGGAGTCACCCTGCCCCAGTCCTGGCTTCCCCCTAGTCCGTAGCTATTTGAACCGACCCCGCCGTACGACCGCGTGAGGCCCCGCCGACGCGCGAGACAGGAGAGAGCGGCCCCGGTCCCCCGGCGGCACGCACCCGCCCGCCCCTTTCCCTGGCCTCAGTGCCGAGACGCCGCATGAGACGGGTGGCAGGTGGGAGTGGGCTCGTGGTCGGCTGACCAGTTCAGGGGCCCCGCACGGTATGGGACCGCTCGTGGTTCCATACCGTGCAGATCTGGGATGGCCTCCGGGTGATACCGGCGGTACCATCGGTACCATGCCTCAGCCCAAAGCAATGAACCTACGTTTCCCCGATCCGGCCCAGCGGGCCGCCATCGAGGCCGCGGCGCGGCAGGAGGGCGTCAGCCTGCAGGAGTACATCCTGTCGGCGGCCTATACCCGTGCCACCGCCGTGGAGACGCACTTCCTCGAAGCCTTCCGCGCGTCGATGGCCCGCAGCGGGGACGCCTTCACGGAGGCCGCCGGCGCGGTCGGCGGCGACGGGGGGCGCCGGGCTGAGGAGCTTGCCGCGCGGCGTGGTCTTGAGGAGCAGGAGCGGGGTCACGCCGCGTGACACAGCACGAACCGCTTCACCCTCTGGATGTGACTTTCCTGCTGCACGCTGCGGAGTTGCTTCCCGGTGATCCGCAGGTGGACGACTACGGTCCTCTGTACGCGGCTGTCGCCCGGGTCAATGCCCGGGCGATGGAGCGGGAGGTCTACGGGTCGCTGCATCTGAAGGCGGCGGCGCTGTTGCAGACGCTGGTGCGGCTGCCGTGTCTGGAGCACTCCAACGAGGCTTTCGCCTGGCACTGCGCGGAGGCGTATCTGGTGCTGAACGGGTGCCGCCTGGAGTATCCGCCGAAGGAAGCGGTCGCCCTCGTGCGGGACGCGGCTTCCGGCGTGATGGGGGTGGGCTTGATCGGCCGCCAGTTGCGTGCATGGACTACTGCCTGACCTGGCTTATGTCTTGAGCTCTCTTGATGCTCGCCGTTCGTCCTGCTGCAGAGAAGGACGGCGAGCTTGCCTGAGGGCTTGCCGAAGGTCGGTCGAGTGCCCAGGGGCGCTTTTTTCGTCTTATGGCCTGTCGGGGTACCAGGGGGCGAGGCGCAGCAGGAGCTGGAGGGTGTGTCGGGCGGCGGTGCGGTGAGCCGGGTGCGCTGCGCCCCGCAGCGCCGGGGCCCCGCCACGCGCAGCGCTGCGCGCCCTCACCGGCTCCGCCTTGAGCTGCATGCGGTGCTCCCGCCCTTGCGCTGCCAGGCGGCGCGAGAATGCTGCGCCCTGGTGTTCAGAGCGCCGCCACCGGTTTAGAAGCAGGTGGCCGTCGCGCAGTTGCCAGGTCGACCGGCGGGTTGCTCGTCTGCCGTGCCAAAAGACGGCCACCCCGAAGAGCGTGCCTGTCGCGCCTGCGGCTGCTCCTGGTTTACCTGCCGCGGGCGGCGCGCCAGGCCCGGCACAACTCTTTGAACTCGCGCTGGCGGTCGGCCAGCAAATCCTGGGGGCGTTGCAGGTGGCAGTCGAGGATGTGCACGCCGTCGGCGAAGGGCTGGAAGCCGATGCGGGCCCAGGTGTCCGCGAGCTTGGCGGCGGCTTGGCGATGTTCGGCTTCGGTCAGGTCGCGTCCGTCGGCCGAGCCGGGCTCGCAGGCGACCGCGACGCAGTCCTGCGACAGACGGCGGATGGCCGCCCCCGCGAGGATGGGTCCCAGTCCGAAGCCCCGCCACGCGGGTTCCAGGATGACCCGGTCCATGACCAGCAGGTCCCCGACCGGATGAGCCAGCGCCGCTTCGAAGGCGCTGTCCCACTCCCCCGTGGCGACATCGAGGACCGTCTCACCGATGCGGCAGACGTCGCCGCTGTAGGAGTCCATCGCATAGAAGGGATGGGCGTGGCCGAACATCCGCACGCGCACGAACGACATCCGGCCCACCGGCAGGTCCTGCACGGCGTCCAGCGCCTCCTGGCCCACATCGCCGTGCCCGGCCATGTCCTCGGCCAGGACGTCCGCGTCGATGAGGGCCTTCACCGTCCAGACCTCGAGCGTGTCGTCGAACTCGGACGCCTCGACAGGGTGCTCGTGGTGGTAGACGAGCTGGATCAGCGACAGGTCTGCGGGCAGCTGCACGAGGTCGCAAGCCGTAGTGGTCACGCGGCCAGCGTAGAGGCGCGGCCTGTCGGGGCGCGGCCGCACCGGGAAAACTCCCCCATGTCGGGCGCGTGTTGGGGTCGTGGCTGGCCAGACACGACAAGGGCCCGGCTGCGGCCGGGCCCTTGTCCTTCGTAGCGGGGACAGGATTTGAACCTGCGACCTCTGGGTTATGAGCCCAGCGAGCTACCGAGCTGCTCCACCCCGCGTCGATACCGCCACCCTACACGGCGGACCTGCGAGGCAGTGCGGCATTTTCCTGCTCGCCGGCCGCGGCCGGGCCGGGCGGGTGCAGGGCTACCCGCACCGGCCGACCCCGACCCAGCCGGTCGCGTCGCCTCACCGGGACCTTCCCCTTCCTCACGCGTCTGTGTTCCGGCGCCGCCGGGCCGGCACTCTCGTCGTCAGCCCCTTCGGGCACCGCGGACCAGTGTTCCGCAGGAGTGCTCAAGCTCAAGCGGTCACAGCCCGTCGCGGAAGCTCGTGTACTCGTCGTTCATCAAATCCCAGAAGGACCCGTAACGCACCGCGCCGGGCAGCCAGTGGGCGAGGTACCAGGCTTCCCACTCACCGTCTTCGGTGACCACGCACGGGTTGAGGAGGTAGACGTCCATGGCTTCCGGCGTATGACTGATCTTCGAGGTGTGCGGCAGGTACTCGGGTCGGATCGCGACCGGATCCTGGTCCTCGCCGTAGACGAAGTACTCCTCGTCGTCGACCCGGAGACCGGCATCATCCCAGCCGACGACCAGATCAGGGTCGAGGTCCCGGGCCCATCCCACCTCTTGCACCGGCAGGAGCCTTTCAATGCTGTGGGTGGTGTTCAGCCAGCCGTTGCTCGTCAGCAGGAACTGGCGATGGCTCGCTGGCAGCATGGCGCCGAGGCGGTCCTCCAGTGACCCGACCTCTTCCCCGGTGCCCGCCACTGCCGCATCCAGGCCTCGCTGTCGAAGTGCTCGCCAGGGGCCAGCTCCGGCTCCATAGGCTCGGGCGCGCACCGCTGGACGAACCATGCCGGCAGCAGCTGCGGCCACCGCTCGAATGCGGGCCAGTCATCCATCCGCTCCACCACGCGCGTCAGCACCACCCGCGCATGGGCGACGACCTGGGCGGGATCCTCGGCGCTGAACCGGACCCGTACGAGAAACGGCTGCTCTCGGCCGTCCTCAGTCGTCCCAGTCCGCAGACGCTGTAGCTCGCCCTTCATGATCTCCACGGCGAAGAAGTGTGCACTACTATCGACATCACCACACCTCAATACCGCCGGAGCTCGAGCCTGGGGCGGCGTCGCCAGACAGACCAGGGCAGCGCCACGCAGCAGGTTCTAGCCCCGGTTCTCCTTCGGGCCGCCGGTGATCACAGCCGGAGCGACCGGGACGGCTTCATGTTCCGGGACGGCTTCGGACGTGTGCTTGGCGCGCATCCGGCCGTGCGGGCCGGGATCCGGAGGGCTCTCGTACCCCGACCAGCCCCTGCTGCCCGAGCACCTCCAGCCCGAAGATGCATGCCTTCCGGGCGTCGACCCCACCGGTGTCGGGTTCTGGGGATGCCCGAACGCCTCGACCATTTCACCGACCGAGCGGATGTCGGCGTGTCCTCTCCACGCCGGGCGCCGGCTTCAGCGTGTGCCGACGCTTGCCGGACGGCCGATGGTCCACAGGTCGCCAGGCGTGCGAACGAACGCGGCGTGGGCCAGCATGTCCCGCTTCAATTGCGCAGCGGAGAGGGTGTGGCCACGCCGGGCAAGCGCGTCGCGCAACTCGCCGGGTGTCATGGCCCGGCCGCAGCGCGCGAGGTACCGGGCGGCGAGTTGCTCAGTGGTGGGATAGGCCGGGGGTTCCACCACCAAGAGCGAATCCATGAGCGTCTGGTGCTCGGTCATCCCGGCACTGGCCAGCTCCAGCACTGGCACCAACGCCTCACCCGTCCGTGACCAGCTCCGCCGCCATCTCTCGCGGGACAGGTAGCCCTTTTGGTAGCACCACCACAGCAGCCCGCCCACGGCAGCCGTCGCGGCGAGCGGATTGCATCGCGCGAGGACGACCAAGCGTTGAGCGCCCGCGCCAAACAGCCGCAACGCCCAGTCCATGACCACGAGCGCGTTCGCGGCGGTGGCCTCCAGCCCGGCCACGCGCATCACTCTCTGGACGACGGGGATCCAGTCGATGACGGCGAATCCGAAGCGGGAGAAGACGCTGTCCTGGGAGACGATGACGCACGGTGCAAGGAACTCCGCCAACGCCATCGTGGGGGCGTCGTCCGGGTCGCCCCGGTACTTGCGTGGCATCTCCCGGTCGACGCGCAGAATGTGCCTGGTCTGGGGGGCCAGGTGGTCGCGGATCTCCAGGTCGACCACTCGAAGGGCAGGCAGGATCTGCCGATCGAGCACGCGGCGCGCCAGACGCTCCGACACCTCGAAGTCGGCGGCCATCTTTGCCAGATGCTCGCCGACCTCACCGCGGATGTGCGGGGCAATGTACGGGGTGGCGCGCCTCGTGACAGCGAGCGCGGTGACCCGGTCCTGCCGACCGCCGGTCTTGGCCAGAGCGCAGGCTTCAACCAGCAGCGCATTGGCGTCCAGGACAGGCAGCAGCATCGGCCGGTCCAGCAGCATCGGGTTGATCGCCGATCCGGAAGGAACCAGCCGTGGCGGTGCCGAATCGGCACTGTCGAGCGTCATGGGGCAAGTGTCGTCACCGCCACTGACATCCGGGCAGATTTTCTGCCCTCCCACCCTCAGCCGTACGGAAAAGTTCCAGGCTACTGAGGGCATGAGTCCTTGGTGCCGCGCCGACAGTCCTCAACGTTACGGCGACACCAGGGCGGACAACAGGCGCAGGGCCTGTCGGAGCGTGGGTTCATGAGACGGCCGTGCAGTGGTCAGGTACCGATGGCGTCTGCTCACCTTGGGCGGTGTCGACGGTCATGTATTTCCCCATCGCGAGCATCAACTTCCCCGCCCAGACGTTCGACCCGTCGTCACACCATCGTGGTCGTTTCTCGACCGACCGGGGGGTGAGGCGAGGTCCGGCTGATCAGTCCCAGTCGGACGCCGGCTGGTCGACTCGGCCGCCTTTGTGGGGTGTGGGGATGTAGTCGCGAGCACCGACAGGCAGCGCGGCAACACACGCCGCCGAGCAAGCGTTGACCAGCAGGGGTAGTACGTCAGTGGCCACGCGCAGTGAGATCCACACCTGATGGAGTCCGCTCAGTTCGATCGGGCGGTCGCAGACACTGCAGCTGTGGGTGACGGTGGTGCCCCACCGTCGGGGATCCAGGTTTCCCGGATCGAGGTCCGCAACGGAGTCCGGGGAAGGCTGTAGCCGCGGGAACGGCGGTCGCAGCTTGTAGTTGCCGAACAACGCGCGCGTGCTCACCGTGCTGCGGGTCAGCTTCCGGCACCGGGTGATCTCGTAAGGGAACCAGTGCAGCCGGTAGGAGGTGTAGGGGGTGAACTCCTCCAGGCTTGTCATGGCCCCGATCTCGGGCGGGATCCGGACCAGATTGCTGCCGTAGAGCACGAGGTGCTTGACCGCCGTCAGCTGGGCGATGCTCGGTGGCAGGGTGATGATCTGCCGCCGCTCTTCCGGGCTGAGCCCGGTCAGGGGGCGAAACTCTTCGCGCCCGTCGGCGGCGGCCTCGTCGATCAGCTCCAGCAGGTGGCGCCAGCCCGAAGCTGAGGTGTCCTGCCGCTGGGCGTGGAATCCGACTCGGGCTCGCGGATGCGGCCTGGACTGGTCGAAGCACGAGCACGCGTCCTGGCGGGGACCCCGCCGCTCCAAGGCCGGGTCCGATGTATCGCCCCAGCGGTTCAGATTAAGCCCCGGCTCTGCCTCGTCCGTCATGGCGCCAAGATACGGAGGTTGCTGCAGGCAGTCTCAGGATTATCCGGGCGGGAGCACAGACGACACCCATCGCCGTGCTCGAACGTTTGGCTGGGGACCCTGATGCTGCTGATCAGGGTCTTTGAGAAGTGCCGAGGTGGGCGGTTCGCCTGCTGAGAGCCGGATGTGACGGCTTGTCGGCTTCTGCCGGAGGCGCCCCTGGACGCAG
>NZ_JBIALD010000047.1:0-35754 GCF_042873115.1 Streptomyces sp. NPDC005017 | reverse complement strand
GGGGCCCTTTAACCCCCCCCCTACCCTGCGCGCCCCCCTCCCCCCCGCCCTCACCCACCCCCCCCGGTTTTTTTTTTTTTTGGGGGGGGGGGGGGGGGGGGGGGGGGCCGCCCCCCCCCCACTCGCTGCTCGCACGGCGCGTCCCTCACGCCGGGTACGCGCCTCGCCTACCAGCGGTACCAGCGGCCCCTGCGGCCGCCACTGTCCGCCGAACGCATCACGAAGCCCAGCAGCCACACGACCAGCACGATCACCGCGATCCACCACAGCGCCTTCAGCGCGAAACCCGCACCGAAGAGGATCAGAGCCAGCAGAAGAACCAGAAGCAGGGGAACCATTGTTATCAACCTCCTGGCCAGCGTGTGCCCTTACCTCATACAGACAAGCCCATAAAGTGGGAGTTACTTCCTCGCGATCCGGGGCATATACGCAAGCGCCGTGCGCAGGCATGCTGAACCTCCCCGTGATGCTGGACACTTGCTGCTTACGCCGCGAGGGCGTGTCCTTGCTCGTGTAGCTGTCGGATCTCCAGCGGGGTGAGGTAGCCCCAGGCCGGATGCTTCCGCAGTCGCCTGCGGTTGTAGAAGGTCTCGACGAAGGCGAAGATCTCCGCGCGGGCAGTGGTCCGGTCGGGCCAGCAGCGGGTCCCGATCTCCGCTTTCAGCAGTGCGAAGAAGCTCTCGGCCGCGGCGTTGTCATAGCACGAGCCGGTTCGGCCCATGCTCTGCCGCAGGCCCAACCGGCTTATCTCACGGCGGAGTTCGTCAGAGATGTACTCCGATCCGCGATCGGAATGTGTGATGCAGCCGGGCTGGAGCCGGCCACGGTCGGCAGCCATCGTCAGCGCGTCGACCACCAGGGACGCGCGGTGGTGGTCGGCTGGGCGATGGCCGACCACCACCGCGCCGAGCTGCCGGTCGCCGCCTTGCGGATGGCGGCCGGGCGTGGCGGCCTGGAGCAGGGTTGCGTCATGCACACGGATCGCGGCAGCGAGTACACGAGTGACGAATTCCGCGGCTAAATACGCAAGTTGCGCATGAGGCAGTCGATGGGGCGCGTCGGCTCTTGTTACGATAACGCCGCCGCGGAAAGCTGGTTCGCCATCCTGAAAGCGGAGATCGGGACGACCGTGTGGGAGACCCGTGAGGCCGCCCGGGCCGACGTTTTCCGCTACGCCGAGGTCGAGTACAACCGCAGCCGGCTCCGTCGGCACCCCGACTAGCACCCCGCTCGAAACGAGATCCTTGCTCAGGCAGAACCTCGTCCCGGCAGCGTAAACACCCGCTGTCCAGTTCGCGGGGGAACTTCACTGATCGCACTGCCCCCATGTCTGTCACGTGAGCGCCAGGCCGAGCAGCCGCGAGGAACCGTGGTGGGGGCCGGTGACGTCGTAGGCCGGTATGGAACGACCCTCGGGGGGTGGGGAGATGGACGTCCACGAGGCGGGGCGGGCCCTCAAGGACTGGTTCGAGAACCCGGTTCCGTTCGGCCAGCACGTGCTCGACGCGTTCGGTCTGCCGCTCGACCTGTCCGAGGTCGCGGAGCACAAGGCGCGGTGGGGCGTCATCATCGTCACCGTGCTGCTGGCGACCGCCCTGCTGCAGGCGCTACCGGACGCGGCGCGGGCGATGGCCCGTCCGGCGTTCTGGCGTGACAGCGGCAGGATCCTTCCGGCGGTGCAGGTCCTGCTCCTCGCGGTGGCATACGCCTTCTACGGCAACGATCAGACCGAGTCGCTGTCGGACGCCGCCGGCCATGTGCTGGACGGGCAACTCGCCGAGGCGGCTCCGTTCGTGATCCTCACCTACTGGCTGCTGAGCTGTGTCTTCTGGGTGTGGTTCGGCCGCCTGCTCGGCCTGTCGTACCGCAGGCTGATGACCCCGTTCGCGGAACTGCGCGGCCTGCTGGTCGGCGCGCTGTTCGTCGGCGCGTTCGCGGTCGCCTGGCTCCAGGCGGCCGACCGCGGAAGCCGGCTCGGCGTCGCGCAGGGTTCGGCCGTGACGGCGGCCGTCGTCCTCGGCGCCGCGTACTTCACCGAGGTCGGTGCTAAATCCCTGGCCGGACGCACCCACCACCTAATCGACCCGCTGGGGACCAACGCACCTTGGCTGCAGAGCATGCCGCACCCGGACGGGCCGGCCTGGCGGGTGTCCGTGCGGCGGCTGACGGCGACCTTCCTGCTCTTCACGCTCTCCTGGTCGCTGATCGCGGCGCTGATCAGCGCCCTGTACTGGGCAGGGGCGTTCGAACCACCGAGCGCGCTCGGGGTGCTGCGCGTATGCGGCTTCCTCTACGGGATCACGCTGCTCGTCTGGTGCTTCAGATTCCGCAGCATGGTGTTCGCACAGCGCGACCTGCCGCCGGTGCTGCCGCGGTTCGTGGACCTGAGCCTGGCCCTGTCGACCGTCGCCGTCGCCGCGGGCAGCCTGCCCGACGCCCACCTCACGATCGGGAACGCGCCACCCTGGGCAGTCGCCATCGGCCCGCCCGCGACCATCGCGGCCCTGCTGCTCGTCGTCGTCATCGGCCAGTCCAGGACGCAGACCCCGCGCTGGCGCCAGCTGCTCCGGGCCAGCCTGCTCGCAGCCGTCCTGATCGTTCCGCTGCGCCTGGCATTAGGGCTGTGACAGGGCGTGGACGCCGGGATTCCACCGGCCATGCGGGGTGCGCCAACCGGCCGCCTCGCGGGTCTCCCGGCAGCAGGGGCGGCCGCACTCCCTTCGTCTGGCGGTTGCCCTGACAGACCGAGAGCCCACACAGGTCACGAACTGACGCGGCTGGCGTGAGAGTGGGACCGGCTCGGCCCCAAGCGGAGCCGGAGCCCAGCCAAGTCCGCGGCATCCGCCTCCGCGGGCACAGACCAGCACGCGGCCATCCCTCCCTGGCGGCACACAGCACGCTGATACCCCGCCCGACCGGCCCGCCCCCGGCAGCCACGAACCCAACAAAACCTCAGCCACGCCTCCGCCCGAGGAACCAACGCCCCCTTCCCATGCCCCACGGCTGTGTCCTGGGCCCCGCACCTGCGGCCGGACCCTACGCCGCCGGTGGCTCCACCCCATGGGCGCGGACGCCCTGTCCCTGGCCGTAGATCGCGTGTCCGGGCGGCGGACCGGCACGGAGCCGACCGCGGCCCTCCCCCGCCCCCGCGCCGCGGAGGGCCGGCGCCGGCCACGGCTCCGGCACGGCCGGTGTCGCCGCTCAGACCGGCTGCGGCTCTCTGTCCGGACGGTGGATCGGGGCGGCCGAGCCGGTGAGTGGGGCCCCTGTCCCGCCGTGCCGCTCCGCGATGATCTCCGCCACGATGGACACGGCGGTCTCCTCGGGTGTGCGGGCCCCCAGGTCCAGCCCGATCGGGGATCTGAGCCGGGCCAGCTCGCGTTCGCCGACGCCCGCCTCCCGCAACCGCCGCTCCCGGTCCTCATGGGTGCGGCGCGAGCCCATCGCGCCGATGTAGGCGGCCGGCCGGCGCAGCGCCTCCCGCAGCAGAGGCACGTCGAACTTCGCGTCGTGGGTCAGAACGCACAGCGCCGTCCGCCCGTCGGTGGCGGTGCCCCGCAGATACCGGTCGGGCCAGTCGACGACGACCTCGTCGGCGTCCGGGAAACGGGCTCGGGTGGCGAAGACCGGCCGGGCGTCGCACACCGTGACGTGGTAGCCGAGGAACCGTCCCGCCCGCACGAGCGCCGCCGCGAAGTCGATCGCACCGAAGACGATCATGCGGGGCGGCGGCACGGCCGACTCCACGAGCAGGGTGACACCGCCCGGGCAGTGCGTGCCGTCCTCGGAGAGTTCCACCGTGCCGGTCCGGCCGGCATCCAGCAGGGCGCGGGCCTCGGCGCGCGCGGTGCGGTCCAGTTCCGGGCCGCCGCCGAGCCCGCCCTCGTAGGAGCCGTCGGGGCGCACGAGCAGGGCCCGGCCGAGCAGCCCGGCGGGGCCCCGCGCCACCCGGGCCAGGGCCACCGGCTCACCGCCGGCCGCGGCGGACAGCGCGGCGTCGTGCACCGCCCGCCCGGCGGAGAACGGGACGACCAGCACGTCGATCGTCCCGCCGCAGGTCAGTCCCACCGCGAAGGCGTCCTCGTCGCTGTAGCCGAACCGCTCGGTCAGCGGCTCGCCGTCGCGCAGGGCCTGGCGGCACAGGTCGTACACGGCGCCCTCGACGCAGCCTCCGGAGACCGAGCCGATCGCCGTGCCGTCGGCGTCGACGGCCAGGGCCGCCCCGGGCGGACGCGGGGCGCTGCCGTCGACGGCGACGACCGTGGCGACGGCGAAGTCCCGGCCCTCCTGGACCCAGGTGTGCAGGGCCTTGGCCAGATCAAGCATCGCCGCCCGCCGACAGGACGCGGTCGGGCCGGATCGGCAGGTCGCGGTGGCGTACACCGGTCGCATGCCAGACGGCGTTGGCGATCGCGGCGGCCGCGCCCACGATGCCGACCTCGCCGATGCCCTTGATGCCGATCGGGTCGTCGGGGTCGGGGTCGTCGACCCAGTCGGCCTCGACGTGCGGGACGTCGGCGTGCGTGGCGACGTGGTAGCCGGCCAGGTCGGCACCGTGGACACCGCCGCTGGCCGGGTCCCGGACGGCCTCTTCGTGCAGGGCCATGGACAGGCCCCAGATCATTCCGCCGACGAGCTGGTTGCGGGCGGTGGGCGGATTGACGATCCGGCCGGCCGCGAAGACGCCCAGCATGCGGCGGACCCGGACCTCGCCGGTGGCCGGGTCGACGGCGACCTCGGCGAACTGGGCCCCGAAGGAGTGCCGTTCTTGCTGGGCGAGCGCGCCGACGGCCTCGGTCGTGTCCGACCGCGCGGTGATGCCCTCCGGCGGGACGTCCTCGCCCGGCGCGAGGCTGCGGCGCAGTTGTTCGGCCGCGGCCGTGACGGCCCAGCTCCATGAGCGGGTGCCCGCGGAGCCGCCGGCGATCATCGCGGGGCCGAGGTCGCTGTCGCCGATCTGCACCAGCACGCGGTCGGCGGGCACCTCCAGGGCGTCGGCGGCCACCAGGGTGAGCGCGGTCCGGGCGCCGGTGCCGATGTCGGCGGCGTTGATCCGGACCGTGAAGGTGCCGTCCGCCTCTGCTGTCACGGACGCCGTGGAGGGCATGGCCATCACCGGGAAGGAGGCGGCCGCGGTGCCCGTGCCGAGCAGCCAGCGCCCCTGGCGGCGCGCGCCCGGGCGCGGGTCGCGCTGCGCCCAGCCGAACCTGCGGGCCCCTTCCCGGAAGCAGGCGACGAGGTTGCGCCCGGCGAACGGCAGTCCGGAGACCGGTCCCACGGCGGGTTCGTTGCGCAGGCGCAGGTCGATCGGGTCGATGCCGCACTTCTCGGCGAGTTCGTCGAGCGCCGACTCCAGCGCGAACGAGCCCGGCGCCTCGCCCGGGGCGCGCATCCAGGTCGGGGTGGGGACGTCGAGTCGCACCAGCCGGCTGGCCGTGTGGTGGGCGTCGGCGGCGTACATCGACCGGCCGGCCGCGGCGCTCGGCTCGACGAACTCGTGCACGGTGGAGGTCTGGTTCAGGGAGCGGTGCTCCAGGGCGCGCAGCCGCCCGTCCGGATCGGCGCCGAGGCGGACGCGCTGCACGGTGGGACTGCGGTAGCCGGCGAGCGAGAACATCTGCCGACGGGTCATGACGACCCGGACGGGCCGCTGCAGCACGGTCGCGGCCATCACGGCGGCCACCTGGTGGGCGCGTACGCCCTTGCTGCCGAAGCCGCCGCCGACGTGCTCGGAGCGCACGCGCACGGCGCCCGGGTCGAGGGAGAACAGGTTCGCGAGCTCTCCCGCGACCCAGGTGGTGCCCTGGTTGGAGTCGACGACCTCCAGCCGGCCGCCCTCCCAGCGGGCGGTCGCCGCGTGCGGCTCCATCGGGTTGTGGTACTCCTCCGGGGTCGTGTACCGCGCGTCCACGATGACGGCGGACGCCGCGAGTTCCCGGTTCAGGTCGCCCTTCTCCACCACGGCCGGCAGGTGCCCGTCGACCGGGTACGCCTCGGCCTCGCGTCCGGCCGAGAACGCGACGTCGTGCGGCTCCTCGTCGTACGTCACGACGAGGGTCTGGGCGGCCTCCCTGGCCTGTTCGGACGTCTCGGCGACGACCAGGGCCACGGGCCAGCCCAGGTGGGGCACCCGGTCGTGCTGGAAGAGGCCGGTGCCGGGATCCGGCGGGACGCCCATCATGCCGACGAACTCGGTGTGCACGCGTGGGGCGTTGTGGTGGTGGAGCACGGTGAGGACGCCGGGCATCGCGAGGACGGTGCCGGTGTCCAGGGCGCGGACGCGGCCGCGGGCGACGGTGGACAGCACCAGCCAGCCGTGGGCGAGTTCGGCGAAGGGGATCTCGCCGGCGTAACGGGCCGCGCCGGTGACCTTGTCGCGGCCTTCGACCCGGGTGTGGGGGGTGCCGGTCACGCGCTCGGCGGCGGACCGGCCGGTGGTGGCGGTGGTCATCGGGCGGTCCTGCCTTCCTGCTTGGGCTGAGCGAGCCGTTCGTAGGGTCGGCTCACCCAGGAGTGCCGGGTGTGGTTTGACAACATCACTGGGAAGCCTCCTCGGTGAGTTCGCTGAGGACGGCCACGACGAGGTTGCGCATCAGGGGCACCTTGTATCCGTTGCGGGGCAGGGGCCTTGCGGCCGCCAGTTCGGCGTCGGCGGCGGCCGCGAAGGTCTCGGCGTCGGCCGGGGCGCCGGTCAGGACGCGTTCGGCCGCACGGGCCCGCCAGGGGCGGGAGGCGACGGCCCCGAAGGCCAGGCGCACGTCGTGCACGACGCCGTCCCTGAGGTCGAGGGCGGCGGCGACCGAGCCGATGGCAAAGGCGTACGAGGCCCGCTCGCGCACCTTGCGGTAGCGGGAGTTGGCCGCCGTGGCACTGGGCGGCAGGGTGACACCGGTGATCAGGGCGCCCCTGGGCAGGGCGGTCTCCCGGTGCGGTGTCTGCCCCACGGGCAGATAGAGGTCGGTGAGCGGCAGCTCGCCCGGTCCGTCAGCGGTCTCGTAGGACACGCGGGCGTCGAAGGCGGTCAGGGCCACGCCCATGTCGGAGGGGTGGGTGGCGACGCAGTGTCCGGAGGCGCCGAGGATGGCGTGGTTGTGGTGCTCACCGGTGAGGGCGGGGCAGCCGCTGCCCGGATCACGCTTGTTGCAGGGCGAGCCGACGTCGGTGAAGTAGCCGCAGCGGGTGCGCTGCAGCAGGTTGCCGCCGACGGTGGCCATGTTGCGCAGCTGCCCGGAGGCGCCGGCCAGTACCGCCTGGGCCAGGGCCGGGTAGCGGCGCCGGACCTCGGGGTGGACGGCGAGATCGCTGTTGGTGACGGTCGCACCGATGCGCAGTCCGCCGTCCTGCGTGGACTCGACGTGGTTCAGGGGCAGCTCGCGTACGTCGACGAGCCGGGCGGGCCGCTCGACGCCGGTCTTCATCAGGTCGACCAGATTGGTGCCGCCGCCCAGGAAGCGGGCGTCCGTGTCACCGTCGAGCAGTGCCACGGCGCCGGGTACGTCGTAGGCGCGCCGGTAGCCGAACTCCCTCATGCCGACGCTCCGTTCGCCTCGGCGGCGCGAGCCACGGCCTGGACTATGGACACGTACGCGCCGCAGCGGCAGAGGTTGCCGCTCATCCGCTCACGGATCTCCTCGGCGGTCAGGGGTGGCGGTCCCGCCTCGGGCCGCAGGTCGTGGGTGGCGGCGCTCGGCCAGCCCGCGGCGTGTTCCTCGATCACGGCGATGGCCGAGCAGATCTGACCGGGTGTGCAGTAGCCGCACTGGAAGCCGTCGAGGTCGAGGAACGCCTGCTGCACCGGGTGCAGCCGGTCGCCGTCGGCCACGCCCTCGACGGTGGTGATCTCGCGCCCTTCGGCCGCAACCGCCAGTTGCAGGCAGGCCACGCTGCGGCGGCCGTCGACCAGGACGGTGCAGGCGCCGCACTGCCCCTGGTCGCAGCCCTTCTTGGTGCCGGTCAGGTCGAGGCGTTCCCGCAGGGCGTCGAGCAGGGTGGTGCGGTGGTCGACGGTCAGCGTGTACTTCTCGCCGTTGACGGACAGGGTGAGGTCGCTGGACGTCGATGAGGCCATGGAAGCCTTCTCTCTCACGTGGTGAGGCGGGTCAGGTTGAAGGCGTGGACGCCGCGGCTGGCGGCGCCGGTGCACGACCGTGCAGGATGCGGGGCAGGTGGGTCGTGCACGGCCGCCCCGGGCCGTCCCGCACGGACGGCACGCCGATACGATGAGAACAAGCGGACAGTTGTCCGCTACCCGGAAAACGTAACGGACAGCTGTCCGCTTAACAAGGATCGGGTTTCGGCCATCACCGCGAGGAGGGCCAGTGGGCCAGGACAGGGAAGCGCCCCTGCGCTCGGACGCGCAGCGCAACCGCACGCGCATTCTGGAGGTGGCGCTGGCCGAACTGACCCGCTCGGCAGACACCCCGCTGAGCACGATCGCCAAAAAGGCGGGGGTCGGGCAGGGGACCTTCTACCGCCACTTCCCCACCCGCGAGGCTCTGGTCCTGGAGATCTACCGCCATGAGATGCAGCAGGTCGCCGACACCGCGGCCCCGCTGCTGTGCGGCCGGGAACCTGACCGGGCGCTGCGCGAGTGGATGGACGAGCTCGCCCGGTTCGCCATGACCAAGGCCGGGCTGGCCGATGCGATCCGGCAGGCGACCGGCGCACCGGGCACGCAGAAGCCGGGCCACGCCCCGGTGACGGAGGCAGCCGAGCGCCTGCTCCGCGCCGCCGAGCGAGCCGGCACCATCCGCCCCGGGATCACGGTGGACGACCTGTTCCTCGCCATCGGGGGCCTGTGGACACTCGACCCGCGCGGCGACTGGCAGCCCCGGGCGACCCTCCTGCTGGACCTCGTCATGGACGCGCTCCGCGTCGGAGCGCCCGGGCGGTGACGTGCCGGGGCCGTCGGGGCGCTGACGCGCCCCGGTGCACCCCACACCCCCTCACACGCCCTGCCCGGGCCGGCCGCCACCGCATCAGGAACCGTGCAGTCCCTGCGACCCTGCCCCCGCGACCCGGCCGACGCCCACCCAGAACCCCTCCACGTCACCACAGCGGCCACGGCTGCTTCGCCCACCGGGAAGCCGACGGCATCTTCGGCCGGCTCAACGCCCCTGCCACGCGGCAAGGTCCGCCAGCCGAAGGCCCCACCAGCAAGCCCAGCGCATGCTTGACCGACAGCCAGAGCACCAAACCCCCGCAGACGGCCACCTCCCGGCCGAAGCCCGCGAACGCCACCCCACCGCCGCCAAAGCCCGGGCCGCCAACGGCCGCAGAAGCAAAACCGTCGGACAAGCCGCCCGCCTCGGGACCGACCTCGAAATCGTCCAACCCGACCCCAGCGTCCGCGGCTTCCGCGTCCGGCCCCGCCGGCGCGCCGAACGCACCCCCGGCCGACTCACGCACCACCGCCCTCTGGTCCGCGACCACGAACCGGCCCCCACCGGGAAGAGCGTCAACCGAGCCCCGGCCGCGGCACAGGCACCGGTCGAACGCGACACCGCCCGCCTGTGGCCCCGCGGACCCTCCGCGGATCCCGGCGCGGTCCGAACCGCATGACGGGGGCCAGGCCGACGACACCGGCAAGCCGGCCGGACATGCCGAAAACACACATGCCGACACCGGCAGGCGCGATGAACCCCGCGCCCGCAACAGGGCCGACACCGGGCATGCCCAGGATGACCTCCGCATATGGGGCTCGTGAAACCGGCCCTCGATCAGGGCGTCGGTCCCGGCGATCTCCTCATCCCGGACCATCAACGCCTTCGCCGGCTTCGCCACCACCCCGGCGACCTTCTCACCGGCAACGGCGACGTGCTGAGGCCCCGGCGGCCTCGAGCACGGTGGCCGCGAGGAGTTGTGCGGTCGCCCGGTTCAACGGCCTCCCCCGTGCGACTGCCCGTGCGGCCGCACCAACCGGCGTGACCGAGCGCGGCAACCCGCGCCGCCACAAGCCCCCGCAGGCTCAACCCTCAAAGACACCGCCCGCCCGTCGGGGCCCAGGACACCATCGCGGACCACACAGTCCTGCCGAGTTCAGCCGACAGCCTCCTGCATCCTGCCGACCACACGCTTGAAGCCGATCAAGAACCGGTAACGCTGCCGTTTCGCGAACTCTGCCATCTCCCAGACCACCGGGCGCCCGGTCTCCGCGCACAGATGCAGCACTCGCCCCTCGTTCACCCAGACTCCTACATGGGCGCCGTAAGCATCGTCGGTGGCGTTGAACAACACCAGGTCGAGCGGCTGCGCAACCGATACACGGGCTGTGGCCTGCGTATCGGCCCACAGCTCACTCGAACGCAGATCAGGCGGAGCCAGGTTGAAGTGCCGAAGCACCTCGTAGGCGAACAACTGGCAGTTCGCGCCCTGCTCCAGACCGGGAAGAGCAGCGACCTCCGGCGCCCCCGGAAACCGGGAGCCCACGTACGGAACGGTCCAGAAAACGGCCGGCAGCCGGTCCAGCAATGCATCCATCACAGACCCATGGCTCCGTCGCCGACGACGAGCTCGGGATCGCGCATGCCGCGCCGGCGGCAGTCCCGCAGGAGGTCGGCCCAGGACTCGGTCGACTCGCGCAGGCCCTCGGCGAGCGCGATCAGCTCCTTACAGCCGTCGGTGCGCACTCCCATGAGGACCAGGACGCACGAGCGGGCCTGGCCGAGGCGGACCTTGGGGTGGACGCCGTCGGCCCACACGTACACGTAGTCGGATCCGGACAGGTCCCGGTCCTGGAAGGCGGCGTAGTCGTCGCTCCACTGCTTGGTCAGCCGGGTCACCGTGGCCGGCGAGAGCCCAGCGGCCGAGCCGAGGAACTGCTCCATGGCGGGCACGAAGTCGCCGGAGGACAGACTGTGCAGGTAGAGCAGGGGCAGGACCTCGCTGATCTTCGGGGACTTCCGGCACCAGGGGGCGAGGATCTTCGACGAGAACCGCTTGCGCTCGCCCGTCTCGCCATCGACCCGCTTGTCGTTCACCCGCGGCGCCTTCACCGCAATCGGCCCGGCGGCGGTGGTCACCGTCCGCTCGCTGTGGTGGCCGTTACGCACCACCAGACGGCGACCGGCCTCGTCCCGCTCGCCCGCCAACTCGGCTATGTACTGGTTTACTTCGGCTTCCAGGGCTGCGGCGAGCATCCGACGGGCGCCCTCACGGACGATGTCGTCCATCAGGGAGCCGCTCTGGGTGGTGCCGTCCTCGTTGACTACGCTCAGCACGGGCGTGCCTTCCCGACCCGCGCTGCAACGCGGGCCTACTCGATGACCAGAAGTCGATCACTCGGGAAGGTACGCCCTCCGCGTTCCGCGAGGCACCCCTCCCGAGTCCGAACCACAGGTCTTGAGCATTGCTCTGTCCAACTACGGCAGAGACATGGACGCATCGGCCCTTGCGGCCCTGCCGTGCCTGGCCGGCATCACAGATGCGGCTGTGATACACGGCCCGGCTCCGGACGTACACCGACACCCCCATGACAACTCCCGAGGACCCCAGCGCCCGGCGCGCACTGGCACACCGCCCCCGCCACCGGACACACGGACCACGCCAGACAGCGTCCGGTCGGCGGTGAGAGCGGCGCGCTGGCAAAGTCGTCCCTCCGCGATTGCGGAAAGCGCGGGCCAGCACGTGGAGACCGTACCGCCCTTACGGCAGGTTGTCGGCGCGGGCGGCGAGGGCACGGAGTTCGGGGGTGGTGCGGCCGGACATCAGCAGGGCGGAGATAAAGGACCGTACGGCAGGGCGGGAGTGCGTCTCCTGCGGCGCCTGGTGTTCGGCGGCCGGCAGTGCGCGCATGCACTCGTCGCGGCGTCCGCGCTGGGCCAGGGCGGCTGCTACGTCGGTGTAGGACCGCGCCCGGCGTTCCGCGCTGGGCAGGCTCTGCGGCGGCAGTGCCCGGGCTGCGGCCAGGGCCGCGCAGGGGTCGCCGGTGGAGAACTCGGCGGAGATGCGGTGCAGTTGGACGGTGGCGGTGCTGAATCCGCCGCCGTGGTCACGCAGCGCGGTGGTGCCGCCGAGGCCAGCGGCGATGACGGCAGCTTCGTCCGTCAGTTCCCGCATCCCCTCCCGGTCGCCGCCCCTTGCGGCGCCGTACGCGGCTGACTGGATCAGCAAGCCGCGTTCGGCCGCGCCGCTGCGGGACGCGCGAGGGGGTGTTCGGCGGCCTCGGCCACCTGGCGTGCGCGGTCGGCTGCCATCCAGCCGAGCTGCTGCTCGTCGAGCTTGACGAGCATGCGGGTCGCGAGGAGGTAGCTCTGTCCGAGCAGGTGGAGGTGGTCTCTCTCGTCGGCGGGGCCGAGCGCGTGTGCGGTACGGATCAGGCGGGGCAGACGGACCGCGAGGCCGGCGTGGTGGCAGGTGTGGAAGTCGCGGTGCGCGCGGGCGAGTTCGACGGACAGGTGCTCGAAGGCCGGCGGATCGTGGTCCTGGCCGATGCCGAGCATCGCGTCCCGCAGCCGGGCGACGAGGGGTTGTCCCACGGGTACGTCCTGGGCGGCTGAGGCCGTCGCCGGGAGCGAGACGCCGGCGGTCGCCGCGGCCGAGGACACGAGGAACTTCCGTCGCAGCACTGGATCGTCGCCTTCCTCCCGCCGAGTCGGCCCACCCTATGCCCGGGAAGGCGCGGGTAGGCGGAGCAGCGGCGACAGGGTATCCGTGTCGGGTGCGCGCCGGGTGTGAGGTCGCGGTGAGTCCGAACTCCTTGGGCGGTATGCCGAGCACATCGGCGAAGCGCCTGAGGACTTCGACGTCGGACAGGGGTGATATGCCGCGCTCGTAACGGGAGACCTGGGAGGCGGAGTAGCCGGTCCGGGCGCCCAGGTCAGCGAGCGTCCAGCCCCGGGCCCGGCACCTGCTGTGGATCAACTCGCCGGGTTTTCCTGGCCGTTCGGATTGAAGTCGCGCCGTGCCGGCTGGCATCCGTACCCCTGGTCGATAGCCGAGGTAGCCGCTGTCCACGACAGACGGCCTGCCGTGTGCCGACACCGGTTTCGCGCCGTGTGCAAACGCTCTTGCGGACCACGGCAGCGCCCCTGCCACAGCCGGACCGGGTGCAGTGCCATGGAACGTGCCAGGGCCCGCAGCAGGCGGGCCGGCATGCTCTCACCGAGAGGCGTGAACGCCATGAGCGTACGCAAGAAGGCAGCCGTCATCGGCCTCGGCCACCAGGCCGCGGAGGACCATCTGCCGGGGCTTGCCGACTCCCAGTTCGCCCGCCTTGCCGCGGCCTGCGACACCGACCCCGGCAAGGTCGCCACCCAGGCCCGGCAGCACAACGTGCCCGGCTTCACCGACATGCACTCCCTGCTGGAGAACGTGCGCCCGGACTTCGCCATCGTCGCGGTCCCCCACCACGCCGGCCGCGAGGTCATCGAAGCCTGCGCGGCGGCCGGGGTGCACGTGATGAAGGAGAAGCCGTTCGCGACCAGCCCGGCCGAGGCCGCCGAGCTGGTGGCACTGTGCGACACGACCGGCATCGAGCTGATGGTCACCGTCCAGCGCCGCTTCCACCCGCTCTACACCGCGGCGTTGCACCTACTGGAGCAGATAGGGCAGCCGTACCTGGTCCAGGGCCGCTACACCTTCCACTGCCCCGACCCGGCCGCCGGCTGGCGCGGGCGGGCGTCCCTGGCCGGCGGCGGAGCCCTCACGGACATGGGCTACCACCTCATCGACCTGCTCATCTGGTACCTCGGCCTGCCCGACCGCATCCTGGCCGACACCTCCACCGCCGCCCTGCAGCCACACCCTCCACTCCGACGACATCACCGACCGCCCCCACGTCATCGCCTACCCGGTCGAATCCGCGGCCGGACACGCACCGTCCGAGAAAACGGCCGCCACACCGGCCGCCGTGCCGCACGCCTGCGCCGACCGCACCACCCACTCCGCAGACAGAAGCTCACCGCCCCATCAAGAGCACGGGACAGCTCACGACGAGGACGGGGGCGGACTCGTCCGCAAACCCAGTTCCTGATGCACGTGCGCCTGCGGCCTCGCCCGGGCCCGGTGCGCCAGGTCCTCGAAGTAGATCATCGCCGCCGAGGTGAGCTCACGCTCCCGGTATATGTAGGGCGCGAGCACCTCCCACATGTTGATGATGTTCGGCCCGTACGATCCGACGATCAGCCGCTCGTCGACGACACCATGTGCCACAAGCTTGCCCACGTCGTCGTAGAACAGACTCACCCGGCGCACGTGCCGCAGCGGTTCCTCCGGCAGCCGCCGGTACCCGAACTCGGGCGACTGCTCCCGTGCCAGATCGGTCTTGATGTATTCGATGGCACGGGAGAAGTCGGGCTGCCGCGTCTCGCGGAACAACTCCACCACCACAGGCAGCAGATTCGAGTTGTTGGCGAGCCGGAGCTGCCGCACAGAGACAACAGAGGACACGACGAGGGAGAGCACTGAGATGGCCAGAGCCAGCACAGTCGACGCCAGCGACACACTCATGGCGTGAGAGTAGGACCGGCTAGGCCCCAAGTGGGACTGGAGTCCAGCCAAATCTGCAGCAGCCTACCCTGCTCGGTCAGCTGCAGCCCCTCCGACCGGGGCCCGCTCCACCAGCATCGCGACCAGCTGTTCGTCGGACACGGGCGCAGGCGGCCCGGACTGGACCCTCTCGACAGGCTCCACGGTCTCCAACTCCACGGCGGAATCAGTTAGTCGATGTCTCTCCCATGATCGTCGGATCCGCTGTTAGATTCACACTCCCGTGAGTCGTCGGTGGATGAGGGAGTGTTCTGGCTTGCGTTCGTAGCGGCGGTGGAGCCAGCGGCAGCCAGCGGTGACGTACCTCAACGGTGAACCTCGGCATCTGCCGTTCAGCGAGCCGCTCGCACTGCCGCCATCGGCGAAGGCGATCTATGACCGGGGTGAAACTCCCTGGCCGCAGCCCTGCGTCGCCATTTACGCTCCGCCCATGCGCAGTGTCTTCGTGTTCCCCGCTGGAGAGTCGACCGCGACAGCCGCACGGCTCGACCGGCTGATGCCCGGCAAGGACGGATATTGGTCGGACGGGACGCTCTTCATCGACTTCATGGACGAGCAGGGCGGTCACCTGTTCGTCGGCTGGGATCCCAAGGACGTACGCCTGCTGGACTCCGCGCTCGGCCATCGCCCGACCTGGGCCCTGCTGGTCAACGTCTCCAGTCACATCGACGGTACTGCCGAGATCCGCGCCCTCTTGTCACACGTGCTCGAAGCCGGCGGCGTCGCCGTCGACGACTACTCCGACCACCGCTGGACGCTCGAAGAGATCGACACCGAGTGCAAGGTCGATGGTCTGGGCTTCTTCGACTTCCGCACCCACGCCGCACGGCACGGCCGACAGCCCTGGACTATCGCTCGTGCGAGTTCGGGGAGGCAGGCCTAGCCATGTTCGACCACGTCGTCCGGCCGCGGCCCGAGGAAGCGGCACGATGGACTGCACTCGTCGAGCGATGCCGCCCGTCCTCGCGGGTGAAGGGATGGAAGTCGTTCAGGATCTGCTGGCTGAACGCGGCATGAGCATCATTCAGTCGATCGCGATCACTCGCGCGTTGCCCGACTGGCAAAAGACGTCTCTGCGTATCGCCATCGACATCGTGACCACAAGCTCCTCTCGCACTGCCGTCAGCGACGCCGACCAGAACGTCACTTGGTGAGCCGCCGGTAGTTGATGAGGCCCCGCACATAGGCCAGCGCCGACTCCCACGGCTCGGACCGGCTGAACCGGTGCACGAACCGCCCGTGCACGGCGTCCAGTTCACTCGCACCCCACCGGTTACCTCAAGACCACCGTCACCGCCACCCGCGACGGCTACCGGCGCTACAGCTATGTCGCCAACACCACCACCGGCCCTGCCAACGTCCCCGGCGACTACGTCCACGTACGGTAACCCGAAGCCGGCAGGCTGCCGGAGAACGCCCGCCAGGCTGCACGGAATACGGGGGTCCCGGCGTCTGCGCCGACGACGGATCCCAGTTCACCACCCTCTCGGAACAGGTCCGCGCAGCCCTCATGAAGCCACCGCGCAAGCAGCCCGACCTGGCGCACCGAGCCGGGCGGACACTGCGCGGCGGCTGCGCCGCCCTGCCTTCCGGCCCGATATCCAACAGAATCCACCACGCCCGGAACGCCATCCTGAAGTCGGTGACGACCTATACCCAGCAGCTTCTCGACCTGGCCGTCGCCGCACCGTCCGTCGTACACGACGAGGACCTGGTGCCGCTCCGGCACGAAGCGCACAGGCTGCACCTCCAGGGCTTCGGCACCCTCCGCCACACCGACGCGGAGCGCATCGCCGGCCCCGCCCCACGAGAAGCCGGCGGCGAACGCGACCACGGCCGACAAGCCCAGCGGACCCAGAACCGCAACGAATTCGTCCCGCTCCTCGTCCTGGCAAGAAGAAGGACACCCAGGGACCGGCTCCCGCCGACACCGAGATGCCCAAGACACAGCCCGGCACGGAGTGTCCCTGATCAGGCAGCAGTGACCGCTTCCCGTCATCCCCGGAAGGTCGGGGTCGTGCACTGGACCCCAACTCCAACTCCTGTCAGCCTTGTGCATTGGGGGTGCTGCCAGGAACATCAGCCCAGTCCGCGGAGGCCCCAGGTGCCGGGCCTCAGCCTGAGGCTCGCTCCAAGGCCGCCTCGAGTTCTGCCACCCGCCGCGGGATGTCGAGGGAGCGGACCAGCTCCAGCGCCTCGCCGTACGCCTGCCGGGCGAGGTCAGGCCGACTGGCGTGAATGTGGATGTCTCCCTGGATCGTCAGCATCGACGCCAGACCTGCCCGGTCGCCGCGGTGCCGGTGGAACTCGGTGGCCGGCGCGAGGGTCTCCTCGGCCTCGGTGTACCGGCCCATCTGGTCGTACGCCAGGGCCAGATGCCACTGGCACCAGACGATCTCGGCCAGGTCGCCCCGGAGCCGGCTCGCTTCCAGGGCGTCCGTCAGCACGCGTGCGGCCTCCTGCGGCCGGTCCAGCTGGCGGTAGGCGTCGGCCACGTGGGCGGAGAGCCAGATCTCGGCGCCCTTGTCGCCGCGCTGCCGGTAGATGGCCCGGGCCTCGGTGTACCGGCGCAGTGCGTCGCCGGGACGCCGCAGGTCGCACTGGAGGTCGCCGAAGTGGGTCAGGATCCAGCCCTCCTTGTCCTCGTCGCCCCGCGCGCGGGCGATCTCCAGCGCCCGCTCGTACAGCCCGGTCGTCTCCTCGCGGCGCCCCAGGACGCGCCGTGCCTCGGCGAGATGGATGAGCGAGCCCAGCTCGGCGGACTCGTCGTGGCGGGTCCGGGCTGCCTCGACCGCCATGGTCTTGACGGCCTCCATCTCCTCCCACTGGCTGCGGTGGAAGAGGAGCCCGTACAGCGGCTCCACGAGACGCAGCAGCAGCTCCCACTCATGGCTCTCGTACGCGCGGCGGATATTGGCCTGGACGTTGAGGTGTTCCTCCGCGAACCAGTCGATCGCCTCGGCGGGCAGGTTCTCGTGGGCTCCCGGGCGGTTCATCCAGGTGTCCAGCCGGGCCGCGTACCAGTGCGCGGAGCGCCGGAAGGCCCGGTGCCGTTCGGCCTCCGGTTCGGTGCGCTCGGCGTGCTCCCCGGCGTACAGGCGCATCAGGTCGTGCAGCCGGTAGCGCTCGCCGGTGGGACCGCCGACCTCCACCAGCTGCCGGTCGGCGAGCTCGCCGAGGAGGCGTGCGGCCTTCTCCTCCCCGATGTCGGCGCAGCGCGCGGCCAGTGCGGGCACGAAGTCGGCTCCGGCGAGCAGTCCGAGGTAGCGGAACAGTCGGCGGGTGTCCTCGCGCAGTGCCCGGTAGCTGATCTCGAAGCTGCTGCGTACTCCGATGTCCTCGCCGTCCAGTTGGCCCTCCAGGTGCGAGATGCGCCGCCGTTCGTCGGCGAGCAGTCCGGCGTGCTCGCTCAGTGGTCGTCTGCGCTGGGAGGGGGCGATGAGGTTCCCTCCCGTGATGCAGATGGCCAGAGGCAGCCCTCCCAGGAGGGTAACGATGGTGTCCGCGGCGTCGCGCTCGCGGGCGACGCGCTCGGCGCCGATGATGCGTTCGAACAGCCGCATCGCCTCCGTGTCGGGCAAGGGTTCGACCTCGACCCGGTCCGCGCCCTGGACGGAGGGCAGGGCCGAGCGGCTGGTGAGGATCGCGGCGCTGCCCGGTGCGGCGGGGAGCAGGGGGACGATCCGGGCGGCGTCGGCCACGTTGTCGAGGACGAGGAGGCTCGGACCGGCTCGCAGATGGTCCTGGAGCCGCTGCCGCCGTGCCCGCGCGTCGGGGGGAAGGCTGTCGCCGGAGAGCCCGAACGCCTGAAGGAGCTCGATCATGGCCGCCTCGGTCGACACGTCGAAGCCCTCGCCGCCGAGGTCGATGCGGATGCGGGCGTGCCAGAAGGTGGGCGCCAGGCGGTGGGCGATCTGGGTGGCGAGTTCGGTCTTGCCGACGCCCGCCATGCCGTGGAGGACCACCACCGGGGCGCTGTCCTCGAGCTGGTCGACGAGCAGGCCGGTCGCCCTCACGATGGCCCGCTCGCGGTCGGTGAAGTTGGCGCGGGCCCTGCCCAGGTTCATGTGCCGGGTGCTGCGCGCCAGGGCGCGGGCCGGGATGCGCGGCAGGACGACCCAGTTGTCCGCCCGCAGGTCCCACCACCACCGTTTCCCCCGTCCCAGCTCGATCAGTCCCGTCAGGGGTACCACGGTCAGGGTGGACGCCCCTTCGGGGAGGTGGTGCTCACTGACGACGCCCACGGCCAGCGCGCCCAGCTGGGGGTCGTCGCTGAACACGACCGCCCCGGACATGCCGCTCCACTGTGATCCGTTCCCGCCCCGCGTCCCTTCGGGCGCCGACTGGGTCCGGAACTCCAGCAGGCCGCGCCGCAGATGAGAGCCCGGTGGGATGACTCCGTTGATCTGGGAGCTGTCGCGCAGAGGCACGTCGGTGCCGGACTGCGGGTGCTCGTTCCAGCCGGGGTAGCCCATGGCCCAGCACTCGACCAGCGCGGTCCGTGCGCGGTCGATCCGGGCGTACCGGACGGCGGGCAGGTCCGTGAGGGAGGGGTGGTCGGCGACCCGCAGGACGGCGAGGTCCCGTGCGGGGTCCGCGGCGAGGACCTCAGCCGTCAGTTCGAACCGGTCCCCGCGCCGTACGCTGATCACGTCGTCCACGCACCCGTCGGTGAGGACGTTGTGCGCGGCGGTGAGGATCAGTCGGCCGCCGACAAGGCACCCGGAGCCCACGCTCCACGGGCCCGTCCGGCGCCTGCGCAGGACTTCCACCGCACGCTCGACGGGGGCGGTCACCACGGTGGTCCAGGTGTCCGGTCAGGGCTTGGCGACGGAGTCGCGCGTGACACGCACCCGCCGCCCCGTACGGTCGGTCGGCGCCTCCAGCGTGACCAGGACCCGCTGGATCTCCTCCCTGCGGTACTGGCCGTCACCCCCGAGTTCCAGCACCCAGAACTTGGCGCGGCCCGTGCCCGCAGCCTGGTGCGTGATCCCGACGCTCAGCTCCAGCTGCACCTCGCCGACACCGAAGCGGATCTCCGAGTCCGAGCCGGCGGCAACAGCTTCTGCCAGTTCCTCCCGCAAGGCGGCGATGGTCTCGGCAAGCCCAAGGTTCCCCACTGTCATCCCCCGTGTCCGTGTTCCGCGTCGGCACGGCACCCGCCCGGGCCGCCGCGACGGACACGGGCCGCGGGACGAAGAGGAGTCTCCCGCCGTGCGGGACAAGCATTCCCCGGCGGACCGCAAGTCACGCGAGAATCCCGGAAAGCCCGCGGCGCACCACATGCCGTGGCGGGCCGCCGGCACCAGCCCACACCGCCGGTACCGGTGCTCCACATGCCCGCTCCGTCGGGCCGGACAAGGCACTCACCGACACCTGATGCAGCTCCTGCGCCGAAGCGCACAGGCCGCATGACCAGGAGTCCGACGTCTCCCGCGGGCCCGTCACGGCCCGCCTTGCCGCCCCGCCACGGCAGGAGCCGAGAGCGGACGCGACCGACATGCCCGCCGACGCCTGCCAGGACCGCGATGAACCCGGCCTCCCGCCCGTCCCGCCGAGGGAGAGGAGACGCTCGTGGCGGCGGCCTTACAGAGATGGTCGTAGACGCGGCACGGCGCAGGGTGTCCCTGATCCGGGACGAGTGACGGCTTCTGCGCAGGGTGTCCCGGATCCGGGACGAGTGACGGCTTCCTGCCATCCCCGGGAAAGCGGAGTCCTTGCACTGGACCCCGCCCCCCACTCCTGTCATTATGTGAAGTGCGGGCCGGGGGAACCGGACCGCCCCCGACCCGGAGGGACACCCCCGCCATGACCTCGCGCGATGAGCCCCGCCTGGCCGACGCCGCCGAGATCGCAGCCGAACACGGCCTCACCCCCGCCCGCATCAGCAGCCTCTACACCACCCGCACCCCCAACGCCGCCGGCACCCCCTTCCCCGAGACCGCCGGCAAGCGCGGCCGCGCCCGCCTGTGGAACCACACCGAGATCACCGCATGGTTCGCCGACCGCCGCCAGGCACGCCTGCGCGAACACACCCCGCCCGTCCGCGACCCCGAAGAGCTGCTCAACGCGGCCGAAGCCTCCCGGTTCCTGGGCTACAAGAACCCCAACCAGGTCACCACCTACGTCCGCGACCACCCCGGCTACTTCCCCGAACCCGACCACGTCCAGGAGATGGGCACGCCCGACAAGCCCTACCGGCGACTGCAGTGGCGGGTCCAGACCCTCACCGACTGGATGGCCACCCGGCCCGGACGCGGCAAACGCACCGGCACGGGGCGCGGCGCCCCCGCCCTGCCCGACGTGCCCGCCGACGGCGATCCCGAGGAGCTGCTGGGCGCGACGCAGGCGGCGGCGCTGCTGGGGTTCAAGAGCGTCAACTCCTTCTCCTCCAGCCTCGCCCAGGGCAACCTCCCCCTGCTCACGACACCCGACGCACTCACCGAGAAAGGCGCACGCAGGCGCTGGACCCGACGCCGCATCCTCGAACAGGCCGCCCAACGCGGCACGGGACGCTAGAAGCCTGCCCAGCTTCCGACCACAACGGCCCGCCGCGCTCGACGACGATGCCGCTGTGGGAGCGTAAATCTAACGGCGCGTCCGACGACAACCTCCACCCTGTCGGCTTCCTGGTCGTCGGGCATCAGCGGTGGGCCGACATCATCGAGGCTGCCGCCGCGTACACGGCCCGGGTCCCCGCCTGGCGGAACCTGCAGAACCGTCCACGCCACGCGCCGTCTGCGGCTGCCTCAGCCGGTGCAGCTCGGCAGTCAGCGGGCGATCGAGATCGCGAAGGGGGTGAATCCGGCGGACCGGATGACGTGCGGTACGAACAGGATCGCGGCCTCTGTGGCGCGGGCGGTTTGGATCCCGCCGAGGTCGGTGATCCATTCCTTCTGCCAGCCGAGGTCGGTGAGCAGTTCGCGCACGGTCCGCTTGGCCTGCGGGTCCTCGCCGGAGAGGAACGCGGTCGGAGGCTGGGCGAGCGTGGCTGGCGAGGTCATCACCGGGAAGAGCATGGTGTTGAGTGTCTTGACGACGCGCGCTTCGGGGAGCGCTTGCTGGAGTTGTTCGGCGAGGCTGGAGCCGGGGTAGATCAGGTCGGCGGGCAGTCCGTCCGGTCCGTCGGTGGTGGCGTTGGAGACGTCGACGAGGATCTTGTCCCGGAGTTCTTCGCGCAGGGCGGCGAGCCGGTCCAGCGAGCCGGCACCCGGGGTGGCGTTGATGACGATCCGGGCTGTCCGGGCGGCGTCGGCGGCGGCGCCCGGCGTGCGGTCCGCCACGGTCACTTCGTGTCCTGCCCGGGCGAGGGCCGCGGCCAGGTTGCCGCCGACGCGGCCGTTTCCGAGAACTGCGATCGTGGTCATGATGATCTGGTCCTTCCGTGCGTGCGAGGTGGGGTGCGCGGTCAGCGCGAGAGCGTGGTGACGGCCTCGGCGTGGACGCCGGGCGCGGCGGCCAGGAAGCTCTGGCTCTGCGGGGTCCAGGGGCGGCCCTCGGCGTCGGAGATCCGTCCGCCGGCCTCGGTGACGAGCAGCGCTCCGGGAAGCAGGTCCGCGCGGGCGCCGGCGAACTGCCAGAAGGCGTCGATCCGGCCGGCGGCCACGTTCAGCAGGTGCAGGGTCGCGGGCACGGCGGCGCGCACGACGAGCGCGTCGAAGAGCATCGCGGTGATCGAGGAGCCGACGCGCCGCACGACCTTCTCGTCCTCGTCCGGCCGAGCCTGGCTGGTGGCCACGATGCTCAGGCCGAGGTCCGTGGTCTGGGATACGTGCAGCGGCCGGCCGTCGAGCCGGGCACCCGCGCCGGTGAGCGCGGTGTAGGTCTCGCCGGTCAACGGCAGGTGGACCGCGGTGAGCACCGGCTGGTTCTCCCGCACGAGGGTGGCGGTCACCGCCCACTCCGGCAGGGCGTGCAGGTGGTTGACGTTCCCCTCGGCCGGGTCCACGACCCACCATTCGCCGGGCGGCAGCGCCCCGCCGTCCAGTTCGTCCTCCACCCAGCCGGCGTCCGGGCGCAGGCGCGTGAGGCGGGGGCGCAGGATGTCGAGGGCCGTGTCGTCGTTGACGGCGAGCGCGCGCATCAGCTCTTCGCGGCTCTGGTGGCGGACCACCTCGCCGAAGCGCTCGCGCAGCGCCGAACCCGCCGCACGCACGGCGATCGCGGTCTGGGCGAGCAGGTCGGCGTCGGAGACGGCGACGTCAGTGGTCTGGAGCGTTTCGGACATGGTGGTACTCCCGTCTGAGGAGGGGTGCTGAGCCCGGTCGAGGGCCCAACTGCGCGTTGTTTCCTGCGCTTTCGCCTCAACGTTATGCAGCCCCGTGATTAACTTCAAATGCATGTCAGGCACCGCTAGGATTACTTACATGCAACTGGATTTGAACCTGCTCGCCGCCCTCGACGCGCTGCTGGAGGAGGGCAGTGTGGCCGGGGCGGCCGCACGCCTGCATGTCACCGCCCCCGCGATGAGCCGGAGCCTGGGCCGGATCCGGCGCACGACCGGGGATCAGATCCTGGTGCGCACCGGCCGCACGATGACCCCGACGCCGTATGCGATCGCCGTCCGGGAACAGGTGCACGAGCTGCTGCAGCAGGTCCAGGGGGTGCTGGCACCGAGCCGTGAACTGGATCTGGCCACATTGGAGCGCACGTTCACACTCCGCTGGCACGATTCCCTGGTCGCCTTGAGCGGCCCCGCGCTGCTCGCGGCCGTGCGCGGACAGGCGCCGGGCGTGCGACTGCGCTTCGTCGCGGAATCGAGCATCGACACCCCCGAGTTGCGGCGCGGCGAGGTCGACCTGGAGGCGAACGCCAACCGCCCGAGCGCACCGGACATCCGTGCCGAGAACGTGGGCGAGACCCGCCTCGTCATCGTCGTCAGGCAGGGGCACCCCCTCACCCGCCTCAAAACCGTCACCGCGAAGCGGTACGCCGCCGCTGAGCACGTCACCGTCTCGCGACGCGGAAACCTCGGCAACGCCATCGACGACGCCCTCGCGCGGCTCGGCCTCTCCCGCCGCGTGGTGGCGACAGCGCCCACGGAAGCGGCCGCGCTGGAGTTCGCCCGCGGCTCCGACATCCTGGTCAGCGTCCCCGAGGCCACCACCCGGTCAGCGGTCGCCGACCTGGGCCTGGTGGTGCTCCCCCTCCCGCTCGAACTGCCGTCGGCACCGGTATACCTGTCCTGGCATCAGCGCTATGACACCGACCACGCCCACGCCTGGCTGCGCGGGCTGGCGCGAACCGCGCTGGCCAGGTGCGGAGCGTCGTAGTCGGCGCCGTCCGGCCGCTTCACCCGCAGTCCACGGTCCACGCGACCACCACGCAGCGGCTTGCATCGTCGTCGGGTACGAGGGCGATCCGCTCGCCCCCTCTTCAACACCGCCCGCCCCTGATCGACCGGCCACCGGGCCCGGCAGGCCCCTGGCTGGTGCGGGTGCGGTCGATGCCCTTGGGTACGGCGGCGCGCCAGACGCCGGTGGGTGATCCTCGCTGTGACGTACATGTCGCGCGGGCGCTTTGATCTTTCCGGCGACAGCCCGCTCCAATGCTCGTAGGATGCCTAAATGCCCAAGCCGTTACGGATGAGCCGCTGCACGTGGGTTGCCGTGTGGGCGGTGCTGTGTGTGGCCGGTATCGCCGCCACCGCCGCACTGAACGCCTCTCCGGCACCTGACCCGCAGCCCGAGAAGCCCGTCAGCGCCGAGTGCGCCGAGTACATCGCGGACATCGAGACGCAGCTGGCCAAGGCCAAGAGGGAAGGCAGCGACGACGGCGTGCTGGCCTTCAGTCGAACCCGGGTCGGCGCGGACGACTGCAGCGATGAAGTTCTCGACCACTTCAGCGGCGACCGGTGAGCCGCCGTACAGGGCTCGCCGCGACGGCGGGGCTGATCTGCGCCGGTGCCGTGGCGATCATCGCCGTGAGCGCCGCGACGGAACCACTGCCGCAGCCCACCCCGCCGCCGGTGTACTCCTCCTGCCTGGCGGCAGACACCAGGCCGATGCCTGTGGGCGACGACCCGTGCGACGGCCGTTGAAGAACCACTGAGTGACTGTCCCCGCAGGACGGTGACTGAGGCCCCTGCCCGTCCGCGTCCCTCCCTGCCAGCGCCCGCAGCCAGGAGGCCACCAACGCCGCCCCTGGCCCCGAGCCGGAGCGCCGCCCGGGACAGGCAGTGTGGGCGCGCCTCGCCGAAGTCGAGGCGCCCGCGGCCGAGGCGGCGGGCGCGAAGGCTCAGCACAAGCAGGAGCCGGCCGAGCACAACGTGGCCCAGGGCCAGCGCCGAGAGCATCAGGCCCAGGGTGCTACGCCACCACCCGCCCGGACGCCTCCAAAGCGGGCTCGTCGACCAGCCACGTCCCCGACGGCGCCTGGCGGACCGGGACCGGCATCTTCCCGTCCCTCACCCACCGCCAGGCGGTCTGGTAGCTCACGCCCTGCCGGCGCGCCCACGAGGGTGAGCGCGAGGGCCTGGTCGTGGTTACGGTGTGCCGGGTCTGCCTGCCTGCTCGCGTCCGGCGCAGGCATCCGGAGGGCGCCAGGTCTGCGGGCACGACCCGCCAAAGGCTTTCGCCGCCGGGCACCGTTCAGGCGCCTGGAAGGAACAGGCAGAAAAGGTGACCGTGAGGGTCGCGGAGGACTCTCACGTCCTTCTGGGGCTGGTGGTCCTCCAGTGTCGCACCCAGGGCGCAGGCCCGTGCGGTCTCCGCCTCCAGGTCGTCGACCTGCAGGTCCAGGTGCGCCTGCATCTGCTGAGTGCCCGGGCGCTGCGGCCACACCGGCGGAGTGTGGTCCGTCTCCAGCTGGAAGCTGAGGCCGGGGCGTTCTCGCTGCGGATGCCTCAGGCGGACCCACTGCGGTTCGCGGTCGACTTCCTGCCAGCCCAGCAGGGCCCGGTAGAAGTCGGCCAGGGCGGGAGGATCGGGAGTGCCGAGCACGAAGGCACCGAGTGTTGTCGTCATGCCCCCGCTGTGCCCCTGAGGCCCGATCTCACTCATCCGCACTCCTTTGTCCGATGACCGCGCTCTGGTTCCTCCTGGGCGTGGCTCTGCCCGTCGGCGCCCCCCGCGCGCTGCCCCGGGTACTTCGTGGCAGCTTCCGCGTCCGGGGGCGCGACGCGGCCTGGTCCCTTGGGACGGCTACTCGCCGGTGCACCCGCAGCCGCCCCCGCTCCATGCCTACCCAGCACCTGATGCGACCTGCTCATCGCTGTGCGCTCTGGGCGGTGGTGCCCCTGAGCCGGGTGTCGTGGCGGTGGCGGCTTCGTATCCGGCTGGCCAGATACCTACCTACCTCTGTCCACCCGGTGGGCCTCTGCGCACGCTGGTACACGGGCACGGGCGAACGCACCAGGGCCTTGGCGACGTCGTGATGCACAGGTGGGGCGGGGAGGGCACAGCTTCGGCACGGCGTTCGCAACTCCGCCGATGTCAGCCGCAGCACTGGAAAGGCCCCGGCGTTCAGCATGCAGGCCGCCGGAGGCGTTGTCAGATACCTCGAGGCTTCCGGTGCCGCCGCGGATGTCGTCGACGGCCGGGGCATCGAGCTGCGCACGCACTCGGCCACCTGGCCGACGACGGCAGGCCCGGCCAGGGTGGACCGAAGCGGTCAGAGCACGTGCTCCGTCCTGCCGAACCGCTCGGCCAAGATCATCGCCACGTCGTCGGCCAACCCCCCGCCCGTGTGGCTGATCAACGCCTGGTGGATCTCCTCCAGGAACTGCTCGGGTGCGGCGGCGCCGCCGATCGCCTCGGCGGCCGCCGGCAGCGCGAAGAATTCGCCCGTTCGGTTACGCGCCTCGATCACACCGTCGGTGTACAACAACAGACGGTCACCGGCGACGAAGGAATGACTCTCAGGTTTCTCGGGCAGGCCGCTGACGAGGTCTTCGAGTCCGAGAGGCGGCGCGGGCAGGCTCGGCGTCAGCGGTGCGGCCCTGCCCCCGTGCAGCAGTAGCGGTGGAGGATGTCCACGGTTGACCAGCTGCACCACGGGTTCATCCGGCACCTGAGTGATGAGCGCCGTGACGAACCCCTCCAGCAGCACGTCCTGGCCATAGGCACCCGGCACAGCGACCTCCCGCCGCAGCGCGGCCGAGCAGCGGTTCATCACCTCCACCAGGTCCTCCTCGTAATGCACGGCCTCCCGGAACGCCCCCAGCACGACGGCGACGGCCCGTACCGCGGACAGCCCCTTTCCCCGAACGTCCCCCACGATCATCCGGATGCCGAACCGGGTCTGCACGGCGTCGTACAGGTCACCGCCCACCTGTGCCCCCGTTCCGGCCGCGAGGGACAGGCTGGCAGCCCTCAAGGGGCCAAGACGCTCGGGTACGGGCCGCAGCACGACGTCCTGTGCCGCCACAGCGATGCGGCGGACCTGGTCCAGTTCCCGCTGTCTGCGCTCCTGCATGGCGCGGCTGGTGATGAACCCGGCCACGGAGACCAGACCCAGGGCCAGGAAGTTGCTGTACACCTGCAGGGTGCCCCACGCCCCGTTGTAGGTCGCGGTGCCCCCGCTGATCACCAAGGCCAGTGCCGCCGCCGCGGTGGTGCCCCCGGGGCCGAGTGTCACGGCCGCCAGCGCCGGCACGGCGGTGAGAAACGGACCGGTGTAGACGAAGTGCGCCGGTGTGAGTTCGACGACCAGCACGGCCAGCGCGATCAGAAAGGGCACACACTGCATCAGTGTCAGAAGGCCCCGATCTCGACGGCCTGATCCAGACACCGGGGGTGAGCGCAAGAGCGACCTCATGCACCCAGCCTGCCTCGCCGGAGCCCGGGGCTCCACCCAGCCCACCGCCCTGAGCGGCACACGGACCGGCTGGCTAATGTACAGACCGCAGCCGTCCCGAGAGTCAGAAGCCGGCCTCTCCGCATACTCGCGCCTGATCGTCCTCAGGTCGCCGATGTCGGGGTGACAGCAGCAGAAGCCACACAGAGCGGGTCACGGTAGCGGGCGCCCACCACCGCCAGTCGCTCCACGAGAGGGCGGTCGAGCGGCCACGCCGCCGGTCCGCCCTGACGAAGCGACAGTCTTTGGTTGCTGACGGCGCTGCTCGCGTGAACGGAGCCAGCCGCCCGCGTGCCGACTGTCCGGGTCCGGGCGAGGAAGGCGCCTCGCGGAGGCGGGGGACCTGGGCGGCTTTCACCTTCTGCCCATCCGCCGAGGTCGTCGCGCTGCATACGGGTACCTTGGGGCGTTTCATCGGGACGGGCCTGGGCGCACGGTCACGTCCGCTGGAGTGGTGTATCGACGGCCACTCGGTGATCTCGTCTTTGACGCTATGCGGTGAGTTCAGTCGGGATGGTGGGTTCGTCAGTTTCTGACTCGATCGGGTGGAGACGGGCCTTGGCGAGGAGTTCGCGGCCCATGTAGCGGCGGGCCTCGGTCCACTCGTCGTTCTGCTCGGCCAGAACGGCGCCGACCAGGCGGATCACGGCGGTGCGGTCGGGGAAGATCCCGACGACGTCGGTGCGGCGGCGGATCTCCTTGTTCAGCCGCTCCTGGGGGTTGTTCGACCAGATCTGCTTCCAGATCTCGCGCGGGAAGGTCGTGAAGGCCAGCAGGTCATGCTGGGCGGTGTCCAAGTGGGCTGCGGCTTTGGGGAACTTGGCGTCCAGCGCGTCCAGGACGTGCCGCATCTGGGCCTTCACCGCGTCGCTGTCGGGCTGTTCGAAGACCGTCCGCAGCAGCGTGGCCACCCAGGGCTGGGCTGATTTCGGGACCTGGCTCAGCAGATTCCGCGCGTAGTGGGTGCGGCACCTTTGCCAGGACGCGCCGGGCAGAGTGGCGCCGATCGCGTCGACGAGGCCGGCGTGGGCGTCGGAGACGACGAGCTGGACGCCCGTGAGGCCGCGGGCGATCAGCGAGCGCAGGAAGGCGAGCCAGCCGGCGCCGTCCTCGCTGGAGGCGACGTCCAGGCCGAGGATCTCGCGGTGTCCGTCGGCGTTGACGCCGACCGCGACCAGCGCGTGGACGTTGACGATCCGGCCGCTCTCGCGGACCTTCTGCGTGAGCGCGTCGACCCAGACGAACGAGTACGGTCCCGCGTCCAGGGGCCGGTTGCGGAAGGCTGCGACCTGCTCGTCCAGGTGCCGGGCCATCGCGCTCACCTGGGACTTCGACAGCTGAGTGACACCGAGGGACTCGGCGAGCTTCTCGACCCGGCGGGTGGAGACACCGAGCAGGTAGGCGGTGGCGACCACGGAGATGAGGGCCTGTTCGGCCCGGCGGCGGCGTTCGAGGAGCCAGTGCGGGAAGTAGCTGCCCTGCCGCAGCTTGGGGACGGCGAGTTCGACGGTGCCGGCGCGGGTGTCCCACTCGCGCGGGCGATAGCCGTTGCGGTGGTTGACCCGTTCCTCGCTGACCTGACCGTACTCGGCGTTGCAGAGCGCATCGGCCTCCGCCGACATGAGCGCGTCGGCGAACGTCTTGATCATCGCGCGCAGCAGATCGGGACTCGCCGCAGCGAGGTTGTTCTCGGCAAGGGCGTGCAGGGGCAGACTGTCAGGTGCGGTCATCGTGCTGATCTCCTTCGAGGCTTCGACACTTCGAAGATCAGCCGGTGGCCGTTCGTCTATGCGGGCATCACCCTGACGCCGGAGCAAACCCCCGGATCAGGTCCAACCCGTACACCACTTCCCAGGACGCAACCGGGCGCACCGGCATGATGCATGAAACCTGCCCTGGTTCCAGCAGGCCCGGGTTGGTCACTGCTTGCTCCGGGACCGCGAGGAGCGGCGCACGGCGGCTGGCGATGCAGCAGGTGCGGACTGCAGCGGATACAGCTGGCTCCAGTGCCGGGACAGCACCCCGGCCGGGGAGCCGCCCGAGGGCAGGGTGCGGTCACGGTAGGCCCGGTGCAATTCTTCGACCCGGTCCCGGGCAGGCGCATCCGTGGTTTCGCGCAGTCGGCGGCCGCGGCAGACACACCAGCGAGCGGTCAGGGCGGCTCCAGCAGCTGCGGCCGTGATGATCAGGACCTCGCGGGACGAGACAGCCTGCATGACACTCTCCGACTTTCCCGGGACCAGGCATGCGCCTGACTACCCGAGTGCCCCGCGCAGGGCGGTTCATCCCGCCTCTCGTTTCCGTCTGCTGCCGGTGCGGCAGGGGTACGTCCGCCTGCCCGCCCCGCCGTGGGCTTTTGCGGGTGCGGCGGGAGGAGCGCGCCGGGCGGGCCGGTCCGGATGTACTTCCAGACCAGGAAGCGCGCAACTGGCCCATGCAGGACGGCGCATGTCCCTTGCCGGGCCCGTAGCCAGCGCAGCCCGCAGCGAAGCCCCATCGGTGTGCCGACGAGGCTTCGCCTCCAGGCATCACGATGAGGTCGGTGGCCGTAGAGGCTGGACGCGTCTGCGTGCCGGGCGAGTACGGCGTCGGTGAAGTGGCAGGCCTCCTCGCGAACACTGAAAAGCCCTTGTGACGGCGGCCGGTGGAAATGGCTCTGATCCACTTGCTGTGGAGCCGTGACTGGCCGTCACCGCCGCCTGGAGGATGGGCGTTCGTGTGATTGCAGCGTTCTCCGGGCCGCCTTCTCCCGTCTGTCGACGGTGATGGTGGGCGACGTCGTGGTGGACAACGGAATGATGACCTTCTCAGCACGTACCGCGACACGGCAGGCCGTGTGCCCGGGGTGCGGGACGGTGTCGAGCCGTGTCCGTGGTGGGTATCGCAGGCGTCCGGCCGACGTGGCGGTGGCCGAGCACCGGGCCGTGACCGATCTGCTCGTACGCCGGTGCATAGGCCTGCTCAAGAGTGCACTCGCCGGACCTTCGTCGAGCAGGTCGACGGGCTCACCGAGCGTTTCGCCGGCGCACGGCGTCGCTTCACCGGACTCTGGAGAAGATCGCGCTGGCCCTCGCCGACGTCCGGGATCCCGGCTGGCCGCGCACCTGTCGATCCCAACCAGCCCGAACTCGCTGCTCAGGCTGCTGCGAGGGCTTCCCGACGAGCCGGTCGGCACCGCACCACGACTCCTGGGCATCGACGATTTCGCATTCAGGAAGGGGCACGCCTACGGAACGATCATCCTGGATGTGGAGACGGGCACGAGGGTGGACGTGCTGCCTGACCATACCTCGGAGACGCTGAGTACCTGGCTGCGTGATCACCCCGGCGCGGAGACCGTATGCCGGGACGGAGCCAGCGCCTACGCGGAGGCCGTCCGCACCGTCTGTCCCGACACCACGCAGGTCGCAGACCGGTTCCACTTGTGGAAGAACCTGTGCGAGGCCGTCGAGAAGTGCGTTGCCCAGCACCGCGAGTGCCTCACCGACCCCGCCGAGGGCACGACCACCGACACCGCCGTCATGGAGGCCGGCGCGGCCGCCGAGGACGCGGTACACCGTTGGGAGGCGGGACGGTGGCGAGCGGGCCGGCGTAGTGGCCAGAACGGAAACGGAATGCAGCCCAGCGACTGGCGTCGTCGAGGCGGGCGGGACCGATCGGGGCAGCGACCACGTCCGCAGCCGCCCGGTCCCGGCCCCGGGGCCACGGCGCCGTCGCAGCCGTGGAAAGGGGTGGATCGGCCAGTGGTAGAGGAAGCCCTGCGGAGGTAGGCAGACGCGCGTGGTGGCGGGTTCCGCGAGCCGCGCCGGGCCCGTGGCCAGCGGGGTCGAGACCTCCCCAGCGATGACGGCACGCGTGTTCACTGCGAACATCGCGCAGCTCCAACCTCCCGCAGGGCCAAAAAGCGCGCGGTAACCCTGGCCGCTGTTGCTCATGCTTTCCCCGGGCTCGGCGAGCGTGGGTGACTCGGATGACGGCGAGACGTTGAACCGGTGTGACCAAGGCGATGCCGTTGCCGCCCGCTTCTGGCGCCCAGGACCATGGCAGAAGAACGGTTCCCCGCCCCGAGCTGGAGCCGATCCTCACCGAACTCGCCGCACAGTGGGCCGACGCCGGGCGGGCCGTGCCCGGCCAGGCGGACAAGGAATCAACGACCCTCGCCCGCCGCTCCCTCTGGCCGGGAAACCGACCGCGGGCAGGCACGGCCCCGTCGCCTTCTAGGAGTCCGGCCGCCGTCCCCTGTTCAGCGCGTCCGTGAGCACCTTCAGGCGCTGCCGGCCTGTACGCGAGTCGTGGTCGAGGCTCAGGCCCACCGCCTTCGGGATGAGCTCGGGGTGGTCGGGGGCCTGGAGGAACTGGCTCACCAGGTCATGGGCGAGCCCGTATGCCCGGTCAGCGGTCACCGTGTCGAAGGAGACCTTCACGAGGCCGTCGGTGGGCGGCCGGGGCCGCCGCTGTGGCGCCTCGCAGACCAGCCGCAGGCCGGTCGAGTGTCCGAGGTCGAAGGTGGAGTAGGTGAAGAAGCTGTGGCCGACGACCTTCTCCAGCATCGTGCACAGCCCCCAGATCAGCAGCCGGACATGGTCGACCTCCCCCGTCAGCGATTCGATCGCCGACCACTCGAAGGACAGCCTGCTCTGAGGTGTTCTGATCAGCTGTGCCGTGACCGCTTCCAGCTGCGGCCGGATCCCGGCGATCTGTTCCAGGTAGCGCACGTGATTGTGCCGGATCTCGTATCCCAGCCTCTCAGCACCCCACGGCTCGATCGTCCCGCTCACCCTCTCGAGCCACATCGGGGCAGGGCACTCCAGCAGGACCGCCCGGCTCGCGGTCAGCACATCGGCGGGGCCGCCCAGGACACTCGAGACCGTCGTCGGCCGGCCGCTCGCCCTCCAGACGGGCAGGCGGTGGACGACCACCGCTTCACCGCTGGGCAGCAGATGCCGGACCAGACTCGGCGTCCACTGGCCGTGCGGCCCCAGCAACGGTCGAACGAGCTTCAGCAGCGTTTCCGCCCCACGTTCCGACACCGAGTACGCCACCGCAGCGGTCCCGGCACGCAGCCCGCCCACAGATCCCGGACGGAACACGACCGTATCGACGCGAACGCCCGCCCTCGACGCACTCCGGCCATCCGGCACATCGCCCCTGGCATGTGGCTCGGCAAATTCCGGGCCAGTATCGTCCGGCTCTGACCGCCCCTCGCCCAGCCAGCTGGTCCTCATCGTGTTCAAAATCCCGTGGACCAGCGGAAACGGCTCCCTGCGCCCAGGCGGCCGACGGCCTCCCCCGGCGCTCGCGCCAGCCTCGCCCCGGGCTTCGCCGAGGATCCTGCGGGCCTCCTCAGTAGCCTCGGCGCGGATCCTGGCCGCCTCCTGGCCGGCACGGCCGAGGGTGTCCGCAGCCGTCTCAGCAGCCGCAGCGGCTCTGGCGGAGGCGTCAGCCATGACGTGTTCAGCCTCCTCGCGGGCCTTGGCAAGGAGGCCGGCAGCGTCGTCCGACGCTCTCGAGAGGATCGCCTCGGCATCCGCGCGGGCGCGGTCGAGCATCTCGTCCGCGTCCGCAGCGGCCGCGTCCTTCAGCGACGTCGCCTCCCGGCGGGCCTCGGCAGTGATCCGTTCAGCGTCCTCGACGGCCGCGGCCCGAAGCGACTGCGCTTCCGAGTCCGCGCGGGCCGAATCCTCCAGGATGGCCCGCCGTGCGGCGTCAGCCGCCTGCAGGGCCGCTTCGTTGCGCTGCCGGGCGCGGTCGGCCTCGCCCTTCAGGCGCATCAGGTCCTGCCAGCGCGTATCCCACTGCGCCCATACCTGCCGGTACTCGCCGACCGCCGGGCGGGCCTGGACCAGCTGCAGGACCAGCGCGGACAGGAAGTCGTGGGTGGGCGTCCTCTTCCCGCTCAGCACCTGCGACAGGGTGCCCGGGTGCAGCCGGAACCTGTCGTTGTGCCTGTCGGCAGCGGTGCGCTCCGCGGCCTGGACGAGCGCGCTCTGCTTCGGCTTGCCGCACTGGATGTGCAGATCCCTCAACGCGGCGGCGAACGCCTCACAGGCCGCCGTGAACCGTGTGATCGCGTCATCGTCTCCGGCGGCCGCCGGTAACTCCTGCGGCACTCATCCTCCGGACCCTCGCACGCCGACCGCTGAAGTCTAGCGACAGCCCGCGAAGGAAACCGAAGAAATCACCACATCGGGAATCTTCCCTCCCGTTCACCGACCATCACGTCCTGACCTGCCCATTCACCACTCGACGAGTTCCCTGCACGTTCCTGGAAACCGACCCGCCCGGGCGCTCGGATGGAAGGCCAGCACCCCCGCATCCGGCCGCAACCGCACGAAGCGGGGATGAGAAGAACACCGAGGACGGACATCCATGAGCAAGCAGAAGACCGACCCGCCCACCACGAGCCCGGTTCAGTCATGGCAACTTCATCTCGGCCGACAGGGCCTGCACGTCCACGCCGGACGCCACCTCACCCTCACCCTCTCCCTGCCCCTGCTCACCTGGACCGCCAGCATCAGCGGCCTCGTCGGCACAGCCGGACACTGGACCCACCTCCTGCCCTGACGAGAGCGGGACCGCGTACGCCGCGCGGGCAGGACGGCAGCAGGACCCGGTACGCACCACAGGCCGGCGGCGCGGGCAGACCCGATCAGTCGTCTACCGCCGCACGATTCCCGCAGAACACCGTCTTCGTCGCCGACAGCCGGGCCGGCCGCCGCGCACCGGGGCACCGCAGCAGACCCCGCAGGCAGATGCAGCCGACTGCTACTCATTTTCAGCTGACAGACCCGGCCTTGGCGGGGTGGCGCGCTGTGGCGACATGCAGGCACGGCCCCGAGCCCGCAACGACAGATCACCTTCCGGACCGCCAATCTCCCTCATGAAAGCCATATATGAGCGTTACAGGCGACAGTCACGGAAATATGGACAACGGGTAGCACACTCCGCGTTTCCCCTCAACTCCCGCACACGGCGGACAGAGTGCGTGGTGGCGGCCGGCCGGCCGCCACCCGCACACCGCACCCCCAGGCAACCCACTGAGGGCTGTCACCAGTGGGAGGGTGCCCGCACTATCCAGGGGACTTCACGTCTGCTTCCTCGTCCGTCACCGTCCGTCGTCTGACCGCAGCCGTGCTCGCGGCTGGCGCCGTCATCGGGGCGGCGGCGCTGCCGGCGTCCGCCGCCGACCACGACCGCGGGCCCTGCGGTCCGAAGGTGGAGTTCTCCGCGGTCCAGTACGACTCCCCCGGACGCGACGACCGCTCCCTCAACCGCGAGTGGGTGGGACTGACCAACACCGGCCGCCACGCCGTGAACCTGGACGGCTGGACCCTGCAGGACGAGAACGGCCGCACCTACACCTTCGACGGCTACCGCCTCGCCGGCCGCTCCACGGTCCGCATCCACACCGGCCACGGCCGCGACACCCGCACCGACCTCTACCAGGACCGCCGCAACTACGTCTGGGACAACCACTCCGACACCGCCACCCTGCGCAACGACCGCGGCCGCTTCATCGACGACGAGTCCTGGGGCAACAACGACCGCCGTGGCCACCACGGCGACCTCGGCGACCGCCACTGACCACTCCCCCACCGCCGCTACGGCGGCTGAACACCCCACCCCCGCGTACCGATGAAACACCGGCGCGCCCCGCCGACTCCCCGGGTGGACTGCGGTTCGAGTTCCTCGAACCCGGCACCGGGAAGGTCCCGGGCATCAGTTCTGGCTGTCCGGCTGATCGGTCCACTGGGTGTCGCCTATCGGGTATGCGTACACGGGACGGCCCTGGCTGCCGCTGGTGCGGAAGGGTTTTCCGTGGTCGTCGATCCGTATCGTTCCCTGACGGCCGCCGCTGGACCACTGCAGTTCCACGTACCAACTCACGTCGTGAGCGGTGACATTGCCGGTGAGGTACAGCACCTCGGGATCGGACTGACTGACCTTGTAGGGAAAACCGCGCTGGCCGGCCTTCGGCACGATGACGGGGCGAACGGCGTCGAGGTCCGTGTCGAAGGACCTCGTTTCCACGCCTCCGCCGCAGCCCGCCCACCCCCGGTATTCATTCCAGGCCGGGGGCGCGCTCGAGCTGACCACACGGACGTACATGGACTCGATGACGACGGTTTCGTCCCCGGTGCCCTGGACGGTCAGGGCTACCCGCTGCATGTCTGCGGCGATGGCGCCGTTCGCCTTCACCCAGTCCGGCTCGTCCTGCTCCACCGGTGGCGGCGGGGGGACTTTGCTGGGAGGCAGGTTGATCAGGTACCAGCCGCCGCACTGGTTTTCCGACGTATGGGCGCGGGTGGTCACCGTCAGTGGGACCTCATCGCCGCCCTGGGCACCGCTCGGAGCAGCGTTGTGCGACGACCTCTTGGCTTGACGTTTAACGTCGCAGGTCACCCGACCTGCTGATCTGCGGTTCTTCCCGGGACAGCGGAGGCGGCCGTTCTCCACGCTTCGAGATGTCGA
>NZ_JBIALD010000046.1:0-37073 GCF_042873115.1 Streptomyces sp. NPDC005017 | reverse complement strand
TCCTGGGGGGGGGGTGGCCCGGGGCGTGGTCGGGGTGGTGGTCCACGTGCTTCAGTTGCTGGGGGGGGGGGGGGGGGGCGGGCCCGGGGGCGGTGGGGGGGGGGGGGGGGGGGGCCGGGGGGCCCGCCGGCCCCGCCACCTGGGCTCCCCCTTCGAGCCGGTCCCGTGTCCTGCCGTCAGCGCTGGAGGGTAAGCAGAGCCGGACGGTAGGGCAGAAGCCCGTAGTCACCGCCGGAGCCGGGGCTGCGCCCCTGGTAGAGCAACTGCAGATTGCAGGGATCGACGGTCATGGTCTGATCGGGGCTGGTGCGGATCAGCTCGCCGTGGCTGATGTCGTTGGTCCAGGTGGCGCCACTGTTGGCTTTACCGGCGAAGGGATTGCTCTCGGTCGCGGTCTGAGGTGTCCAGGAGCCGTTCAGACTGGTGGCCGTGAACGAGCGGAAGTACCGGCCCTGCGAGCCGATCGCCTCGACAATCATGAGGTAGCGGTTCTGGCCTTGAAGTTTGTAGACCTGCGGGGCTTCGAACAGGTTGTTCGTCGTATCGCTCATGACCACTGTCGAGGTCGAGCCGAAGCTGCCCGGGAAGTTCCCGATCGGCATGCTGGCCCGGTAGATCTTGCCGTTGTCGCCGGCGAAGAACAGGTACATGCTCGTGCCGTCACCGATGACCGTCTGGTCGATGGGCCCCGTTCCGGAGCCGGAGATGCTGCCGGAGAAGAGCACCTGCTCGGACGACCAGCCATTCGGGTTGGTGGGGTCGCTCGACGTCCGGTAGGAGAAGGCGGTCCCGCCCCACTGGTAGGCGAGCACCCAGATGTTCTTCGGTGCGAAGTAGAGGAGAGTGGGTGCGACGGTCGAGTTGTACATCGTGTTCTGGCTGGCCGATGCCATCTCCGACCAGTTGGTGAACAGGCTGAAGTTCATCGAGCCCCACCTCGTCCCCGTGTCGTGCGTGGTGGCGTAGACGAGTTGTCTGCCGTTGTAGGGGGCGACGGTGAAGTCCTTGAGTGAGGCCCACCCCTGCTTGGGTTGCGTCAGCGCGCCCGTCGACGTCCAACGGTAGGTCGACGGGAGATCACACGAGCCGGGAGTGTCGGCGCCGACCCTGACGAGCTGCCACTGCTGGTTGGTGCCGCCCCAGTCGTCGTACTGGACGATGTTCGCGTTGTCGGCGGTGGAGGCGCCCTGTACTTCGAGGGCCCTGTTGCTGTGGCGCGAGATGAGCCTCACGTAGCCGTCCGAGCTGTCGGCCAGCCGCCACTGCTGGTTGGTGCCGTTCAGGTCGGTCCACTGAACGATTGAACCGCCGTTCGCGGTGGACCAGTTGTAGACGTCCAGTACCTTGCTCGAGTGGCGGGACTTGATGCGGTAGTAACCGTCTCCGGAATCGACGAACTGCCACTGCTGCTGGTGCTGGTCGTTCCTGGTCCACTGTGTGATGCGGGCGCCGTCGTTGGTCGCCATGTTGTAGACGTCCAGGGCTTTGCCGCTGTTGCGGTTGACCAGCACGTACGAGGCGTTGGGGTCTACGGTCGCGGCCTTGGCGGGCTGGGCCCCGAGGAAGGTGGCTATCAGCAGCAAGGGTGCGAGTACTCCGAGTAAGCGCCTTGGGTGGACCGGGGACGGGTGGCGAAACCGCATCAGAGGGCCTCCTTGGGGGTCACGTACCGCCGATGAACCGCGGAGCGGCAGCCGTGCCGAGTGGGGGATTCGAAAGTTTCGCAGTGATCTCGGGTCTGTGACGCCACAAACTAGGAAGACGGGGCCCTCCGGTCAAGGTCTTCGTCGCTCTCTCCGCAGGCGGTTTCTCCTCAGGGTGCGAAGAGCCCTTGGGTCGACTGGATAATCCCAGGTGAATCGCGATGGACTGCTCACCGGTCCAGGTTCGTGCGTCTTGGCAGGGCTCCGAAAGTTTCGAGGGAGAATCGGAAATTTATTTGCCACAAGGATTGACGAGTCACCGTCAACCCTCAATCATCTGACTGGTAAACCGACCGTAGAGCGAGATATCGAACAACGCGGGTCCTGGGCAGACTGTGGCGCACTGCAGAGCCGCGCACGGCCGCCCGACGGATCCGTTGCGCCAACGAGTCTGCGCCACCCCGCTTTTCGTCCCGGTGAGGCTCGCGCCGAGGCATCCCGGCTCTTCGCGCAGTCGGAGAGGGATGCGGCGCCGCGTGACGGCCTCCCGGCTGAGCCGCGATGGAGTACCCCTGTGCCTGTGTCGGAAGACCGCTGCCGCCCCGCCCACGTCACTCGGCGGCCGACCGGGTCCGTCCGCACCGGTTGAGATCCTCCCGGGTCCTCTATTACCGCGGTGCCCGGTAATCCCGTTATTCCTACCTTGGAGGCACAGCCGTGGGCTCATATGCCCTTCCCGAACCCGTTGTCCGGCAAAAGATCCGCGTTCTGCTGCTGATGCTGGTCGCCGGCGCCCTGGGTGTGGTCGCCGCACTGGTCACGCCGCCGCCCGCCCAGGCCGCCGAGAACACGCTCGGCGCCGCGGCGGCGCAGAGCGGCCGCTACTTCGGTGTCGCCATCGCCGCGAACAGGCTGAGCGACTCGACGTACGCGACGATCGCGGCCCGTGAGTTCAATTCGGTGACAGCCGAGAACGAGATGAAGATCGACGCCACCCAACCGCAGCGGGGCCAGTTCAACTTCACCGCCGCCGACCGCGTCTACAACTGGGCGGTACAGAACGGCAAAAGTGTGCGCGGTCACACCCTGGCCTGGCACTCCCAGCAGCCCGGCTGGATGCAGAGCCTCAACGGCAGCGCGCTGCGCCAGGCGCTGATCGACCACATCAACGGCGTGATGAGCCACTACAAGGGCAAGATCACCCAGTGGGACGTCGTGAACGAGGCTTTTGCCGACGGAAGTTCGGGAGCCCGGCGCGACTCCAACCTGCAGCGCACCGGCAACGACTGGATCGAGGTCGCCTTCCGCACCGCGCGCGCCGCTGACCCGTCTGCCAAGCTCTGCTACAACGACTACAACGTCGAGGACTGGACCTGGGCCAAGACCCAGGCCATGTACGCCATGGTGCGGGACTTCAAGCAGCGCGGCGTGCCGATCGACTGCGTCGGCTTCCAGTCACACTTCAACAGCGGCAGCCCCTACAACAGCAACTTCCGCACCACCCTGCAGAACTTCGCCGCCCTCGGCGTCGACGTGGCCGTCACCGAACTCGACGTTCAGGGTGCTCCGGCCTCGACCTATGCCAGCGTGGTCAACGACTGCCTGGCCGTTTCCCGATGCCTCGGCGTCACCGTCTGGGGTGTGCGCGACAGCGACTCCTGGCGATCGGAGCACACGCCGCTGCTGTTCAACAACGACGGCAGCAAGAAACCTGCCTACACCGCCGTCCTCAACGCGCTCAACGGCGGCTCCACCACACCGCCCGCGAACGGCGGAACTATCAAGGGCGTTGGGTCGGGCCGCTGCCTGGACGTGCCCAGCAGCAGTACCGCCGACGGTACCCAGGTCCAGCTGTGGGACTGCCACAACGGCACCAACCAGCAGTGGACGTATACCGACGCCGGTGAGCTCAGGGTCTACGGCAACAAGTGCCTGGACGCCGCCGGCACCGGCAACGGCGCCAAGGTCCAGATCTACAGCTGCTGGGGCGGCGACAACCAGAAGTGGCGCCTCAACTCCGACGGATCCGTTGTCGACGTCCAGTCCGGCCTCTGCCTCGACGCCGTCGGCGGCGGCACCGCCAACGGCACCCTGGTCCAGCTCTACTCCTGCTCGAACGGCAACAACCAACGCTGGACCCGCGCCTGACCGGGTCCGCACAGGACATCGCTGGTGATCGCGTGGGTCGCCGCCGTGGCCGCGGCGACCCGCGCGAGGGGGGACGACCCGGTGGGCGCGTCACGACGTACGGTTCCGCGAAAGTGCGCACTGCAGGAGTGCGCGAGCCTTCCACCGCCATCGCCGTCGGCTGACCGCTAGACCAGTTCCTCCAGCGCGTGTCGTGTCCGAGCCGGGCGGTGCCGGGCGGAGTCTTGCCTGCCACAGCGCTTCAGCCTGATCTAGCGCGGAACCCCGGGCGTTCACGCCCGGGAGGAAGCGCTTCTCCGGATCGCTCTGACCCGCGGGGACCCACGGGCCTGCACCGTTGCCCTCAGCCAGGTCACTTCTGGTTCTCGATGTACTCCTTGATGATCTCCAACGGTGCTCCGCCGCACGAGGCGGCGAAGTACGAAGGCGACCAGAAGTGCTCACCCCACAGGTACTTACGGATATGGTCCGGGAACTCCTGGCGGAGCCTGCGGGCGGAGACGCCCTTGAGAGAGCCGACCAGCCGCGAGATGGCGACCTTGGGCGGGTAGCTCACCAGCAGGTGGACGTGATCACGCCCGCCGTTGAACTCCACCAGCTCGGCGTCGAAGTCCGTGCACACGTCACGCATGACCTCCTCGCAGCGCCGGAGGATCTCGTCGGTGAACGGGCCGCGCCGGTACCTGGGTGTGAAGACCAAGTGCGCGTGGAGGGTGTGGACGACTGTTCTACCCCTGCGGATGTCGGGGTTGGCTCCCAGCGTGGTGACATAGAGCATTGATACGATCACGCCCGTGAAACTCGCCGTGCAGGTGAAGCTGATACCGCAGGCCGAGCACCCCGCGCGCACTGTACGGCGAGTACCCTGTGCACTTCGCCGAGAAGGCCATGGTGGTCCTCTCGTGCTGCGCACGCTCGACGGACACGGCGACACGCACCAGGGCACACACGAACACGAGACCACCACGGGTGCTGTGCGTGGGTGGAGGAACACCCCTGGAGCTGTACGCACTCACCGGCCGCCCCGAGCCAGCCGCGGCGACGCAGACCGGGGACGTCGCGGGCAGGCGAGGCCGGGGGAGTTCATTCCGGCCTGGCGTGGGTTTCTGCTGCCCTCGGTTCAGGGGGCGGACACTGTGAGGGCAGCTCAGCACGCCGGACGAGCAGCCCCGCCATCGCCGCACAGATCAGTGCGAAGGTCAGAGAGCCGATAGCGGACTCCTCGTGGACGACGTGCTCGGCGGTGGCCACGGTGAACACACCGGCCGCCGCCCCGAACTCAATCGTCAGCACCCGGCCCGCCAGGCCGGCAGGCAAGACCGCCCCTATCGCAAGCACGGCACCCACCAGGGCATCGGGGACGACGAAGGCGCTGTCCACACCACGCACAAGCAAATTGAGCAGGGTCCCCAGGCTGATGAAAGCGGCTGCACATCGACTGGCGGTCAGGGCACGCACGATCCGTCTCCTCAAGAGAGGGGAGGGCTTGCAATGTCTGCAACCGGCCTGACCTCCGCACAGGGTCAGTGGGGTCGGTCCGCGCGACGCGAGGCCGCCGAGCGGGGCGGGATCGTGCAAACACGATCGCGCACGCGGTCGAGGCTGTCCGCCACGGCGTCGCGCGGGCTCGTGTCGAAGAATTGCCCGAACAGGTTCTTCAGCCGCCCCAACGGCCGGAACAATCAGGTCGCCATGCGTTCGCCCGACGGCTCGGCAATCACGATCTGGATGTGCGGTGGGGCGTACTTGCGTGCCTTGCCGACCATTTTCGCCAGGTCGAACTTGGAACGCGGGACGGGCACATGGACCGGTGCGGGCATGTCGGCGCGCTGGGACGGGACGTTCATTCCCGTCGGCAACGTCGCACCGGGGCGCAGCCTCGCACCGATGAGCGTGTGCGGGCCGGCCGGCGGTGTGGCCACGACGAACTGCGTGACGTCGGCCCACGGCAGCTGCGTGTCGCCGAACCGGACGCCGACGGCGTCGAACTGGAACGCAGTGCGTCGGTTCTCGAACCGGGAGACGATGAAGGGAGTTGCCGCGACGATGACCGCACCGCCCTTCATGTCGAGTGCCCAGCCGAGCAGTACGGCAAGTGCCACGACGCCCACGATCGCCCCCCACAGGGCCGCCTGATCCTTGGGCGAGAAGGGGTGGGTGATTCGGTAGCGTTCCCATCGTCCGGCGCGGCGGGTGGGCCCTGCGGCGGGTGTGGGGTTGGCGTGAGACATTACGGAATTTCCTCTTTCCTTGACGTGTCGGCCGGTCGACTGCAGGCCCGCGTGGCGGATATCACGCCGACGGGTCGCTCGCTCTGCGTCGGGTTCGGCGGCAGCACCTGACGCAACCGGGCAGACTCTTTCGTGAGGCGCTGCAAGGTCGATGAAATCTTCATGAACCAAGGTTTCGAGAGACCGAGCAGGCACTGGTCGTACGGGGACACGGGGGCTTGGCCATGGGCATGGATTCCAAGGAATCCGGCGGGAGCGTGACCGATGGAAGCGGGGACCTGCGGATCGACCTGCTCGGGCCGGTCCGGGCCCGTCGCGGTGATGCGCCGCTTGCGCTCGGCCCGGTGCGACGGCAGGCGGTTCTCACCGCTCTGATCCTGCGTGCGCCGAGCTTCGTGACGTATGAGCAACTCCTCGCCGATGTCTGGGGAAATGATCTCCCGGCCACGGGCCGCCGGGTCCTGCCGAGCTACGCCTACGCGCTGCGCAAGGCGCTCGACGAAGCGCCTGCCGCCGGGGCCCGCCGGTCGGTGATCCACAGTGGGCGCGGTGGTTACCGGTTCGTACCCGACGGAGCGCGCACCGACCTCGCGGCTCTCGCCGCGGAGATCTCCCGCACCCAGCGAGCGAGGGCCTCCGCCGACCTCGACGCCGCACTGGAGCACGGAAGCCGGGCGCTGGGGCTGTTCCGTGGGGAACCGCTGCCGGGTCTTCCGGGTCCCCTCGCCGACAGCGAGCGAGAACGCCTGGCCCGGCAGCGGCGCATGCTGCACCAGGACCGGGTGGAGTGCCTGATGCTGCTCGGCCGCTACCAGGAAGCGCTGGACGAACTCATGGCCGCGCCCCTGCTCCAGCCTCACGACGAGCCGCTCGCCGCACTGCGGATGCGGGCCCTGTACGGCAGCGGCCGACAGGCCGAGGCGCTGGCCGTCCACCAGGACATGCGCCGCCGCCTGCGCGACGACCTGGGTGTGGAGCCCGGCGAGGAACTGCGCACTGTGCACCAGGCCGTACTGCGCCGGGACGACCGCCTCCTCCTCGGCCGGCCGGCACAGCAGCGGGCGGCCGACGTCCCCGCCGCTCCCAAGGGCAGTCGGCCCGAGAAATCGGCTCCCGCGCCTCGTCTCTCCAACAAGTCCGGTCATACCGGCGCCCCCCGCCCCCGCCGAAACGACCTCCCGGGCGACAGCGCCTGCCTGGTCGGCCGCGAGCGGGAACTCGCCCTGCTCACCGCCCCCATGGCCCCAGGGGCCGTGTCCGTGGTCACGGTCGACGGCACGGCGGGGGTCGGCAAGACGGCCCTGGTGGTACGCGCCGCCTGGACGCTCGCCGATGCCTACCCCGACGGTTGCCTGTACGTGGACCTCCACACGCACAGCGCCCTCCACGAAGGCGGCGACACGCGGCGCGCACTACGCCGCCTGCTGCGTGCGGTCCACGACGGCGGTGACGAAGTGCCTGACGACCTGGACGACCTGGGGGAACTGGTCACGGCCTGGCGCGCGGCGACGAGCGCACTGCGGCTGCTGCTCGTCGTCGACGACGCCCGCAGCTCCGAGCAGGTACGCCCGCTCCTGCCCGCCGGCCCGGGGAGCCGGGTCCTGGTGGCGGGCCGACAGCGGCTGGCCGGCCTCGACACCGATCTACGGCTCACCGTGGAGCCGCTGGGCGCCGGCGAGGCGGTCGGACTGCTCCGCGAACTCCTCGGGAAGTCCCGTGCGGACCGCGAACCCCAGGCGGCTCTCGAACTCGCCCGGCGGTGCGGCGGACTTCCCCTGGCGCTGCGCATCGCGGGCGCCCGGCTCCAGAATCGCCCGTCCTGGACGCTCGCCTTTCTCGCCGGCCGGATGTCGGACGGCTCGCGCAGCCTCGGCGAACTGCGGGCCGAGGACCGCAGCGTGGAGGCCGCCTTCCGACTGTCGTACGACCAGCTCACCTCCGAGCTGCGCCGCGCCTTCCGTGCCTTGGGCGTGGCTCCGACGGCCCGCTTCGACCAGCTCACCCTCGCCGCCGTGCTGGGTGGTTCCCCTGAGGACGCCGGGGATCTTCTGGAGGACCTGGTCGACGCGAGTCTGCTGCAGCAGCCGCATCCGGGTCGTTACCGGCTGCACGACCTCGTCCGGGCACACGCGTGGCGCCTCGCCACCGAAGCGCCCGAGCAGGCCGCCGCCGACCGCGCCGCCGTACTGAGTCTCTACACAGCTGCGGGCCGCATCGCCGGCGACCAGGGTCCCGAGGCCTTCCCTACCGGCCCTGACATCCCCTGCCTCCCCTTCCGCGACGGGCGGGAAGCCTCGGCATGGCTGACTGCGGCGGGCGGAGAACTGGTCGACGTGGTCGCTCACGCGGCCGCCGCCGGCCAGTTCGACCACGCCTGCTGGATCGCCGAGGCCCTGATCGACCATCTGGTCCACCAGGGCCAGTACCACGAGTGCCGGGCAGCACTGGAGATCGCGCTGCCCTGCGCGGACCTGGTCACCGACCGGCGGATGCGCTCCGCGCTGCGCAACTGCATGGGAATGATCGACCTCTATCAGGGCCGGCTCCAGCAAGCGCACACCTGGTTCACCGAAGCGGTGCAGCACGGCTGCGGCCCTGACGATCTGCGGGAACGGGCCCGGGCGAGCGCCGGCATGGGCGTCGCCGAGTGGATGCTGGGCCGCATCGAGGACGCGATCGCTCATCTGAACGAGGCGGTGGAGCTGGCAGCCCGGCTCGGCGACGACTGGCTGACCGGGATAGCGGTCTGCAGCCTCGGCGCGATCCACTCCCAGCAGGGGCGGCACGAGCAGGCATTCGAGCTCAACTCGTCCGCCCTGACCATCGCCGAGAAGAACGGCCGGCCCAGGGCGATCAGCAACACACTGTGCTTCTCCGCCGACACTCACCTGGCCGTCGGCCGGTACCCGGAGGCCAAGGACCTGCTGCGGCGGGCGGCGGAGTTGGCGAGCGAGGCCGAGGACCTGCCGCTGCGCGCCGCGAGCCTCTCGCGCCTCGCGACCGTGGAACACATCCAGGGCAGCCATCACGCCGCGGTGGACGCCCACCACCAGGCGCTCGCCACGCTCACCCAGCACACCAGCGCGGGACTGGAGATGGCGGTCCGCATCCGCCTTGGCAGCACTTACGCGGCGGCGGGTCTCAGTGCGGAGGCCCGGCAGGAATTCCAGACCGCCCTTTCCCTGCCCGGAGCCGGTGACCATCCACGACAGGTCGAAGAGGCACGCGACGGGCTCAGCGGCATCGGCTTCCCGCCGGAGGAAGGTATCTGAGGCAGCTTTCACCTCGGTTCACACCGCGGCCGGCCCGGAGAGTTCGGCCGGTTCTCGCTTCAGCGGGATTTCATCGGCTTTGCATCGCCTCGCGAAAGAGTTCGGCGCGCGGGGCGGGTCCGAGCCGGCCCCGCAGACGTGAACCGAACGAGGAGAGAGGGCTGTCACGTGAGTGAGACCCCGCAGGTGGATCCCCGGCAGGCTTTCGGCGAGAGCCGTCCCACCCAGCCGCTCGGGCAGGCCACACCGGCCTGGGGGCCCGCGGCACAGGGCTCGGGTCAGATGCCGCCTCCGATGCCGGGTCAGGCCCCTCCCTCGGTCTCGCCCTGGTCCCAGCCGGTTCCGGCGGGCGGACCGGGTGAGGCTCCGCGTGGCAGCGGTTCGCGAAAGTGGCTGATCGCTGGCGCCGCGGCTTTGGCCGTGGCCGTGGTCGCGGGCGTGACCATCGCCACGTCAGGCGGCGACGACAACGACGCCGCCGCAGGCAGACTGCCGGGCGTCCCGGGCGGCGCCGCCGAGCCGGAGGAGCCGGGCAAGGCGTTCACCAAGGTGCCCAAGGGGTGCGAGCTGATCAAGGCGTCCACCATCGAGAGGATCGCGCCCGGAACCGAGTGCACGCCCGGGCTGATGGACGACGCGGATCTGGCGACGATGATCACCAGGTCACCGAGGTGGGAGAGCCAGGGCTATGACAGTCCGTTTCTGAGTCTGGACGCGCACGTCGTTGTCATGCCCGCAGCGAAGGAGACGTACGCCACGGAGAAGAAGGTCGCCCTCAAGGGCCGGGGGGAGCTGTACAAGGTGATCGACTCGCGGCCTGTCAGCGGGCTGGGCGAGGAGGCGTTCATGGTCTACGGCGGAGACACGGACGGGGGCCTCGCCTCCGCCCAGGCGATCGTCCGCGAGGGCAACGCCACGGTCACCGCGGATTACACGTTCAGCCGGAAGGACTCCACCACGACCCAGCGGCAGGCCGAGGAGGCCGCCATCGCCGCCGCCCGTGATGTTCTCGGCTCCCTGAGCTGACCACCGCGGCGACGACGTGCACACATTTATCCAGCCGCACAGACAGGTCCCCCAGCAGCAGAGATCCTCCCGTATCGGCCCTTACGAGGTCTTCCACCTCCTGGGCGAAGGCGGCATGGGGAGGGTCTTCCTGGCCAGGTCACCGGGATCGCGTCTGGTGGCCCTGAAGGTGATCCGGCCCGAGTACGCCGAGACTCCGAACTTCCGTGGGCGTTTCCGGCGCGAAGCCGACTCTGCCCGCAGGGTCAGCGGGTTCTACACCCCACCGGTCCTCGACGCGGACGCCGACGCCCCGCAACCCTGGCTGGCCACGGCCTATGTCCCCGCACCGTCGCTGCACGAGGTCGTGCGCGGCTTCGGTGTACTGCCCGAGGCGGCCGCCCTGCGGGCCCTCGGCACGGGCCTGGCGGAGGCGCTGCTGGCCATTCATGCCGCCGGGATCGTGCACCGCGACCTCAAACCCGGCAACGTACTCGTCGCCGAGGACGGGCCCCGGGTCATCGACTTCGGCATCAGCCGGGCGGTGGACGCGACCCAGGTGACCCGGACGGGGGCGGTGATGGGAACGCCCGGGTTCATGGCGCCCGAGCAGATCGTGTCGAGCCGCGAGGCCGGACCGGCGGCCGACATTTTCTCCCTGGGCTGTGTCCTGACCTTCGCGGCCACCGGCCGGGGTCCCTTCGGCGCCGGAGGTACGGCCGAGATCCTCTACCGGGCCGTCCACCATCGGCCTCGACTGGACGGCGTGCCTGCGGCGTTGAGTTTGCTGATCGGAGCATGCCTGGACAAGGACCCCGCCCGCAGGCCGCCCGCCGAGTCGGTGCTGGCCGCGCTCGGTGCCGCCGACCCGGCCGCGCTGCTGACCGCGGGCCTGCGGCAGGACCTCGCGCGGCGGGCGGCACACGCCGCCGCCCTGGTGGCCGCACCACCCATGCCCGCCACGCCCCTCACCTCGCCCGGCACGGCCGTACCGAAGGGGCCGAGCCGCCGTGGATTCCTGTGGATCACCGCGGCAGGGACCGGAGTCGCCGCGGCCGCAGGAGCCGTGGCGCTGATCAGAGGGCGGTGGCAGCCCGGCAAGGACCCGGTGCGGTCCGGCGTCGGCACGGGCGCCACGGCACGGCCCGAGCCCACGGTTCCAGCGGGTCCGAGGCCACAGTGGTCGACCACGCTGAAGAAGTTGGAGAACGGACAGCTGCGTCTTGTCGGCGACACTCTGGTGCACTGGGACACGGCTCACGCGACCGCCTACGACACCGCGACCGGCGAGGAACGCTGGATGGGTTCACTCCGTCCGCCGTCCGACGTCGTGGGCGATCCGAAGTGGATCGGCGTTCAGGGGTCCGTGCTGTACGCCGAAGGCTGGACCGGGGAGCACGGCTACTTGTTCGGTGTCGACGCCACAGGCAGGCAGAAGTTCTCCTACGCGGTCACCAGGTACGGCGCCGACGGCCGCGACGCCGACTTCGTCGACAAGGTCCTGTGCGTCGCCGGACCGGTCGCCGTCCTCGGCACCGGCGGCGACGCCGGCTACGGGGTGCGCGCGGTCGATCTCACCTCGGGCAAGGTGCTGTGGTCGCGCACGGTCCGCGGCAGCGATTTCCAGGCCCACACCGACGGTCGCCTCTGCTACCTGCAGGACAACGGCACGCTCAGGGGACTCGGCCTGCGTACCGGCACCGAGCGGTGGAAGGTGCGGGACGTCGTCGAACCCGGTGCCTATCCGCAGCTGGCCACCGACGGGACGGCGCTGCTCGTCGTCAGCGTCAAGGTGCAGGCGTTCAGCGCCTCCGGCGGCGGGAAGCTGTGGACCGCCGTCAACGAGACGACCAATATCAGCCCGGCCACGGTCCGCGGCGAGCGGGCCTACGTCCACGACCCGCAGGACACCGTCTTCGCCTTGGACATGCGCAGCGGCGAGCAGGTGTGGCACAGGGCGAGTCCGCTGAATCTGTCCCCTGCCGGCGGCGCGGGAGACCAGGGCCCCACGGTCTCTCCGTCCGTGGTGGCCGTCGCCACGTACGCCACGGGTGAGGTCCCGGGGTTCGTCGTCCTGCGCGCCTCTGACGGCGAGCTGCTCTGGGCGCACCAGCCCTCCGGCAGTGAAGCCAGAGGCAGGAACACCTGGCAGCTGCAGACCTCCGGCGACACCCTCTTCGCCGCGTCCGAGACCACCCTCCACGCATTCCGGAGCGAGACCCCTTGACCACGCCGCCCCAGCAGACTGCCGCCGCCCCCACATACATAGGGCCGTACCGGGTGATCCGGGAACTCGGCGCGGGCGGCATGGGCCGCGTCCACCTCGCCACGTCACGCAGCGGCCGTGCGGTGGCCGTCAAGGTGGTGCGTGCCGAACTGGCCGCCGACCCGGACTTCCGTCGGCGCTTCAGGGCCGAGGTGGACGCCGCCCGCGCGGTCTCCGGCGCCTTCACCGCATCGGTCGTCGACGCCGACCCCGAAGGGCCGCAGCCCTGGCTGGCCACCGCCTACATCCCGGGTCCCTCGCTCGCCGACGCCCTGGACGCCCATGGGCCCATGCCAGAGGCCACCTTGCGGGTGCTCGGCGGCGGCCTGGCCGAGGCGCTGGCCGCGATCCACCGCGCGGGGCTCATCCACCGCGACCTCAAGCCGTCCAACATCCTGCTCACCCTCGACGGCCCCCGAGTGATCGACTTCGGCATCAGCCGGGCCGTCGACGGCACCGTACTCACCGCCGAGGGCCAGGTCGCCGGCTCACCCGGTTTTATGTCGCCCGAGCAATCACGAGGAGCCGAACTCACCTCTGCCAGCGACGTGTTCGCCTTCGGCGCCGTGCTCGCCCTCGCCGCCACCGGCATCCCGCCCTTCGGCACCGGCGCGGTCCATGCCCTGCTCTACCGGGCCGCCTACGAGGAGCCGCAGCTGAACGGTGTCCCGCACGGCCTGCTCGGCATCGTCACCGCATGCCTCGACAAGGACCCCGCCCGGCGTCCCACCGTCGGTCACCTGCAGTCCTGGCTGCGCCCGGAGACCACAGCGGGCTGGCTCGGCGCCGTCGGACTGCGGGTGACCGAGGACGAGCGCACCCTGCAGAACGTCGTGCGTTCCCCGCTGCTCGGCCGCCGCCGGTTGCTCATCGGCGGCGGGGTGCTCGCCGTGGCCGCGGCGGCCGGCGGCGCCTGGTTCCTCCGACCGGGCGACGAAGGCACCGGTCCCACCCCCGAACTCGACTGGATCCGCGACCTTCCCCGGCCGGGCATGTCCCTGGCAGCGGTGACCCGGTCGACGCTGCTGTGCACCAAGCAGACGTCGGGGGTCTGTGTCGACCGAGCCACCGGCAAACTCCTGTGGAAGGACCTCGACAGCCAGAACACCGACACCCTCGCCGACGACAAACACGTCTACACGGTACGCACCGACGGGAAAGTGCACGCGTTCGACGGCCGGTCCGGACGGAAGCTATGGGACTCGGCACCGGGCGGGGACAGCGCGCCCCGGCTGGAGTTCGCGGACGGAGAGCTGATCGCGGCGATGAGTGACGGTGGACGTATCCACTGCCTGGAGGCGCCGAGCGGAGAAGTGCGCTGGACGACCTCCGACGTGAAGGAGGGCCTCGCGGTCGTCGGCACCACCCGGGCCGGCACCCTGATCGCCTGGGGCAGCCCTTCCAGGACGAACCCCGCTGCCATGCTCAGGGGATACACCGCTCTCGACCCGGAGTCGGGCGGGCGCGTATGGGACAAGGACCTTGTCACCCTCTACTCGCCGGACAGGAGCAAGGTGCTCTACGGCATCGACGCCGACATGAACCTGCTCGCACTCGACCCCGGTGACGGCCGGACGCTCTGGAGCGAACCCACGAAACTCCCGCCGACGAACAGTGAGATCCTCATATCCGACAGGTCTTTCAGCCTGGTCGAGGGAACCCTGTTCTGCTACCCGGGCACCGGCGCTAACGGCTCGACCCGCGGGCTGCTCACGGCCTTCGACCCGGAGTCGGGCAAGACGTTGTGGAGCGTGCGGACCGCCGCCCGCGGCAACCGCGGCTACGCCCGCTCCGGCGCCACCGTCTGCTACCTGGACGAGAAGGTCCTGCACGGGATCGACGCCGAGACCGGCACGGAACGCTGGAGGGCAGGGTCGGGCCTCGGCGACCCGGTGTTCCTGGGCACCCTAGGCGGACTCTTTCTCGCCGCGGGGCGGAAGGGTCTGCACGCCTTCCATACCGAGACCGGCGAGCAGGTCTGGCACTATCAGGCCGTCGGCGGCTCCGGTTCCTGGTCGACGCAAACTGCGGGTGATCACCTTTATGCCACCTGGTCCGGCAAAATCTTCTGCTTCTCCCTGCCCAAGCTCTGACGTCCCCGACCGTGCTCATGGCCTGCCCTGGCCGGCCGACGCGCCGACCAGGTCCAGGCTGGGAGTGCCGTGGGGGGTGGGGGGCGACAGCTGAGGTTGATCCCCGGGAGTGGACACCGGGTTTCACGCGACGAGTGTCAGCGTACGTGACGTGGTCAGTTGCTGTTCGAACTCGGCTGGTGTGAGGTAGCCGAGCGCGGAATGCCGACGGCGCTGGTTGTAGTACGACAGCCAGCGGAACAGCTCGAGCCGGGTCTGTGCCTTGGAGACCCAGCGCCTTTCGTGGAGCAACTCGCGCTTGAGGCCCTGGAAGAACGACTCGGCGAGGGCGTTGTCGTAGCTCGAGCCGACCCGGCCCATGCTGCGGCGGATGCCGTGCCGGCGGCAGGCCTCGGCGAAGGCGGCCGCGCTGTACTGGGTGAGTTCAGCTGTTCGTCGCAACGAGCCTGGTGGACCAGAAGGGCGGCTTGGACCGCGGCCGTACTCATCGGCTGGAACTGGTGCAGGTCGTTGGCGTCCTGCACCAGTTCCGGAACCAGGACCAGTCCGTCGCCCGCGACCGGCGAGCTGGGCGTTGTATCCCTGGACTGCCCCGCCGTCGGCGGCGGACATCAGCCTGCTGTCCGGGTCGGTCACGTTGCGTCGCACCTGACGACGGACGCTGTGCGGCTCCTTGCTGCCGCCACGGCCTCGTTTCGTCGGCAGGTCCTTCTCAGCGGCCGCGGCCTCTGCGGCGGTCAGGGTCTGCTCCGCCCTGGCCAGTCGCTGCCGGGCGCGCGAGACCTCTTTGCCCTTGGTCTCGTCGAAGCTGAACAGGCCGAGGTTCGGCTTGGGACCCCGGCGGGCTTCGGCCAGCCGGAGCTGCTCGCGAACCTCCGCGATCCGCTCCCGCTTGCGGGCCTGCGCCTCGTGCAGATGCTGTCGGGCAGCCTCAACTCGGGCGGTGGCCACGGTCACCCGGTCCGCCCCGGGCGGTAGCGGACCATCTCCGCTGCGGCCTTGCCTCACCCGTTCCACGCGGGCCTGGGCCCTGGCCGCGATCGACTGCTCATCCTGCCCGCGCGCGGCTTCCTCGTCCCATTGCGCGGCGGCGGACTCGGTGATCAACCTCGGAGGCTGCCCTGCCGCTGTCACTACCTGCGGTGTTGTCGCACGATCGAGGGGCGGTCTCCGTGAGACCGCCCCCGTACGATCGAAGTCCCGCTACACTACCGCCACCTGGCAAAAGACCAGGTCAGGTGGCGAAATCCTGCTGGAGTACTAGTACTCCAGCCGAGGTGCCCCCGAGATCCTTCCGGCACCTCAATCCTCCTACTTCTTCCCACCCCATCGGTCGCCGTAGTGTTGCTTGATGCCGTTGGTCACCAAGCGGTCGATGAAGGGCTGCCAGGTGATCTTGGCAGCCCCGCCGTACACACCCCGGCCAGGCGCGCCGCCGAGGGTGCCCTTGCCGCCGATGATCTCGGCGGTCGTCTGCAAGGCGAGTTCGCCGTTCTGGTCCTCGAAGATCCGGAAGTGGACCGTGCTGCCCACGCCGTCGATGTGGCCGTCGAGAGTCGAGTACTCGATGTTGATCTCCTTGCCGTCGAAGTCCATCTGCGTCACCTCGACCGGGAACCCCTGCGGGCCCACCTTCAGTGGCAGCTTGTCACCGACCTTCGGCATCTCCTTGGGAGCACCGTTGACGGGGAACGTGCAGTTGTAACAGGACTTCAGCGCGTTCCAGGCGTCCTCGACCGTGACGATCTCCGATGCCTTCCCCACGTTCGGCGCGCCACCTGCGTCCACCTGGGAGAAGAACTTGCCGGTGGTCGGATCGACCAGCACGTAGGTGTTGGCCGCTTCGCCCTTGGCGTAGAAGGTGTAGTCGTAGCTCCACGGCTCCTTCTCCCACGGCCATTCGCCGGTGGGGTCGGTCAACTTTACCGGGTTGTTGTGGACGTAGGTGTACGCGGCCAGGTTGCGCGGCTGGGTGATGCCGCCCGCGAGGTCCTGGTCCAGGTACTTCGGCAGCGCAGGGTCGGCGCTCGCCCACAGCTGCGTGCGCGGGTTGTAGTAGCGCGCCCCGTGGTAGTAGAGCCCGGTCTCGGCGTCGAGTTCCTCGCCGGTGAACTGATACTCGGTGTCGTGCTGCCCGGAGCGTTCCTCGACCCAGGTCTCACCGTGCGGGAAGTACTCCAGGTGCTCGGTGACCGCTCCCGCCCCGTCGGTGACGTAGCCGGACGAGCCGAGGTGGTCGGCGTGGTAGAAGGATTGGTCGCTCTCCACGCCACCGGACACCGTCTTGGAGGCCACGCGGCTGTCCCCGACGAACACGTGCTTAAAGCCGGTGCCGTCGCGCTCACTGTAGTTGCGGTTCGGGTAAACCGATACCGCGTCACCGGCCTTGACGACCCGGTCGCCCTCGGCGTCGTAGGTGTAGCGGACGGCTGCGCCCGCGCAGCCCGTCGGGTCCTGGGTGACCGCCATGGCGCCGTCGGCATTGCAGGCGAGGCGGTTCTCCTCGTCCCAAACGTACTGGCGGCGCGCTCCGGTGGCGGTGTTCACCGTGTCGGTGAGGTTGCCGTTGGCATCGTAGGTCTGAGTGATCGGCCCGACCTCGTTCGGCGCGTGCGGCTTCCCGTTGCCGTACTCGTAGGCGTACGTGTAACTGGTGCGATCCTGGACATCGACCGGGTTGGCCGGGTCCTCCACGGGTTCGATGGGCCCCGGTGACCCGGTGCCTGCCGGGAACGCGGGGGTTCCGCCCGTGATCTCGTGGTGCTGTGCCTTGGTCGTCGTGTTGTCGATCGAGTCGTATGCCAGCGACAGCGTGTACCGGTTGAGCTGATTATCCTTGTCCGTGTACTGCCCGGACGAACTGGTCAGCCGGTACAGGTCGTCGTATGCGTACGTCTGGCTGCTCGGACCGCCGATAACCGAGTTCTGTGGCGCGCTGTTGGTGCGGCCGGTGACGTTGCCGGTGTTGTCGTAGGTGTAGCCGAGCTCCTGGAACGGCGTCCCGCTCGGGCTCGCGGCCTTGAGGGTCGCCAGCCTGCGGTCTTCGGAGTCGTAGGTGTACGTGGTGCGCACACCGTTGCCGGTCTGCTGTAGGACTTTCTGCCCGAACTTGTCGTAATCCAGGCGGTGCAGGTAGGTGTACTCGGTACCGCCCTTCACGCCGGTGGCGCGGTGGACCTGGCCACCGGAGTCGTAGTCGTAGGTGAGGATCTCGCCGTCCGGATAGGTCAGCTGGAGCACACGGTTGAACGAGTCGAAACGCCACTGCGTGGTGTAGGCGCGCGGCGACCCGCCCGCCGCGGTGATCGTGCGGGTCTCCTCGGTCACCTCGCCCAGTGCTCCGTAGGCGCGTTTGGCCGTTCCCGCGGCGTCGTGGACCGCGGTGATCCGCGAGGCCGAGTTGGCCGCCGCGCCGGGAGCTCCGTACTCGTAGGAGATGTTGTTCTGCGGGAACGTCGGGTAGCGGATGGCCTTCAGTCGAGAGTAGTCGTAGTCGTACTCGACGGTCTTGTCCGCTGCCCGCAGGTTCGCGGTGACCTTCGATGTGACGTTGCCGGCGAGGTCGTAGCGGGTCTCGAGGCGTCCGGCGTCCGGGCTCTCGAAGGAGACACGGCGTCCCAGCACGTCGTAGCCGGCGCGCGTGACGTTGTTCTTGTCGTCGGTGATCGTCGTGACCTGACCCAGCGGATCGTGGGTGTAACTGGTCCAGATACTTGAGGAGTTGTTGAACTCCCGCACCGAGGTGAGGACGCCGCGGACATCGGTGTAGGTGCGGCGTTCCTTGCCGTTGCCGTCGGTCACGCTCTGCTGGAAGCGGGTCGTGTCCGTCCGGTCCTTGCCGAAACCGTATCCGGTGGTGGTGATGACGCCGTCCGGCTGCACGGTCTTCACCGAGCGGTCCAGGACGTCGAAGCTCTCCTTCGTGGGTGCCACGGAGTCGAAGGAGGCGTTGAGTGTGGTGTTCGCCTCGTCCTTGTCCTCGGTTGTCGGGTAGTACCTCTCCACGGCATGGCCGAGGGAGTCGAACTTCAGCCGGCCGGAGACCGTCATGACCTCGGTGGGTGTGTCCCCGGGTGAGGCGGACACCGAGGCGTCCTTCTTCATCTGCACCACACGCTTGAGACCGTCGGTGAAGGTGACGGTGTCGATGGTGTCCTCGCGTACACCGTCGGCGGTGCGGTCGAGGTGCTTGGTCGTGGCATACGGGACGGGCGCCTCGGGGTGGTAGCCGAAGGTGATCGTGGCCTGGTCGCCGCCCTGCTCATAGGGACTGGTGAGTGTGGTGAGACGGCCGACGCTGTCGTACGTCATCGTCACGGACTGGTTGTTCTGGTCCGTGTTGCGGGTGGGGACCCCGTACTTGAGGTCGTGGGCGGTGGTGGAGCGGTAGCCGAAGCTGTCCTCGATGGACACGACGTGTACGCCGACGGTGGTGTCGTAGCCGTACTCCAGCTTGTAGCGCTGCCCCTTTGCGTTCGCCGGACCGGTCACCGATTTGAGGTTTCCGTCCGGGTGGTACGTCAGGTCGGAGACGGCCGCGGTGTCGTCGTCGAGGTACTCGCGGATCTGGCGCACGGCGCCGGTCGCGCAGTCGACGGTGGATCCGCGGTGGCGCAGGAGTGCGTCGGTGGCCGCGGCCTTCTGCCGTATCGCGTTGGCGGTGCCGACGAGGTGCCGGTCGCGGCACTGAGTATCGGAGCCGCTGTACGCGAAGGTGGTCTCCAGGTCGTCCGCGGTGCCCTCGTCCCCCGCGTCGAAGGTGCGGGTCACGTTGCCGTACTCGTCGTAGGACAGGTCGGTGAATGTGGACTTGGCCGCGGCGGCCGCGCCTTCGTAGTCCTTCTCCTCGACGCGTATGAGCTGCGGGAAGACGGTGGCGGTCCGGCTCTTCGGGTCGGTTTCCTCACCCGTGGAGGTGTCGAGCAGCCGGTAGGTGTTGAGTGTCTCGCGGTACGGGTGGCCGGCGCCGTCCTCGGTCAGCGTGCGGGTGAGCAGGCCGCGGCCCGCGTATCCGTCGGTGCGGTACTCGTCGGTCACGGTGCGGCGAACGGCGTCGTCCGCACCGGTGTCGCGGTGCTCGCTCACCACGCGGCCGAAACCGAGGAACTCGCGCTCCAGCCGGTCGTGGCGGCCCTGCTCGTAGCGGAAGGTGGTCAGACTCGTGTCGGCACCATCGCCCGCGAGCCCGTCGAAGACCGAGGTGCGGGACAGCACCCAGCGGCTCTCCTGCATCTCAGCGGTGTTGCCCGACCGGGTGTAGTCCAGGTCGATACGGGCGCCCATCGGCCGGCTGACCGAGCGCAGCAGGTTGGTGCGACCGGTCTTGTTGACCGCGACCAGGAGTTCGTTGTCCCGGGTGGACTTGACGTGGTCGGCCAGGCCGTCGCCGTTCACGTCCCGCAGGCTGGTTTCGGCCCGGCTGATGCCGGTGGACGCGTTGGCGCCGGGGTTGAAGACGAAGACGCCGACGGGAGTGGGCAGGCCGACGGTGAAGTAGACGCCCCCGCCGAGACTGGCGTTCTTGTCGACGGCGATCTCGGGGAAGCTGCCGCGGAACGGGGCGGGCGCGGTGAAGCCGGTGCCGGTGTTCACCGCGACCTTGATCGGGTTGGTCCCGTCGGTGAACACCCGGTCGGGCAGGCCGTCGCCGTTGACGTCCGTCATGCTCGCGTTGGTGTACGAGGTCCCCAGCTCGGCGGACACGCCACCCGCGAAGCCGTAGCGGTCGACGTTGAACCCGAGGTTGACGCCGACGTTGCGGGTGGACGCGTCGTTGATCGGTCCGGCCGACCAGGGTTCGCGGGCGGCGAAGGAGTAGCCGAGGTTGAACTGGACGTCGCCGTTGCCGAATACCTTGTCCGGCAATCCGTCCCCGTTGATGTCGATCAGGTCGACGCGGACGTCGGACTCGCCGCCGCCGAGGCTGCCGCCGATGCCGAGCGACGGTTGGACCGCGCCGGTGGTGGCGGTGTTGGCACTGGTGCCCGCCTCGGGCGCGGCCATGCCCAGTGCGCTGGCGATGGTGGCGGTCTCGCTGCCCGCGGAGAGCGACACATTGCCGGAGACGTTGTCCGCCTCGCGGACGTTGCCGCCGAGGGTGCCGCGCGTGGCGCCGAGCGCGCCGGTCATGTCGGAGAACTGGATCTCCTTGGCCCCCACGACGTCGGGGTAGCCGTCGCCGTTGAGGTCGAGGTAGTCGACCGAGCCCGCGGTGATCCCACCGACCACGGTGCCGCCGAACGGGCCCGCCGCGAGCGTGGCCGACACCTGGCCGGTGACACCGCGGCGCATCACCGCCCGGTCGCCCGCCACGTCGGCGTCGGTGACGATGTCGATGGTGTCCGCGCCGAGGCGGGAGCTCGTCGCCATAGCGGCGGTGACCCAGGAGGACTCGTCCTGAGCGGCCCAGCCGCCCTTGGCGGGAACGGGGGCGAACACCGCGAGCCGCGGCATGCTGAGCCGGGGGTTCGCGGCGAAAGGCGCGACGTCCGCTTCCTTGGGCTCCTTGGGAAGCGCGTCCTTGAAGCTCTGGTCCAGCGTGAGTTCGGCCTGCTTGAGCGGTTGGGTGGCGCGGTCTCGGTTGCCCTGGTAGCCGATCACACCCCAGCCGCGGTAGGGCTGGGCGAAGGCGCCCTGCCCGACGGAACCGTGCATGGCGCTGGGAGCCGGGGTGAAGGTCGGCCAGCTGGAGGTCACGTCATAGGTGACCGACGCGGACTGGTCGACGAGCAGGCCGAGCAGTCCGGTATCCGTCGTGGAGTAGTCGATGTAGAGCTCGTCGCCGGCGGTGACCGGCACGGTCAGGTCCAGGTTCTGGCCACTGAAGGGGGAGGTGTCCTTGGCTTGGAAGATCCGTTTGCCGAGCAGTTGCCCGCCGCGCTTCTTCACCGTGAGCGCGATCTTGGCGTCACCTTGGAGACCGAAGTTGAGGGACAGCTTCGGCCGCACCTTCAACTGGCCGGTCTTGGTCGCCTTGTAGGGCTGCTGCGGCGCGGTGAGGGTGTTCGCCGGGTACATGGTCATGTCGTACGGCGGGGTGATCACCAGCGTGGGATCGCCCTTGGCGTCGACGACCGACTCGACCCCCTGCGCGGCCGTGTAGTGCGCCTTCGGTGCCCAGCTCACCGCCGAGACGTCGATCGGGGAGTCGGTCTTCAGCTTCCACGACATCTTCTCGAACATGCTGACCGGGATGCTCACGTCGATCGCGGTGGTGCCGGTCGACGCGGCGGGCAGGACCTTGCGGTACACCTCCGCCGGGGCGTGGACGCCGTTCCCCTTCTCGATCACGACGGTCACGTCGTCCGAGGTCGCCTTGGATTTGACCACGTCACCGGTCAGCCGCAACGTGCCGTTCACCGGCACGGTCACCAAGGACGGCCTGCCACCGAAGGTGAAGTCGGCCGACGCGCGGAACACGGTGTTCGCCAGTCCGTTCGCGTCCGTGCCGGCCGGCAGGTCGGTGTAGGTGATCTCCGGGTCCCACGCCACGGTGTCGTACTTGCCGTCCAGAATGGACTGGGTGCGGAAGTACAGCGCGTCGCCCTTCTTCACGGGGATCGACGCCACATTGCCCGGGGTGAACTCGGTGTGGTCGTCGGGGCCGATCCGCTGCGCCCAGAGTTCGGCGTTCTTGTGCTGGATGGTGACCCGCACGCCGTCGGCCTTGGTGTAGGCCGCCCGCTCCGGGGAGGGGTCCTGGGTCAGCTGCACGTGGCCGTCCACGCGGACGTTGCCGTCGAACGGCGCGACCCAGCGGCGCACGGTGTCAAGGAGAGGCGAGTTGTCCACCTGCTGGTTGAACTGCGCGGTCTGATCGCCGACGATCTCGCCGGTCACCGCGCCACCCCCGATCGGCACCGGGGTGCGGGTGGAGTCCGCGCTGTAGGCGGGTTGCCCATGAGCGTCCAGGTAGCCGAACAGCACGCCGCCGTTGTTCACCAGGTCGGTGATGCCGTCGCCGTTGACGTCGCTGAAGAACCGGTCCGAGGTGGTCGTGGTGCCCACGAAGTCCAGCTGGGCCGAGGTGGTGAGGACGTACGACTCGACGCCGATGGTGCCGGACAGCGTGCGCTCGGTCGAGATTCCCGGGAGGTTGGTGAGCTTGATCGGCGTGCCGCCGAACTTCGGCTCACCGCCTGGTCTGGCCAGATTGGGCCGGTAGAACACGTCGTTCTTCTTGCGGAACACCTTGTCCGGCAGGTTGTCGCCGTTCACGTCGGCCAGCGCCGACAGGCCGTCGGACTGGCCCGCGCTGAACCCGACCTTCAGCCCGACGGAACCCTCCTTGGTCGTCAGCCCCTGCACGTTGTAGCCCGCGAACAGGTGCGCGCCGAAGCCGGCCGACGTGTTCGCCGAGATCGCGCTGGCCTCGCCTTCGCGGATGTTCACCCCGAGGTCGTCATCCGGCACCGTCCAACTCGCGGCCTCCGTGAAGGTGTTGTAGTTTCCCGACTGGTCGCGGACGTCGTCGTAGTAGTCGAACCTGTGGGTATTGAACAGCTGGTTGCTCTCGCTGAACTGTGACACCGAGACGAGTAGCGTCTTGGCGAACGCGCCGGTCCGGTAGTTCAGCTCGTAGGCGCGGATCAGGTCGTCGTCCAGCTTGACCTCGACGCGCCGCAGCAGGTCGGCGGTGACCTTCTTGAACCCGTACCTGCCGTCGATCCGCACGTCCGGCCGGCGGGGCTCGCCGCGCTCTCGGTCCCGGATGAACGTCACCGAGTACCTGCCGTCGGTGTCGCCGCGGCCGGTGTAGGTGATCTTCTGCGGGTACAGGTCGCTGCCCGGCACCGTGGAGTCCGCCGTACCGCCATCGGCCACCTCGGCGTACCGGTAGCGCAGGACGTTGTCATTGCCGTCGCGGACCTCCCGCGCCGCCCAGGTGGCGACGCGACCCTTGCCGTCGGCCAGCGTGCTGTCGGCCGTCCCGCCGAAGAGCGTGCGGACGCCCTGCTTGTCGGTGACCTCCCACCAGTAGTTCGTGGGGCTGTCGCCGTGGCGCACGATCCGGTCGAACCGGCCTTCCACCCGGGAGTGGAACACCTTCTCCGCGGTACGCGCGCGCAACTCGCCGCGGTGCGCCACTGGGGTCAGCTGTTCGCCGTTGAGCAGGTAGGTCTCGGTCTCCAGTCGGGCGTCGTAGCGCGGCACACCCCACCGTGTGTCGACCGTGAGCATCGGGGTGGCGAGGTGCCAGCCGACGCCAAGCCACCCGTTCGTCCCCGACGAGTTGTAGGTGACGGCCAGCTTCGGCTCCAGACCCGCCCGCCCCTTCGGCACCTCCAACGGGTACGACAACCGGGCATCACCCATGTTGTTCGCCGACGGCGCCTCCACCAGATTCACCCCGGCACCCGGATCGGCCGCCTTGATGTCCTTGATCTGATTCGGATTGAACGACGTCCCTTCCGGATGCTCGGGAACCGTCACCGCCGCACCGGCACCCGCCGCCGACCCCGCCGAACGCACCCACTGCGACGGAACCACAGCCGCCATCGTCATCAACGCCACGACCAACGCGAAGATCAGACCCTTGCGGCGAACACGAACCGGATGACGAGCCGACATGAGGACAGTCATGCCCCCGACCCCCTCTGGATCCGGGCGACATCCCTGCCTGCCGCCACCTACCGGGACGGTAGCCATGGCCGTTGAAATCCCGATGAAACAGCGGAGACCGGCCCCCGGCAGCCGGCCACGACGCCACGACCTCACCGGACGACTCTCAGCGCTCCGGCCCGTCGCATCGATGCGCATCCGCCGGGCCGGGTTTCACCGCGGCGGTGTCATGCCGGCATCCCCGGGAGGGGTACTAGATCCGCCGAGGGCTCGGCTGCCCGCGGCGGCGCGGGTCGTCGAGGGGGCGGGCGAGTTCCCCGGGGTCGGTGCGGGAGCGGGCGATGGCCCGCTCGTACCGGTCGCGCGCCTGGGTGAGGTCTTCCGTCGCGGCGTGGCGCCAGCCCAGCCGGTTGCGGATCTCCGCCTCCAGTCTGATGCCGGGCCGTTCGCCGACCGCCGCGACTGCCTGGTGACGGAGTTCCTTCGCCCCGGCCGGGTCGCCCAGGTGCCCCACGGCGGTGGCCAGTCTGCCGAGGACCGCGGCGTACAGCGGGATGTCCCCCACACGCTCGGCGAGTCCGGCGGCTCTGCGGAGCGCGTCGGCAGCCTCCGCGTGCCGCCCGCGGTCGAGTTGGAGCGTGCCCATGCGGAACAGCGTCTTGCTGAGGATCCTGGGTCTGCCGAGCTTCTCGGCGAGGACGACTGATGCCGCGTAGCAGTCGTGTGCCTTTTCGTGTTCCCCCACCTGATGGTGGATGGCGCCGATGTTGGCCAGATACATGACGGTGAGCCAGTCGTCGTCCGCTGCCTGGGCGAGGTCCGCGGATTGGGCCAGGAGCGCGGCGGCCTCGGCCGGTTCGCCGGCCGCGTTGGCGAAGATCCCGAGGGAACCCAGGGCCCGCGCCTGTTCCATCAGGTCTCCGGTACGGCGGCTGATCTCCAGGGCGTCCCTCAGCCAGCGGCGCGCCTGCTCGTGGTGGCCCTGCAGGCCGTAGGCTATGCCCATACAGGTGCGCAGTTCGGAGACCATCCGCTGGTCGGTGGCCTGCTCCGCCAGCGGCAGCGCGATCTCGACGGCGGCTCGGCACTCGTGGTACCGGCCCTGTCGGGTGAGGTAGTCGCACAGCCCCTCGGCGATCCAGCAGGCGTCGTCCACGTGCCCCCCGGCCGCCGCATGGCCGACCACGTCGACCAGCTCGCCGCCCACCGCGTCCAGCCAGGCCGAGGCCTCCTCCCAGTCCGCGAAGGGCGCGGTGTCCGGCCGCGGGCCGGTCGGGAAGGCGGAGGGGCCCCAGTCGCTCGCGCGGCGGGCGGCGACCACGTAGAGCCGGAACACCCCGGCCCGGGTCGCCGCGACTTCCGCGGGGTATGCGGCGGCGACGCGGCGGGCGTAGACCGCGACCAGGTCGTGCAGGCGGTAGCGGTCCGCGGCCGGCTGCTGGACGAGACTTGCCTCGACCAGGTTCTCCAGGGTCCGCTCGGCGTCGGGTGGCGGAAGGTCGAGCATGGCGGCCAGCGTCAGCGGGGCGAACTCCACGGTCGGCGACAGGCCCAACGCGCGGAACGCGCGCCGTTCGGCATCCGGTAGCTGGTCGTAGGAGACCCGGAAAGCCGCCTCGACGCTGCGGTCCTCCACGGTGAGCTCGCCGAGCCGGTGCTCGTCGTCAGCCAGCCGGGCCGCCATGCGCTCCAGCGCCCATGACGGGCGGCCCTGTGTCCGCGCCCCGATGACACGCAGGGCCAGCGGGAGCCGGTCGCAGAGGCGGGCCAGCTCGCGCACCGCCGCACGCTCGGGCTCGGAGCCCGGATCGCCGACGATACGGGTCAGCAGGGCCACCGCCTCGTCGGTGCCCAGCGGCATCAGCGAGATCCTGCGGTCGGCGTCCAGTCCGGTCAGCCGCTGACGGCTGGTCACCAGCACGAGGCTGCCGGGCCCGGTGGGCAGCAGCGGGCGCACCTGCTCGGCAGCGATTGCGTCGTCGACCACCAGGATCAGCCGGAGGGCGGCGGTCGCGGCCCTCCACGACGCGGCCAGAGCGTCGAGGTCCTCTGATGTCTTGTCGTCGCCCTCGTCGACGTCGCCGACTGCCCGCAGCAACCGGCGCAGCGCGCGGTGCGCGACCGTTGACTCCCGCCCCTCGCGGTGGCCGTGAAGGTCCATGAACAGGCAGCCGTCCGGATAGCGTTCCCGCATCGCACGCGCGGCGCGCACCACCAGCGCGGTCTTGCCCACCCCGGCCATGCCGTCCACCGCGCGGACCGCCACCGCCTGCTCATCGGCCGGCGCGAGGAGCATGTCGAGCTCGCGGCCCCGTCCCGTGAACCCGCTCGCGTCGACCGGTAGTTCATGACGCGCTCGGCGGAGCGGGCGAGCGGCTGCGGGCCGCCGGTCCGCCGATCGGCGCGGTCGCGGCGATGCGCCGTCCGCCGTCCGCCGCGGCGGTGGCGGCGCGCCGAGAAGGAAGGCGGTGTCAGAGCGCAGCACCGCCTCGTGCACGCGCCGCAGTTCACCGCCCGGCTCCGTGCCCTGGTCCCTCACCAGACGGCGGCCCACCTTGGTGAAGACGGCCAGCGCATCGGCCTGCCGGTTGCCGGCGTAGAGGGCACGCATCAACATGGCGGCCAGCGGCTCGTGGTGCGGATGCGTCTCAGTCAGAGCGAACAGCTCTCCCACGACCTCGGCGTGGCGGCCCAGCCGCAGCTGGCACTCCGCCTTGTCCTGCACCAACGCGAGCCTGTGTTCCGTCATCCGCAAGCGCTCACCCTCGGCGAACGGCCCGGGGACACCGGCCAGGGGATCGCCCCGGAACAGCTCCAGAGCGTCGGACCACGCGCCCGCCGCGGCGTCAAGGTCACCGGAGTCCCGCGCCGCGTGCGCCTCGGCGACGATCTCCTTCAGCCGGGCCACGTCCATCCAGACGTTCCGTGGGACGAAGCGGTAGCCACCGCGGTCGGTGACGATCACGGAGTCGGAAGGGTTCTCTCCTTCGGTGCGCAGACCTCTGCGCAACTGGTGCACATAGACCGGGATCACCTTGGCACCCGTGCCCGGCGGTTCCAGGCCCCAGACACTGTCGAGCAGCAGCTGCCGGCTGACGGTCGTGCCCGGCCGCAGCAGCAGCGCCGTCAGCAGAGCCTGCTGGCGAACCGGACCGAGCTCCAACGGTACGTCGCCGCGCCAGGCCCGGAGCGGACCGAGCACAGCGAACCGGAGCCGACTGCCGCCCGTCGACAACTCCCCTTGAGATGCCACGCAGGGAGTATAGGCCCAGGATCTCCGCTTCCCCGGAGACATGGTGTGTCAGAGGGACGAACGGTCTCCCTTCCGTGCAGCCGTGTGGAGCGCACGCGCAGGTGGGTCGGGAATCGGGGGACGTTGCGCCGGGGCTGCGGGTGTTTCCGCCAGCGGGTCTTGAGGCAGGTGCGGTCCGGTCGGTTGGCCACAGGTGCATCCCCTCGCTGGTGCCCTGGCCCTCAAAGCTAAGGCAGTTCGCCGCGTGCCCAGTCGCGTGAGCCCGGCATGGCCGGCTGGCCGACCTGATCCGAACGACAGCCCCAGGTCGGCGGCCTCTTCGAGCGCGTCCATGGCGTGGTGCTGGAGGCGGCGCTCGGTGTCGCGGCATCGGGCCGCTGAGGAAGGCAGGTTGGGCTTCGGCAGGATTCCAGCATCTGCTCCCCGCACCCGCGGGGATGGACCCGACCACGGCGACCCAGGCTCGATGCAGTTTTGTCTGCTCCCCGCGCCCGCGGGGCGGATTCAGCAGGCTCGCGACGGGATGTCGGCGGAGCGTGTCCGAAAGATTCTGGAAGTGAGGATGGCGCCTCGGGGGCGGTCCTGCTCGGTGAGGGCGGGCTGCTGACGGAGATCACCAAGGCCGTGCTGGAGCGGGCCCTGGCCGCCGAGATGAGCGAACACCCGGCTGTGAACGCGGCGACCGGGCTGGACACGGCTCGGGGAACTCCCGCAACGGCACCTCACCCAAGCCGGCCCTGACCGACGCCGGTGCTGTCGCCCTGGCGGTGCCGCGGGACTGGGGGCGATCAGCTGTTCGCTCTCGGCTGGCGACTGCACAGGGCGCAGTCCCCGGGCGCCTGTTGGCGTGGCCGGAGAGCAGCGATGTGGGGGAGATGCGGTCGCGTCATGGTCGTGACGCTCACTCGTCGCCCTTGGTGAACAGTTCGCCCCCAGACTTCTTTGGCGTGCGGGCATGTGCCTGGGCCGAGGGGGTGGTAGCCCCAGCGGTCGGCGACGGCATCGACGAGGAGCAGTCCGCGGCCGGACTCGTCTGCGTCACGTGCCTGTCCGAGTGTGGGCAGGCGTGAGGGCTCCCGGTCGATGATCCCGACTCGCACCCGGGTTGCGGTTGGTCTCACGATGATCATGCGGATCTCGTGGCAGGGCGTGTGCCGGGCCGCGTTCGCGATCAGTTCCGTGACAACCAGCATGGCGCGCTCTGCGAGGCTGTCGAGGTTCCACAAACTCTCGGAGAAACGACGGCTTCTAACGAATCTCAAGGGGGACCGGCAGGGGCGGGAAGAACTCATCGGTGTGTCGTCGACAGGCCCGCCGCCAGCAGCCGACGCTCCTCCGAGTCCTTTGGCACCCACAGCCCGAACCGGCTCTCCAACTGCTCCAGAACCTGCGTCGGGTTCATGCGCTCGCCCGACGGCCAGCCGAGCGCCAACGGCTCGGCCCCGTCGTCGTACGCTGGAAAAAGGGGGTCGAAGGACGACAGGACACGCCCGTCCACCGCGTACTCCACCCGCTGTACGGCGTTCACGTCCCGGCTGGCTGCGATGACGCGGGTGCCACGGGAGAGCGTGGGGAGGTAGCTCACGGCCGAGACGTACGATACGGAGGCCTGAATCGCGAAGGCCCACCCCTCGATTGAGCCGGCCCGGATCACGGCGATCGTCGAAGGGCGCAGGAAGCCCCGTTCCTCCACGGCCTCCACATCCAGATCGTCCAGGTGGTCGAGATCGTACGGCTCGTCCGCCGCGTTGCGGACCTCGATCTCCTCGGCCTCGAGCCGGGTGAGGGGGAAGACGGACTCGCGCTGGGCGCCGAGGCGTTCAAGCACCTCCTCCGGCGTGAGGTCCTCGCAGAAGATAAGGCTGTAGCCGAAGTCATACGCCTCGAACACCCAGCGGAGTCCGTCCGTCATTCCGTCACCTCGTCAGCATCTCGGTGGGCAGGAGTGGGGGTGGGCGGCGAAGGAGACCCAGCGGGGTTTGTAGATGCTGGGGTCCTTGTAGTGCGTGCCCTCGTCGGACACCCGGCTATCGAACGTGTTTACATTGTAACTGAACGTGAAGTGCGTTCCGACGGAGTTCAGTTGAGGGTGGATGTGCGCGTAGTGGGCGAAGATGTTTTCGTCGTCGTACGTGCCCCACGGCCCGGTCTCCGGCATCTCGTACACCTCGGCCTGGTGGTACCAGCCGCCTGCTGGATCGCAGCAGAATAGGCGTACAGCTGGGCGTTGAAGGCCAGGTTGCTTTCCTGGGTGAGCAGCATGAACTGGCCATTCCAGGGGGTGACGCTGTACTCGTTGGCCACGCCGCTCGAGGAGTTGGAGGTGCGCCGCTCGTCGAGGCCCACCGGTTGTGCGCCGCGTCGAGGAACTCCCAGCGGGCATTGAGGTCGTCGCCCAGGACGCGCGCGACCCGTGCGGGCATGGCCCCGGGACGGACGCCGCGCGCAGGCGCTTGACGGCGTGATCTTCTCATGCGTGGGAGTGGACTGCAGGGGGAGTTCGAGCTGTGCGAGGCCTTGGCCTGCCATCCGCAACGGTGGTGATGGTCCCCTCACGTAGCAGGACTACGTCCTCACCCACGGGATGGGTTCAGGGCGTCGGTCTGTCGGTTGGCCTGTGCACAGCCGCGAGAGCGAGATGCCCGCCGGGCGTGCGAGGCCGGCAGCCGTGACCGGTTGCGGGTTCTCCTGGGTGGCTCGGGCGGTCTGTTCGGGGCGAGCGCTGGTACGGAGGCTGCGTTGACGGGCACGGTCTTTTGGGTCACCGCGGGAAGCATTGTTGAACGCAGTCTGGGTTCCGCTGATTCCAGGCAGTTGTCCTTCATCGTCGGGCCGGGGGTGTCGGCGCGTGTGCGTGCCTGTGCAGGCGGCCCGGCCGAGGGAGGCGGAGCCATGTCCGGGAAGCGCGCTGGACTTCACGAGAGCGAATGGAGCGCCCAGCCGGGGGATCCTTGCAGAGCGGGCGCCTGGGGGAACTCCGGCACGTCGCATCGCGCCGGTCACCGGATATCGGCATGTCGGTGCCGGTGGTTAGCCTGTCGGTATGTCGGAGCGTGTTGTCCCGTGCGGTACGGGTGGTCTGATCACTTTGGGCGCTGCGGATGTGTTGTGGGCTGGTTTGACGGCCGGTGGTGCTGTGCCGACGGTTTCTGATGCGTTTACCGGTTCCGTTGCTGATGCCGGGGCGGGGTACGTCCTGCTCGGTGGTCGTGCGATAGCCACGGTCAGGGCGGGCGGCGGGCGGGGTGTTCCGGAGGCTGAGGTGCGCAGGGCGGCGGCGGAACTGACCGCGATCGAGATGGATCGTCAGGATCTGGTCCGTGTGGGTCCGTTTCGTGAAGCGCCAAAACAGCACATGGAGGGGCCGTTGCTGCGGTGGCGTCAGCACATCGCTCGGGTCCTGCGCGAGCCGGGCGGTACCGGGCGGGCGGCGCAAGGCGACGGCGGCCGTCCGTGCCATCTGGCGGGGATCGACTGGCGGCAGGTCCTCGTGGAACAAACCCGTGACCGGGCGGCACCGGCATGGTGGCTGCCCCGTAGCGTGGTCAGGGTGCTGGACGCGGCCGAGCACGCCGAAAAACAGTGGCTGAAGGCCGCCCGGCAGGAGAGCGAGGCCATGGCTGAGCCGTCCTTTCGCCACCGGCACGCACAGGACGCCGACGGCCGTCAGACAGCGCGCCCCGACAGCCCTGCCCCCTCCCTGCGCCCGTACCGCGGAGAACTGAAGGGCCGGCTCTACTCGGCACTCAGCAGGAAACCGGGCATCTCACACAAAGTTGCCGGGTGGGCGTGCGCCGTATGCCGCACCGCTCCCGCTGCCGTGCTCGACCACTGCCACGAACACGGCTACGTCCGCGCCCCGGTCTGCCACTCCTGCAACACACAGGAAAGGCCCGACCATCTGTACAGCAACGACATCCGGGTGGCCGACCACTACACGCGCCTCTTCGACACCCACACCAACGACTGGCTCCGCCACTGGCACCGCTGCCCCGGCTGCCGCGCCCGCGCGACCCTGCCCCTGCCGCACCTCGCCGCCTGGACCGCCCACACAGCCTGCCGATCCCTGCGCCCGACCCACCGCTCCCCAGGCTCGCGCGGGCGCAGACCCTGCGGCGTGCTGCGCGTGTCCTGGACGGGCAGTCACCAGGCGCCCGGTTCTTGTCTGCTCACTGTCGCCGTCGACTTCTGCCCCTTCGGCGAGCACCGTGTCCTGGCGCGGGTTCCCTATCGTGAAGCGGTCGCGCAGTTCCGTACCTGGCTGGCCGAGACCGCACCTGACGTGGCCGCCGAGGCCGGCCCCGACCGCCTGGACGGGCTTCCCGCTCGGGTACGGCCGGTCATCGCGGACACCAGTGGCGAGGACCAGGCCCTGTTCTGATGAACAGCGGGCCCGTGACCCACCGCGCATCCGCTCCCCGCAGGCGCGTTGTCCTCGCCGCCGGGCAGGCTGGCTGCTCCCCGCGCCCGCGGAGGACTCGTGCTCGGTCTGACGTCTGCACGAGCGTGACCTGATCCCCGAACACGGCGAGGTCCCTGGTCCGCCGCATGACTGAGACCAAGCCCCCGCCCGTGCTCGGCCGCTCACTGCCGCTGTCCGCCCACATGATCGGCCCAATCGCCCGGGCGACGGAGGAAGGCAAGACCCGCGCGGAGGCAGCCGCCGCTGCAGACGCACCCCTGCAGGCACTGACGCGGTGGCTGGGCGCCGGGCGCCGACTGCGGGACAGCAATACCGATCCCGACTCGCTGCGCTCCCAGGACTGGCTTGTCTGCGCCTGCTGAAGACGGTGGAGGAGGCGGAGGGGCGCCGGGAGGTGGCGCGCCTGGAGGAGCAGGGCGCGGCCGCGGCGTGGGGTTGGGAAGGCTGGTTTGGGTGTAAGTGATGCGCCGGCGCGGGCTGATGCCGAGGTCGTTGGCGCTGAGGTGGAGGGTGTTGTCGCAGTTCTCGGTGATGCGGCCTGCGGCCGCGACCGTCACTCGGGGGGTGAGGGATTCGGTGGCGTGGCGGGTGGGGTAGCGCCGGGCGGTGCACACGTACGGGATCGGGTCCCGTCGCGCGTCCCACCGGCTGGGCCTGGGTGAGGCGGGAGCGGCAGACGGCGATGCCGGTTTCGGTGAAGTGGCATTGGACGTCGTTGGTCACGGTGCCGGACACGTGCGTGAGAGGCGGGGCCGTACGAGCACCTCCTGGCGTTCGGCTGGGGCGTCGCACCGCTGGGCCGTTGCCCGGTCGGGCGGGTGTGCGGTTGTGGTGCTGCAGGGGGTTGAGCTGTGCGGCTTGCGCACTCAGGGGTCTTGGCCGTCCGGGCTGGATGTGGGTCGGCGGGTGTTGCCGGGGTCTGCTGGTGGCTGCGGTACGGGTTGTCCGGGTGGCGGGTGGGGATGGCTGGTGCTTGCGCGCATGATGCGGCGCATTTCGCTGAGCTGTTCCCACAGTTCGGCGATCTGGGTGTAGGCGTGTTCGAGGGATTCACCTTCGTGGTGCGGCGGGATGTTGCCGTCCAGGCGTTTGAGGACTCCGTAGATCCGGCTGAGGCTGCGGTGGACTTTGTCGGCGGCGGCGAGGGCGTCGTCGGGGACCCGCATCTGGGCTTCGGAGTATCGTGCGCGATGTCCGCGCCGTGCGTCGTCCAGCCGTGACCTGAGGTCGTCGGTGACGCGGCCGGCGCGCAGTGCGTACCAGAAGTTGTTGAGCTCGGAGTGGTAGTCCAGGGAGGCGGTGTTGAGCGTGATGTAGCAGGCCAGGACGGCCTCCTGCGTCGCCTGCTCCGTCTCGTGCCGCCGCTCGCGTGCGCGCTGGCGCTCAGCGTGGTCCAGCTCCTTCACCCTGGCCTTCCCGGCGAGCCGCTGGGTCATGAGCGCTGACAGGAGTGTGCCGACGATACCCAGGAACGCGATCACCAGCGGAACCACCGTGTTGCTCAATCCGGCACCTGCCCTCTGTGGCCTGCTGTCGAGTATGGCGGCGCGCAGCCGCCTTCACCCGGCCGCCACGCGATCCGCGAGGGCCGGTGATCATCAGTCGCGCGTCGAGGGTCATCGCTGTACCTCCGCTACGCCTGACGTCCTTGCCGGGCAGCCGACTCTGCTGGGGTTGCGGTGCTCTGGACGGTGGTGTCCTCGACCTCCACGTGCAGCGGAACGGTGTGGCTGTGCCGGACGAGCCGGTGATCGGCGGTGTCGAGGTGGGCGAACACGAGGATGCCCGCGATCTCGATGCGGGGCAGGGCGTCGTCGTCGGGGCCGGCCATTGGATGGAACACGGCGGCGCAGTTGGCCTGGGCGCAGCGGCCTGCCGCCCGAGGCCGTCGGAGCCCTTGGTGGGAGCCGTGTTCTTCACTGTCGCAGGCATGTCATACGCTGCACCGGCAGCTGCTCCCCGCATGCCGCCGCCTCCTGGGACGGCGGCTGCACCGGACAACTCGTCGGCTTCACCCGCGAAGTCCTGCGCGTGGCACTGACCGTGGTCCGACGCAGCGACCACACCAGCGGCTTCACTGTGCTCCCCAAGAGATGGCCGATGGAACGCACGTTCGCCTGGCTGATGCACTCACGCCGCCTGGCCCGCGACTACGAGAGGCGCACCGACACCTCCGAAGCGGTGATCCGGTGGTCGATGAGCATGGTCATGAGCCGGCCGCTCGCGCGACGGACAGGCTGAACAGGCCCGGCCGTTCCTGCGTCAGCCAGCCCCGCGCGGCCAGGCGCTTCGCCTTCGACCGCACTCCTTCGACCTTCGCCGGGACCGGCTCCAGCCCGAGAGCCGCTGCGAGTTGACGGCAGTCCATTGTCTCCCCGCCCGACCCGTTCGCAGCGGCCAGGATGTCCATGCCCCGCCGGTAGTCCGGTGCCAGAACCGTGGGCGGGAGTCCTTCCTCCCGGTGCGGCACCACCGAACCGGGCACCGCCGTGACCTGCACCGGCCGCCGTTCGCCGGCCACCACAGCCTCCTGGGTGTCCCCGGCCCTGCGGGGCTCAGCCAGAACCTCGCCCACCGTCTCGCGGGCGATCACGAACCGCTCCCACACGGCCTCCGCCTCGCGCAACTCGGCCTGCAGAGCCTCCACCCGCTGCCGGGCGGCGCGTTCACGCTCCTCCAGCAACCCCATCACCGACGGCATCCCGGCACCTCCACCGAAGAGACGACACCACTCCTCGTCTCTGCCGCCGAAACACCGCCCCTACACCTGACCAGCGGAAACACACCCGGCACTCTCGGAAAGACAACGGCTTCTGAACACCAGGGCAGAAATATAAGGATCGCCGTGCCTGGTGAGGGTTGCGCTGGGGTGGCCGGTGTCTGGGTCCCACAGCCGTACCGTGCCGTCTGTGCTGCCGGTGGCCAGGGATTGCCCGTCAGGACTGTAGGCCATCACGGAGAAGGTGTCAGTGCGGCCGGTGGCCAGGTTCGTACCGTGCCGTCGCGGCTGGCGGTGGCCAGGCTCTGCCCGTCAGCGTTGATGGCCAGTGCGTCCACATTGTCCTTGTGCCCGGTGAGGGTGGTGCGGCTGCGGCCGGTCTGCGGGTTCCACAGCCGCACCCTGCCGCTGCGAGCACCGGTGACCAAGGTCTGTCCGTCCGGGCTGAATGCGACCGCGTTCACGATGTCGTTGTGGCCGGTGAGGGCGGCGCGGCTGCGGCCAGAAGCGGGGTCACAAAGTTCCACTTCGCCCGCACTCACGGTGGCGAGGGTCCGCCCATCGGGACTGAACGCTACCGCGTCCACAATGCCGTCCCGTTCGGGGAGGGTTGTGCGGATGTGGCCAGAAGCCGGGTCCCACAGCCGCACCGTTCCGACGTAATCGATGGTGGCCAGGGTCTGCCCGTCCGGGCTGAACGCCACTGCATTCACGATGTCGTCATGGCTGGCAAGGCGGCTGACGAGTGGAAGTGCTGTGACCAGGCGGTGTCCGTGCAGCTCAGCGCCGTTTCGGATCACCGTAGTCGGTGCAACAGGAGTGGCACCACCGCCGGTTCGGGTGAGACGTGCGTGGCGCTGGCCCAGAACCACGGGGAGAGGGCCGACGGCCGTGGATTAGTGCGACGGTCGGATCACTTCCGCGGTCGGGGCTGACTACCTCCAGCCGACGGGGCGCCTGGGCATGGTCGACTCCATGGGTGACGCGCGCATCGCGGGGGATGAGGGGGGAAGACCCCGCGGTTCTTCCGTCTCTCCGCGGCGGCCGTCACCCCGCTCCGGACATGCGGATCGTGGAGACCATGATCCGCCTCGTGCGACTACAGGCCTCGGGAGACATCGATACAGCCGCCGAGAACGATCATGGACTGGCAGCACGAGCGTGCTGACCCGGTTCTCGTACCTTCGGCGGGCCTTGCGCTGGGCCGGGACCGCCGGGTGTAGCCCCGGCCGCGCCGTACGGTCATCTGCTGGTCGGCGGGCTCCAGGCTACAGCCGCGTCCATGGCAGGATCCCGACGCGCCATTCCGTGGCCGGGCGCAATGCGGACAGGTCAGGCGGCGTCGAAGTTCCCGCTGCAGGTACCGAAGGTGTCACCGCCGCTGGCTGTGCCCAGGCCGAAGGAGGTGTTGAGGACCTCAGCGAACTGAGGGGTCATTCGCAGTGTCAGCCCCTCCACATTCACTGCCGCATGCAGCGGCAGCAGCTGCTTCAGCTCCGGCGAGAACTTCTCGGGCGCCGAGTACTGGAACGCGGGGATGCGGATGCCGTCAGGGTTGGCGGGAGACTTCACGACAAAAGTGACATCACCCGTCGGGAGCGCCGCGTTCGGATCGGACACGTCTACGCGCGTGCCCAGAGCGTTGACAAAGGAGACTTGCCCCGTCGCGCTGACACCGAGGGTGACAGCTGCGGCGAGTGCCTCTGGGTCGGTGATCAGCTCGGCGGGGTCACCCTTGAGAATCAGCTGCCCTGACGCACCGGTGAAGGCGGCACTCGGTGCGGGAAGATCCGGCGTCGGTGTCGCTGAGGAGACGGTGATTCCGGACTTCGCCCATGAGATGGCGCACGCACCGCCGCCCTCTCCGACCTGCAGTGCGAGCGGCCCGACGGCATAAGCCGCAACCGTGACTCCCGCGAGCGCCAGACCGGACAGCCCGGCGGCAATGACTCTCTTTCGCACAGTATCTCCTCGTGCTCGATGCAAAGGGGCATACGACCTCACCCTTCTCGAGGGCCCTGTTCTCCGCACCCCATCGGTGGTGACCGGGTGAACGCCCCGCGGGCGCGATCCACGGCCACGCAGAGTGCACCGTGCGCGAGGCTGCAGGAGAGGAAACGCGGACCCGCCTCGGTCATCCCGGTGGGCGGCATCGGCAATATGCCGGTCTTCGTCTCCGAAGTGGAACGCCGCCTAGCACACCTCTATTGGCGTGATTTCTCAGCATGTCGCGGGTGACAGCTGCGGACCCTCGCACTGTGAGGCGTACCGTCGACACGGCTCAGTGATCGAGGCGCTGCCGCGGCGGTTCCCCGTGGCCGCCGGGGCGGACAGCGACGACATCTGTCACGCCACCACCAGCCGCCTAAGACGCCGTTTCATTTGGTGAGGCGACGGTGGCAGATGAGGGCTGCGGCTATGCCGACGAAGGCGAGGAAGTGTTCGGCCTTCCGCTCGTA
>NZ_JBIALD010000045.1:0-37324 GCF_042873115.1 Streptomyces sp. NPDC005017 | reverse complement strand
TTTTTTGGTGGTGGGCCCCCCGGCGGGGGGGGGGCGGCGCCCCCCCCGGGGGGGGGGCCCCCCGGGGGCCGGGGGGGGGGGGGGCCCCGGGGGGGGGGGCCGGGCCCCCCCCCCCCCCCCCCCACGCCACGACCCGAACGGCCCCGGTCATCTCACCTGAGCACCCGCTGTAGGACGTCACGTACGGGCAGCACAGCGCGACGCCCGAGGGTGGCACACGGCACCGTACGAGCCAGCACGACCCCGGCGAAGGAAGCAGCGACGACGGCGTTCTCCGCCGACGGCACCCTGCTCGCCAGCGCCGACCGCGACGGCACGATCCGACTGTGGAATCCCACCACCCGCCAGCCCGTCGGCGAACCCCTCACCGGCCACAAGGACACGATAGTCGCGGTGGCGTTCTCACCCGACAGCAGCCTCCTCGCCACCAGCAGCGACGATGCGGTCCGGCTGTGGGCGACTCCCACAGGCCTCCGGCGGCCGGAATGAGCAGGGCGACGCATCGACATCCCGGCAAGACCAGCACGGACCCTGGAACCCGACCCCCTCCGTACGGCCTCGCGGCACCGCTCGCCGCCAGCGCGGTCCTGTAGCCCGACGGCCGGACAGGACCTACCCCGGCCAGGGGAAGTGCCCGGGCCGGGCGAAAATCCCGATCGCCTGGTCCACTGCCGCACGCGACGTCACCGCTTCTCTGAGCTGCCGGGCCTCCTCCTCCGGCTCGACGATCCGCGGCGCCTCATCCTCCGGCTCACCGGTTCATCGCGTCATACCGGCATCCATCCGTGCCGCCGGGAATCCGTGAAGTGCCTCCCGGTCAGCCGCAATGGTGGCCGCTCTCAAGAGGCTCCCGGCAAGGGACTCGTCGCGCCACCGCAGCGTCGCGTTGATCGCGGCCCCATGCGGCGTGCGAAGCAAAACACGGGACCGCGCGACCCCGCCGTCGCCTCCAGGCCGAGGGGGTCGAGACAGCGCTGTGGTCCGGGACCGTCTTCGCCGTGCTCGCTCTGTTCGTCGCGCTGCTCATGGCCGTCGTCGCCCTCGCCGCAGCCCATCGGCATCGCCCTCACCGTAATCGGCGTCTTCACCGAAATCGTCGTCGGCGTCGTCCAGGCCCTGCGCCCGAGGCCCGCCTCCGAGACGGAGATCGGTCTTCACAGCGGCGTACAGCCCGTTCTCGGGACCGCGAGCCGTGCGCAGCAGCTCGCCGAGCACCGACAGACCGGACACACCGATCAGCCTGCCCCGGCCCCGCTGCCCTCCCGCGCCACCTTTTGGCACCACCGCTCCATGTTCCCCCAGGTCGAGCCACGAAGTACCGCTGGAGTACCAGGTGGGCGTCACCCGCCGGATCCCGATCGCCGGCTGAGCGCCTGCCGGAGCAGCACGTCCATGGCCTCGGCGGCCCGTACGGAGGCGTCCCCGCAGCAGTTGTTGAACAGCGCGTGCACCCGCTCGGCCTGTTCCCGGAGCCGGAGCAGTCTTGGCACCCACTCCTGCAGCTCGTCCGTCTGGTAGCGGTGGCGGAAGCGGTCCTCCTTGCTGCCCCTGCCCCAGGACGCGCTGCGCCCGTGGAATCGCACCACCGACAGCCGGGGCGAGGTGATGGGGGCGAGCGGCGGTACGGCCGACGCCGATGACTGTGCCATGTCCACGCCCACCGCGGCCGCCCCGTAGCGCTCCAGCAGCGCGGTCGTCTCCTTCGTCCGCTCCGCCGACCACCATGAGGGGTGTCGGAACTCCATCGCCAGGGGCCACCCGTGCGCGCGCCGTGCGCACTGCTCCACGAACGCCGCGCCGTGCGCCCCCGCCCGCAGCCAGGGCGGGAACTGCAACAGCACGCACCCCAGCCGTCCCGCCTCGCGCAGCGGCGCGATCCCGTCCGTGAACCGCGCCCACACCTCGTCCAGCACCGCCGCGTCACGCGCGTCGGCGGGCAGGTTGCCGGGCATCACCGCGTCCCGCGTGGGATGCCCGGTCAGCAGGGAGAAGGCCTTCACGTCGAAGACGAAGCCGTCCGGCGTCCGCTCCACCCACAGCGCGCTGTTCCGCGCGGAGGGCAGCGCGTAGTACGAGGCGTCGACCTCGACCACCGGGAACCGCGTGGCGTAGTGGCGCAGCCGCCCCTCGGCGTCCCTGCTGCCCGCCGGGTACCAGCCGCTGCTTACCAGCGCCCGGTCGGTCCAGGAGCAGGTGCCCACCAAGATCTCGCCCACGACATGTTCCTCCTCGCTCTCACCGGGAGGCCGGGTACCCACCCCACAGGCGCCCGTACCGGCGAGACCGGTGCACGGGTACGTGGACGCGGGCGCCGACGGGCATCGACATCGAAGACGGCACCCGATCTCCGGCCGAACCCGCAGGGCGGCCGACGGCGGCCCGGGCGGGCGGGTGTGCCGCTCTTCCTCGACGCCCGCACCGACACCTACCTCCTCGACACCGGGGACTACCGGCCTGCGGCCGACACCGTCCCCTTCCCCGAGCTCGGCGGCCCGTGGCCCCAGGCCGACCCGGCGGCGGGGCCCGGCACACGGACGACGTGAGCGGCCCGCCCGCAAACACACGTGAGAGAACCGGCCAAGCGGCACCCGCCGAAACCCCGCGGGGGCCAGGCGCGATCCGCTCGTCGAGCGGGACGAGGATCTGTTACCGCAGGCCGAGCAGGTAGATGGTCGCGCTGTCCAGTCCCATCGCCCGGGCACAGCGGTCCACCACTCCCGGCAGCCGGTAGGGAACGCTCGCATGGCCATCGGCGAGCAGCCTTCCAGCAACCGCTCATCCGGCCTCAGGGCAGTCGCACGGCCATGCGCGGCCGCCACGACGTCACCTCCGCTGCGTAGGCCCACTTTCACACCGCTCGCCCCGCAGGCCCGCCGCTCCTGCCGCACGGAGCTATTTGAACCGACTCCGCCATACGGCCGCGTGAGGCCCCGCCGAGCGCGAGACAGGAAGAAGCCAGCCCCGATCCCCCGGCGGCACGCACCCGCCCCGCCCGCCCCTTCCCTCCCTTTTTCTCGGGTCTGGCGAGCGCAGGAGGTGTGCAGAGGGGGACGTCGGGGCGGCAGACCACCGTTTTCCGGGGGTTGAGGTCTGGCCTCATCTTTATCAGGTCGATCACGGGGTGTCGGGGACGTCGATCAAGTCGCGCTGAGCCTCGGCTGATCGTCCGCTCAGGTTCGGTGCCGTCCGTCGCTGTACGCGCCTGTTGGTGTCAGCTGCTGATGTCATCTACTCCACGCAGTCTTGACAACGCACCCAGCACTTCATCCAAGCAAGTCAGTAGCGCCAGAGGTGATCGCACTGGCGCCATGTGAATGTGTCAACGGTGCGTTGAGGAAGCGTGTGTCACACCTCTTCCAGAGCTTCCCCGAACTCACGCAGCACTTTGCTGTGGCGGCTGCGGGCCAGTTCGTGCCCGACACCTATGGTGAGGGCGATCGGCCATTCGATGAGTTCGAGTGCCGTGAGGAAGCCGAGGCCCGCGAGGAATACGAGCTGGTCCCTGGGCGGCAGTTCGAGTTGCAGGTCGCCCACGCGGACGGTCACCGAATTGCCCGAGACGACGTGTTCAGCTGCAGCGCGGGGCCTGTGGCATCCCGTGATCGGAACCGGCGCACTGGAAGGCGCGGCCTTGAGGTCTGTCTCGTTTGTTTGCGCGGTCATGTCTTGGTCCGTTTCATCGGCCGGTGCCGGGCATCCGTTCGACGTCCCTCTTCCACGCTAACTCCGTACGGCCTGGCGCCCCAGTTCGGAAGATCGCGTATGCGACCGTGCGCTGACCTGGTGAGACGTTGACCTGCGCGATCTTGGGGAGGTTGCCGGCGTTCCCCGCTGTTCCCCGCCGCTCGCTCTCCCATCGGGCACGCCGGGGACACGCGGTCACTCGTAGTGCCGTGCGGCGGTGAGCGCGCGGGCGAAGAACGTCCAGTCGCCCTCGGCCGGCAGTGCCTGCTTGTGGTTGGCGTACCAGCCTGGCGCGGACGAGATCCAGGCTTCCAGAGCCTCCAGGAAGGCGTCCAGAGTCCCGTTCTCCCACTCGGCGCCACTCTCGTCGTACTCGGCTCGGAATCGCGCCAGGAAGACGCATAGGGCTTCGCGATCGGCGATGTGGTCCTGAGGTGTCAGGGGATTGGTCACGGAGAAGCCCCGCCTAGTCAGTGATCCGGTAGTAGTTCGCCGTCACGCCGGTCGCCTCGCCGAGTTGCCGTGCCATCTCCGCAACGATCGCATCGGCTGCGTCGAGGGATGGTGCGCCGTCGACGTGCACGTACCAGGTGCTGGCAAGCTCCCACGATGCCGAGACCGTGGTGTTGCCTGTGCGGAACGAGTGATCGCCATCACCTTCGACTGAGTCACATGCGATCGATTGGGGCTGAAGGACGGCTGGGAAGGCATCGCGCGGAATGACAGGCCAGTCGTCACCGCTGGCGGCACTGATCGTGTATTCGGCCACGGCGAGATCATTTCAGGCGACCGGGGTTGATGGTTCCTCAACTGTGCTTCGCTGGTTGGCGCCTGCGGTACCCGAAGCACCGTCTCTGAGCAGGGGAGGAGCCGTCGTCGCCTGTCGTCGTCGGCCACCATCGGACGGCTCAGGGACGGCCCAGCACCGGCCGTCCCTGAGCTGTGGACTGGCCCGGTTGTCGGTCGGAGCACGGGCACCTTCTGATCCGTAGCTCCAGCAGGATCGGTCAGTGACGGTCATACCGGCCGCCCCGAGGCCCCGGAGGGACGCTACCGGGCAGGGTCGGTTGCCGGGGTTGCGGTACGGAGCTGCTGTACAGCGACCGCGGGCAGGAAGCCTGTCCTGCCGGCTCCTTCATCGACTGCGGGCAACCGCACCTTCCGGCCCGTCTGGGGCACGCCGGGCCGTCACCAGGTAGCCCGCGAAGCTGACGTCCGGCCTGGCCTTCGCCCACCCGTCCGCCTCTTTGACCGGAACCAGCACGGCCGTGCCCGGAACAGGGTGGTTCACCTTGTCCGTAGCGCCCGGGGGTACCCCGTAACGGCAGTGCACCTCGGCGATCGACACCACCTCCACCGAGGTGGGTGCGTGTCCCTCCTCCTGGCCGTGATGTTCCTCGCGGTAGTCGATCTGATCCGCACGTTCGCTGCCGACGACGTCGGCGTAATCCTCCGGATCGACCTCCAGCAGCGTCCAGGAGACGACATCCCCTGGCGCGAAGCTCTGTCCGCAGCACTGGATCTGCCAGTCATCGACCCAAATCGTCAACGTCATGCCGCCAATTGTCCTCCGAACGACCTGATCTCATCGGGGGCCTCGCGCATGATCTACGACACCCGCTTCAGGAGTTCGGTCTAGGCCCGGCTCCGGACTCGTCGACGGCTGGTCCGGCGGTCGTGCGAGGCGTGGCTGTGTGCCGCTGTCCGGGCTCGTTGATGATGCTCCTACGGCTGTCAAACGAGCGGCCCTGTCTCACTTTCGGTGGTAACGGAGTGTTGCCGACTTCTCCGTGGGTGATACCTGCAGGTCGGCAAGGGTTCTGGTGCGCGTGCTCGCCGGTTGGCGCCGGGCCGGAGCAGCCAGGCTCGCCAATCGCCGAACCTCACGCCTGCAGCGTCAAGCAAGGCACCGACTGCAGAGTTCCCGGCAGCCAGTTCGGACATCACAAATATGACACTCCGTTACCATCAAAAGTGAGGCAGGGCCGTTAAATTGACACACCCTTCGACGGCGGTCGTGGGCGGAGTTGCCGTGCTTCCCCGCCCACGAGGATGGTCAGCGTCCGGCCTGCAAGGCTGCCCAGGTCTGCGGGCCGACGTCGCCGTCGACGCCGAGGTTGCGGGTGGTCTGGTAGTCGCGCACGGCTTGTTCGGTGTTGGGGCCGAAGTCGCCGTCGATGCCCACGGTGCGGCCGAGTGCCGCGGTCAGTGCTCGCTGCAGTCGGCTGACGTCCGCGCCGGTCGACCCGTTCTGCAGCGCCGGTGTCGAGCCGTACGACAGCAGGGCCGTCCAGGTCCTGGCGCCGATGTCACCGTCGGCCGTGAGGCCTCGGGCGGACTGGAAGGCCTTCGTCGCCGTTTCGGTGTTGGGCCCGAAGTCGCCGTCCGGTTCTCCCGGATTGTGTCCGGCGGCGATCAGCCGGCATTGCGCCGCCTTGACCAGACTGCCGGTGGATCCCTGCTGGATGAGGGGGTACGCAGTGAAGTCGAGGTTGATGCCGCTGCAGGTGGGCGCTGGTGTGCCGCCGCAGTTGTTGCTGGTGACGTTCCGCCAGGTCTGGCCGTTGGCCTGGCCGTACTCGACGCCGTTGAACCAGGGGCGGATCCGTTCGGAGGTGGAGTTGCCCCAGGTGGCGGATCCGTTGTTGTCGGCGTCGTAGGCGAGCTCGAAGTGCAGGTGCGGGTGGTTGTTGGAGGTGGGCCCCGTCCTGCCGACCCGGCCGATCAGCTGGCCGCGCTGCACCGTCTGACCGACGCTGACATCGCGGCTCTGCAGGTGCAGGTACGTGGTGAAGTAGCGCTGCCCGTGGTTGATCTGGATCACGTTGCCGGCGTTGGAGTGGTAGAAGGACTGCCGGACCGTGCCGGAGGCCGGAGCCAGCACCGGTGCTCCTTCGGTGCCGACCTGGTTGGGCTCGCGGACCATGTCGAGCGCGGGTGCGTGTGCCCAGCTGTCGAGTCGCCACTGCTGGCCGCAGGTGAAGGGCAGTTGGAAGGCGATGGGCGGGGCCGCCGCGGCGGCCGGCGTCGCGGCCTGCCAGGGCAGGACGACGAGGGCGGCGAAGGCCACGAGCAGTCTGCCGAGCAGCCCTGGGCTGAGCGTGCGGATGAGGGATGTCAACATGTCTCCTTCTCTGGTGCCGAGTTCATGCGTGTCTGGTGCGGGGTGTGCGGGCGGCGATGAACGGCAGGTGCTCCTGCGCTGTGGCTGGGCGCTGCGGGACGGCCGCGTTCGGTCGCGGTGTGTCGCCCGCACGGCGGTCACGATGAGGGCCGAGGTGGGTGCAGCCGCGTACGGCCCTCATCGTGAACTCACCGACGGGGAGCGACCGGTGCGCTGAGGGTGCCCTGCGTCGGTATAGCCCGGGTATTTCCGAAGGTCACCCGGCCGCCCTGGGCGGTGGTGCCGGCCACGGACCGCTTACCGGGGGCACGCCGCGCCGGCGGCGTGCCCGGGTCAGGGCTGCGGGCAGAGCGCGCCGGTGTCCTGGCCGGGGAGGTGGCGGTCGAGTTGCGTCGCGGTGGGCGGTGAGGCGGTGGCTCGGCAGATGCGCCGGACGGCTTCGGTCGCGGTCAGCGGCCAGTGGATGATGCGCTGGTCGGCTCCCGCGGACAGCAGGGTTCCGTCCGGGGTGAACGCCAGGCCCTGCACGTCTGCCGAGTGGCCGGTGAGGGTGGCGATGCGCCGGTGGGTGCGTACATCCCAGACGACGACGGTGTGATCCTCACCTGCCGAGGCGAGGAGGCGTCCGTCCCTGCTGAAGGCGAGCGTGCCGACCGCCGCGGTGTGGCCGGTCAGGGTGCCCCTGCTTTTCCCTGTCCGGGTCGACCACAGGCGCACCGTGTGGTCCGAGCCGGCGGTGGCGATCAGATCGCCCGCCGCAGTGGCAGCGATGTCCTGCGTGGACCCCTGCGTGGCCGGGAAGGCCTTCACCAGCCGGTCGTCGGCGGTGCTCCACACGGCGATGCCGCCGGCCGGTGTGCTCGCGACGAGGAGGCCGCCCCGGGCGGGGTAGGCCATGGCGGTCGAGGTCCGCGGGCCGGGCGGCGCCGGCAGTGGACGGGGGTGTGCCGGGTCGCCGACCCTCCAGCGGAACGTTCCTCCCAGGGACATCACGGTGACCGTGCTGCCGTCCGGGCTGAAGGCGACGTCCGTGCCGGTGCCCATACCGGTGAAGGCGATAGTGGTGTGGCGCCGCCCGGTCGACGGGTTCCACAGCGTCAGGGTGTGGTCGCGCGTCACGGCCGCCAGCACCGTGGCGTCCGGGTTGAACGCGACTGCCTTGACATGGTCGGAGTGTCCGCCCAGCAGCCGTTCGGCAGCACCGGAGGCATCCCAGATCCGTACGGACCCGTCGTCGCCGGCGGAGGCGACGAGCCGGCCGTCGGGACTGACGTCCACGTCGTTCACGGCGCCGCCGTGACCGCTGAAGGGGAGAGCCGTCCGGCGCACCACGATGGTGCGTCCCAGGCCACCCGAGACGACCGTGCTCGCGTCCGGTGCCAGGTCCAGAGCCATGGTCTCCGAGCGGTAGCGGTCGGCGTGGCGGGCGATCTGCTCGCGGCGCCGGTAGTCCCAGATCGAGATCATGCCCTCTTCGTCGGCGATCGCGATCCGGTCACCGACCGGTGCGGAGATCATCCAGGGGAAGGCCGTCTGCACCGGGAGGTCGGCGAACTGGCGGGCCGAGCGGCCGGTCAGCCGCCAGAACCTGATGCCGTGTTCTTCGGAGGCCGTGGCCAGGACATCGGATGTGGAGCCGAACCGGGCGACCTGGGCGCCCTCGGTGTTCAGCTCGGAGCGACGGCGACCGGTTTCGATGTCCCAGACGGCCACCGTCCCATCGGTACGGGTGACGGCCAGCGAGCGCTGGTCGCCGGCCAGGCTGAGTGCCGCGGGCATACCGGTGGGCAGGAACATGGCCCTGCCACCGCCCAGCGTGGCCACCCGTGTGCCCTCGCCCGTGCCGTAGGCCACGACCGTGCCGTCGGCGCTGAAGGCCAGACCGTTGCTGAGGTCGCCGGACACGACCTGCTTGAACAGCACCTTTCTCGACCGGACCTCCCGCACGACGACCGAGCCTGCGGTCGGCTGCTTCGGATCGTTCAACCGGGCCAGGGACGCCAGCCGGGTACCGTCGGCGTTGAAGGCCACCCTCAGCGCGAAGAACCCCTCGGGGAGCGGCTTGACGACATGCTCGGTGAAGGAGGCCAGCCTCTTGCGCCGTTTCGGATCCCACAGCTCCACGGTGCCGTCGCTGGTGGCCGCGGCCACCAACGAGCCGTGAGGGGACAGGGCCAGGCCGAACGACGCGGGCCCGTTCGTGTTCAGTACGACGCTGGGCTGCGCGGACGCCGACGTACTGATCACCGCGCCCAGGGTGTCGGCGTCGGGATGCAGCCGATAGGCGGCCAGGGCGAGGGACCGGGCCACGTCCGGGTCGGTGGCGACCAGCGAGCGCGACGTGAGCGCGGCCTGATGGGCCAGGACGGTCAGGTGCTCGCGCTGTGCCACCTGCCGCTGCTGCCAGGCGGCACCGCCCCCGGCCACGGTCGCCACCAGCAGCACCGCCAGCACCACCGCCAGGCCCCTCAGCCGGCGCACCCGGCGCCGGGCCGCAGCGAGTTCGGACTCGGCCAGCTCCTCGCTGGCGTCGAGGAACTCACGCTCCAGAAGGTTCAACTCCGAGCGGTGCGGGCGCGCCTCGGCCAGCCCCGAGCCCCGATAGAGCCCTCCGGCGTCCCGCCCCGACTGCTGCCACACACGGGCCGCGGCGGTGAGCCGCTGCCGTACGACCAGGCGCTGGCGATCCTCGCTCAGCCAGGCCCGCAGCCTGGGCCACGCCACGATGAGCGCCTCATGGGCGATCTCCACCCGATCCTCGTCCACGACCACCAGGCGCGCCGCCACCAGTTCGTCGACCACATCCGCGACCGCCGCGGCCGGGCCCATCCCGTCGAGTTCGGTCTGCGGGACCCGTCGCCGACTGTCCCGCACCCCGTCCTCGTCCAGGCTGATCAGCCGCTGCATGAGCCGGCGCACCAGGTCCTGCTCGGCGGGTTCGAGCTCGGCGTAGACGTGCTCGGCGGTCTGGGCGATCGCATCGTGCATCCCGCCCCCTGCCTCGTACGCCGCGAGGGTCAGGGTGCGGCCGGCCCGGTTGCGCCAGGTCTCCCGCAGCGCGTGGGACACCAACGGGAGTGCGGCGGCAGCGCCGGAGGCCTCCGCCACCACGGTGGCCAACAGGTCGGCGTCGACCGAGCAGCCCTCAAGATCCGCCGGCCGGACGATCAGCTCTCGCAGTTCCGCGGCCGACGGCGGACCGACCAGCAGCTGCGCCTCGCTCATCAGTGCCGGCGCCAGCCCGCTCAGCCCGGTCATCTGGAGGAAAAAGTCCGCACGGACACTGAGCACGACCTTCGTTCCGGCATGGGACGCCGCCAACAGCCCGGCGACGAACTCCTCCCGTACCGTTGGATCGGAGCACATGGTGAACAGTTCCTCGAACTGATCGACCACCAGCAGCACCTGACCGGCGGGCCGGTCGTGCTCGGCGAGCGCCGTCGCCAACTGTTTCACGGGCTGGTCGGTCGGCGTCATCATGACCGGCTGCCACCGAGCGGTCGTGTCCCGCCGGATCCGGCCCAGTAGGCCCGCCGCCAGCAGCGACGTCTTCCCCGATCCCGACGCGCCGAACACGACGACCACGGGGAAGCGTTCCACGCGCTCCCACAGCAGCCCGCACAGCCGGTCGCGGCCGAAGAACCGGTCGTGATCCGAGGAGGTGAACGCCGGCAGACCCCGGTAGGGGTTGGCCCCGACAGGCACCAGTGCCGCGACGGGGACCGGAGAGGGCATGAGGCCCTCATCGCCGCGGAGCATCGCCTGGTGCAGGCGCTGCAGACCCGGGCCGGGCTCGACGCCCAGTTCGGCCCCGTACAGCGCATGGGTCCGCCGGTAGAGCTCGAACGCCTCGGCCTGCCTGCCCGAGCGATACAGGGCCGTCATGAGCTGGCCGCGAAGCGACTCCCGAAAGGGATGCCGGGGCAGCAGCTCCGTCAGCTCCACGACCACCTCGGCATGCCTGCCGAGGGCCAGACCGCAATCAACCCACCGCTCATGCACGGCAAGACGCAGTTCCTCCAGCCGGGCCGCCCGGGTCGCGACGGCTTCGGTATCCAGGAACTCCGCGAACGCAGGCCCGTTCCAGCACCGCAGCGCCTCACCGTGCAACTCCTGCGCGCCCGCTGTCTCACCTTGTCGCAGGGCCTCCTCCGCCTGGAGGGCCAGCCGTTCGAACCGCGTGGCGTCCAGCGCATCACCCGCCACCACGAGATAGCCGTCGCCCTGCCGTTCGATGCGCTCCGGGCCCAGGGCCTTGCGCAGTTGATGGACATAGAGCTGCAGGTTCTTACGCGCCGAGCGCGGCGGTCGCTCGCCCCACAGTGCGCCCATCAGGAGCTCCGAAGGCACGGGCCGGTCAGGCCTGCTCAGCAGGACCGCGAGCAGCAGACGCACCTTGGGCGATCCGATGTCGACCGGCAAGCCCTCGCGACGGACCGCCAGATCCCCCAGAATCCCCAACTCCACTCGGCCTCCCCCAAGGCTGCACGGATCAACGCTGGCGGCCCGAAGGTACACCAGCCCCTCCGACACAGACCCGCGCCGGACCGCCCGAGCCACGCATGACGCCGCGCCGACGTGGATCAGCGGACCGCCGCATGGTGCGGCCCCTGGGCCGGCACCCCCTGGCCGCATGCCCAAAAGGTCCGCGATGCGCAGCCGGCCGAAGCCACGCCCGATCACCTGCCGCATGCATCCCCATCAGGACTTATACGGCTCCTATACCGCGTCCCACAACGATCGCTTCCCGTACCGGGCCCACCGGCTCCTTGGCCCCTCCGATCCAGGAAGGAACGGGTGCGCCCATCCAGCACGACACCGACCGGTCCAACAGGCACCCCCCGCCGTGGAGATGACGTCGGAGTCGCAGAGAACGCGAAAGGACACAGCGTGAAGCTCGGGTTCAGCTCGGGAAGCGACCAGAACACCCATCAGCGGATCACTGGGAAGGCAGGACAGCACATGCGTACAAAGCTCGCGGCAGTCGCAGGAGTGGCCGCCATGACCGCCACGCTCGGACTGGTCGGCGCGTCCCCCTCGGCCGCCGGCCCCAACTGCGACCCCGGCCACCACTGCGTCTTCTACACCGACATCAAGTCCGCACGGCAGTCCTTCTTCAACTCCGATCCGGACTTCTCCAACGACACCTTCGACGAGTACAACAAGAGCGGGGTCGGTCGCAACTTCCCGGTCAACAACAACGTCTACTCGGCCAGCAATTCAAGCACCGGGAACTACGAGAGCCACTTCTGGGACAACACCAACGGAACGGGCTTCCTCTTCTGCCTGAACCCTGGTCACTACGTCGACTCCGCCTCCACCGTCGACCAGGCGGGCAAGCAGAACGGCGATCCGCTGCCCTCCAACCTCCGAAACCGGGCCAGCCGGCTGACGCTCCCGGGCCGGACGTCGACCGACTGCTTCTGACCTCGGTGAACGTGCGGGCCCGGAGCAAACCGGGCCCGCACGTTTCGGACCTCGACAGGATTCACATGGCACTGAGCTTCCACGGCACTCGCCGACACATCGCCGCCTGCGTCCTGACCGCCACTGTGGGCGCAACGATCTGGGCGCTCGCCGACGCCAGGGCCCAGAACCCCGAACCCCGGCCCCATCGTCCGCCGTCCCCGGCCGCACTGGCCGAACAAGGCCTGCGTCCGCCGATCTACACCCAGCTCTACGCCTGGACCCAGAGCGGCGAACAGATCGCGACCGCCCAGCAACAGGTCCTCGTCGCCTGCATGGCCGAGCGCGGATTCACCCTCAAGCCCGCTCCCGTGGCGAAGGCGGGTGACGCGGCGGTGTCCCGCCCGACTCCGTTCGGTCTCGAGACGCTCGAAGAAATCGGGGCGGACAGCCAGACGCAGGCGCCACCGGAGCAGCCGCAAGGAGAAGGCTTCAACCGCGCCCTCTACGGCAAACCCGGAAACGAGATCTCCGTCAAGGGCAAGCTGCTCAAGGTGACCATGCCGGCGAGCGGCTGCCAGGCCGAGGCGGAGAAGCACATGCTGGGCGACGGCCGGGTGCGGTGGACGGAGCTGCGGATGCAGCTCAACGAAGGGGAGCAGACAGCCTTCAGGTGGCTCAAGCACGACCCCCTCTTCCGCGAGGCGAACGAGAACTGGCGGCAGTGCATGCTCACCAACCGCGTCCAGGCCAAAGACCCCCTCGACCTGATCAGAGCCTTGCCGCCCGACGCGGACATCCGCACCCACCCCGCAACCAGGGCGGACGTCCACTGCAAGCAGGACACCGGATACCTGCGCACCGCCTACGCCAGACTCGCCGTGATGCAGCAGCGCTGGCTCGACGATCACCCCGACGTGCTCAAGGAACGCACCGCGCTGCGGGACAGGCAGCGGAGAATCGCCCGCCAGGTCCTCCAGGGGCAGACCGGCTGAGCACCCCGGCGCACCCGCTCTGCCCCGGCCCGGCGGCACTGGGGACCCGGCAGGCGAAGCGGGGGGTGTTCGTACTGGCGCAACAGCCCGTTGTTCTCCGAGTCACCCGACGATCCCGCCGGACCTCTCCCGTCGAAGAGGCCCGGCCCGCCAAGGCTGCACCAATAGGTGTTCTCGTTCAAAACCCGCTGCCAGGGGGCGTGTGGGTCTGCGAAGTAGACGGGCAGCCCGGTCTCGACCGTGAGCTGGGCGTGAGCGGCCAGCTCCGTGCCGCGGTCCCAGGTCAGTGACCGGCGGAGCTGGCCGGGCAGGGTGATCACGGTGGTGGCCAGGGCGTCCTTCATGGCCGCGGCGCCCTGAAAGCCGTGAAGAGTCGTCGGCCGAACGAGTTGTTCCGGTGTCGGCCCCGCACTGTCACGCCGGCGGAAGCTCGGCGCAGGACCAGGGTGGGCTGAGCGCACCGTCCGGCTCCAGGCCGTAGCGGCGCAATTGCTCGGCCTGCGCTTCGGGCAGGTACTGTGCGATGCTCTCGGGACTGGAGGAGCCCGCCCAGTCGTTGTGTTCACGGTCGAGTCGTTCCGCCGTTCGGACGTCACCGCGGAGATTCGCATCGCGGGCGACAATGCTCAGGGCCTGCGCATCACCGTGTTCTGCGGCAGCGCGCGCCGCGCTTTCCGCGCCGGCCAGGTCGTCCGCCCTCGCCCGCGCGATGGCGATGTGGAGCAGCGCGTCCACTGGATCGTCGTCCATCAGCTCACGGTAGAACTGTTCGGCGAGGTCGTAGTCGCCGCACAACAGGGCGCGGTTTGCCAGTACCCGCAGTTCCACGCAGTCGCCGTTGCGAGCCGCTGCCAGGGCCGCTTCGGGCTCGATGGCGTCAACATTCATCTCGGCCAGCAGCGAGCGTGCCACGGCGTCGCCGCGTTCGGCCAGTTCGCGGTAGAGCCGCTCGGCGCCTTCGAGGTCTCTGGCGCTGTAGAGCTGGTCCGCCAGGCCGCGCAGCGGGTAGATGTTGCCCGCCACGGCCGCATCACGGGCTGCTGCCTCCGCGCCCGCGCGGTCTCCGAACCGCCAGAGTGCGGCCGTCAGGTCACGTAGGGCGTAGGAGCCGCCGCGGGCGGCGGAGGCCCGGTAGAGACGCTCGGCCGCCTCCGCATCGCCCTCGTCGACCGCGGCTTGCGCCAGCGCGGACAGCGTCCACCCGCCGTCGGCGTCGTGCGCGGCCTTCTCGGCGACGGCGCGGTGTCCTGCCCGCCACAGGTCCACCGTGTCCGAGATGGCCGCATTACCACGCCGTCCTGCCGACACATTTGGCTCCGAGGCGGTCCCGGACCGTGCCGCCGCCCGTTTCACCGCATCCGCCTTCTCCGGCTCTCCGGCCCTCGCCCAGAGGCGACTCAGCGCCTTCAGTGCCTCGCTGTCGCCGTGTTCCGCCGCCCGTTCGTAGAGCCGTGCCGCGCGGGCGGTGTCCCCTGCCGCGGCAATCGCCGCCGCCACATGACACAAGGCCGCCGTGACGTGCTGTTCCTCGGCGGCCCGGGTGGCCATGACCTCAGCGCCGTCGTAGTCACGCCAGGCGCAGCACAGTTGCGCGAGGCGGGCGTACGCCGACGTGCTGCCCTGTTGTGCCGCCCTGTGCAACAGCCGGGCAGCGACTCCGTAGCGCAGTCGCTTGGCCGCCTGCTCGGCGAGCTGTCCCAGCATGTCGGTGTCGGCCACGGTGCGGGCGGCGGCGTCCCAGAAGCCTGCCGGGGGAAAGGCGGGGCCGCGTTCACGGCGGCCGACCTGCTCGATGTAGTCGGCCAGACGATAGGCGGCCGAGCGGTAGTCGGTTCGCCCCGAGGAGAGTTCGCCGGTGCGGGGCCGGTACTCGATGAGGATGCCGGGTACCCCTCGACAGGGCCGGGAAAGGTAGTCGAGCGAGGAGTCGAACCAGTCGGCCTCCACTTGGGCCCACACATCCTCCGGCAGGCAGGCGGCAGCGGCGTCACGCAGGAACGGTCCGGGCAGTGGCGCGGTGTGCCCCAGTCTGCGGGCATCGACGGCCGCGTGGACGACGGCCTGGACGGTTTCGTCCGCCTGCCGGTAGCGTGCCTCCAGTTCCGGCGCTCCGGCAAGATACTGGGTGACCCGCCCGCCAGAAAGCCGTACAGCCAAACGCAGCCGCGGGTCCTTCTCCCACGCGGCCGCGAGCCCGTCGAGTTGCCGATCCGTGAAGGCCGCGGGCACCACGATACGGCGTGCAAGGCGCAGGAGAGCCGCGGCGGCCGGACGGTCGCTGCCCACACGGCTCAGCCGGTCCCACTGGTCCGGCTACATCGAGCCCAGGATGAGTACGGGGGCGTCGACGCGGCGCTGAAGGCGTGCGTGCATGGCGGAGGCAGCCCGTTCTCCGCCCGCATCGATGCCCAGGTACTGCCAGGCGTCGTTGAGCCACACGACGGTGCGCGGTCCCAGACGCTCGTCCGCCAGCGCCGCGATCAGCGCTTCGGATCGTGTGGGGGTCAGGGGGTGCCACAGCCGCCAGTCCGGCAGTAACTCGCGGACCGCCTCCCAGCACGCTCGCGTCTTACCGAACGAGGATCCGCCGACAAGGACGACCAGTCCCCCGTGCTCGTCGGCAGCCCTGAGCTCGTCGCGCAGCGCCTGGTCATGTGGTCTGGGCAGGTAGGGCGGCAGGGGGCCGGTACCGCCCTCGATCGCCGGATGGACTTCCAGACCGAGAGCGTCCTCGTCCCTCAACGTGCCCACCACGCGGCCCAGCCAAGGAGAGCCGGCGGACCTGGCTGCTGGCTCTCCCTTGATCGGCTGCGCGTCCTCGACGAGCTTGTTCCAGTAGACGCGCCGCTGGGTGCGGTCACCCGCCCATCGGGCCCACACGCGCACCAGTGCCCACACCTGGTCGGCGTCACGCGGCGCACGGCCCTGTTCCGGGTCCAGCCACGAACTGATACGGCGGGCGTCAAGACGGCCACCTTGACCGTCTTTGCCGACCTCCCGCGCGGCTTCGCTCCGGGAGTCCGGCAGGCCACAGGAACGACGCGCGGCCCGACCGCTGCGTTCCAGCGCCCGCAGTGCCTCCTGCAGCGCCGATAAGCCCGATCTGGTCGTCATGGCACCTTCCCGCCCCCGCCGTTCCCGCATTGCGCTGTGCGGACGGGGCGCCGACCTGCAGCGTAGCTCCGACTCCCCCGCATCGCCCGCACGTTGGGACATCGCACAGCCGCCCCGGTCACGCTCCCTTCACCGCATCGAATCGCCAGGAAGGAACACCGTGAAGCGGAAGAAGCAGAAGAACTCAACCACGCGCCGACTGAGCCGCACCGCCTTGTTCGGTGCAGTGCGGGGAATCGCGACAGCGGCAGGCTATGCCATGGGGGCGGCGCTCATGTGGTGGCTGCGCGGTGGGTGAAAAGGCGCCCCCCACACCGCTCGTACGACGCCCCCAGCCCCAGCGACGTGACCGGGCTGCGCACCCAGCTCGCCGAGGAACGCGCCGCACGCGCTTTCGCCGAGAACGAGGCCCGCAACCTCCGCGAGCGCCTGGCCGGACGCACCAAGCACATCGCATGGTGTCCTGGTGCGGTTCGGCACACCCGTGCCGCTGCCCGCTCCGGGCCGGACGCCCTGACCGGCAGGATCAGCGCGTGCGGCTGACGCCGGATCGGTTCCGTACAGGCCTGCTGCGCAGTCCGGTACGGGGTCCTCGGACGACGACGGCGGCTCCCAGGACCTCGTGGTCCTGTGAGCCGCCGTCACACGCCATACGGATCAGTTCGGGGCCGCCACGTCCGGCGTGGCCCTCATGTCGTGATCAGGTGGTCAGTTTCCCTGGAGCGTCACATCGTCGATGACGAAGCTGGTCTGCAGGGAGGAGTCCTCGGTGGCCGTGAAGGTCACCGTGACCTGCTGCCCGGCGTAGGAGCTCAGATCGACGGTCTGTTGGACGTACCCGTTCGCGGCGTTGACGTTGGACTTGGTGGCGAGCGTGGTGCCGTTCACCTTCACGCGGAAGACGTCGTAGGCCGTGGATCCGGACTCAGCGGTGTCGATGTGCAGGTAGTAGGTGAGCGTGGCCTTGGTGCAGCCTGCCGGTACGGTCACCGACTGGTTGACCGTCTCGGTGGCGCTGCTGCCGTATCCGACGAGCCACGCGGAGCGGGTGCCGGTGCGCGCCGGCTGGGCGCTGTGGGCGCCGATGGAGCCGGTGTCGCCCGTCCACGGCGATGTGCCGCTCTCGAATCCGCCGTTGACGATCTTCTGGCCGGTGTCGCAGGAGCCGGTGCCGTTCACGGTCAGTGTGTACGTCGTCGTGTGGGTGGCCGAGGCCCCGGTGCCCTGGACGGTGAGCGTGTAGACGCCGGGTGCCGTCGACGCCGCCGTGGTGACGGTCATGGTCGAGCTGCCGCCGGAGGTGACGGACGACGGCGCGAAGCTCACGGCCACGCCGGCGGGGGCGTTGGTCGCGGACAGCTGGACCGTCTGCGTCGAGCCGCTGGTGGTGCTGGTGGCGACGGTGGCCGTGGTGGAGGCACCCGGGTTCACCGTGCCCGAGGAGGGGGCGGCCGAGACGGAGAAGTCGTTGGCCGGCACCCCGGGGTCGACCGCCTGCTTCCACAGGGTGTAGGCGATGCCGTCGGACGCCCGGTTGAGCCCGGTGTCGTTGACGTTGGCGGTGGTGTCGCAGGACGAGTGGTAGCACGGGTCGTACGCGCGTCCCGCCGTACCGCCCCACTTGGCGGCCTGCGCCGACGTCTTGGTGGCGCTGGCGCCCATCGCGTAGCCGGAGGTCGCGATGCCGTACTGCTCGAACGAGTAGTCGTCGCTGCGGCCCGCGCCCTCGGTGTTCTCCTCGGGTGCCAGGTTCAGGGAGTCCCAGTACGCCTTCATCGGCGCGGCGGCGGCCGAGGTGATGTGGTTGATGAAGTAGCCGCCGTTGGTGGAGGCGATCATGTCGAAGTTGTAGTACGCCTTGATCTGCGACCGCTGGGTGGAGGTGAGGGTCCTGGCGTAGAAGTCGGAGCCGTTGAGACCTTGTTCCTCGTCGGTCCACCAGCCGAACCGGACCCGGTTCAGCATGTTCGGGTTCTTCTGTGCGAGCGTCAGCGCGGTCTCCAGCAGGGCCGCGGACCCGGAGGCGTTGTCGTTGATGCCGGGGCCCGAGGAGACGCTGTCGAGGTGTGCGCCGAACATGTAGACCTTGGTCGCGTCGCCCTTGGACCACTCGGCGATCAGGTTCACGCCCGCGCCGCTGGTGCAGCCGGAGGTGCAGGCCTGCTCGGTGACGGTGTAGCCGGCCGCCTGGAGCTTGCCCTTCACGTAGGAGACCGACTGGGTGTAACCGGCGCCGGTCGCCCTGCGGTTGCCGCCGTTGCGGTCCGCGATCGCCTGGAACTCGGCCAGGTGCGCCTTGACCCTGGCGAGGTCGATGTCAGGCGCGCCGGTGCCGGGGTTGCCCCCGCCGACGGTCAGGGTGTACTGCGCGGTGTGGTCGGCCTGGGTGCCGTCGCCCTGGACGGTGAGGGTGTACGTCCCGGGCGCCGCGGAGGCGGTGGTGGACACCGTCATGGTGGAGCTGTTGCCCGAGGTCACCGACGAGGGGCTGAAGGAGACGGAGACGCCGGCCGGAGCCCCGGTGGCCGTCAGCGCGACGGACTGGCCGCTGCCGCTGGTCACGGTCGTGGAGACGGTCGCCGTGGTGGAGCCGCCCGGCTGGACGCTGCCCGAGGAGGGGCCGACGGCCATGGAGTAGTCGGAGGCCGGAGTGCCGGTGCAGGCCGGGTCGGCGGACTGCGCCGGCACGCTGATGGCGTCCCAGGCGGCCCTGGTCTTGTTGAACAGACCGCAGGTCGCGTCGAGGTTCTTGGCGGCGGTGAGGGTCGCGGTGCGGTACTGCTTGTGGGTCATACCGCTCGTCTTCAGCAGCATGCCGCCGTAGAAGATCTTTCCGGCGTTCTGGATGCCGACACCGGTGAGCGTGGTGTTGTTGCAGGTGGGGCTGGACGGCTTGCCGCCTCCGGGGCTGGTTCCCTCGGCCAGCAGGTAGAACCAGTGGTTCAGGGGACCGGCGGCGGCGTGCACCTCGGTGGTCGGGATCGACGACGAGTAGCAGTTGGGATCGTCGATCTTGGAGGGGTCGTACATGTAGCGGATCGGCCCGCTGCCGACGAGGTTGATCATCTCGCCGACCTCGTAGTCGCCCGGGGTGTCGTAGGGCGCGGGCTGGTTGGCGTAGGCCTCGGTCAGTGCGCCGAAGATGTCGCCGGTGGCCTCGCCGAGGCCGTTCTCGTTGTTGGCGCCGCCCGGTGTGTACTGGTCGATACCGTGCCCGTACTCATGGGCGACGACGTCCAGGGAGGCGATCCACTTGTTCGCCTGGTTGTGGCCGATGGTGACCCTGGTGCCGTTCCAGGTGGCGTTGACGTCGTTGAGCCCGACCCTGACCGGCCAGCTGCCGCCGTTGCCGTTGTGGCCGTTGCGGCCGAGCCAGGCGCCGAGCATGTCCCACTGCTTCTGGGCGCCGTACATGGCGTCGACGCAGCCGGTCTCCTTGCTGCTCGCGCTGTCGGTACCCCAGTTGTCGTCGGTGCCGCTGAACACGGCGCCGGTGCTGTAGTCGGAGCAGCTCAGGCCGGGGCGGGTCGGGTCGCTGAGCTGGTAGCTGCCGCCGGACTGACCGGTGGTGATGGGCAGCGGACTCGGGCCGTTCCACTCGCTGGTGCCGTTGCCCTCGCGCACGTCGTCGTACGTGTCGAGGACCTTGCCCGTGCCGGCGTCGACGAAGACGTGGAGCCGGCTTTCCTGCGCGTCGGCTGAGTCCGTGGTGCCGGTGACGACGGTCTCCCAGGCGAGCCTTGCCTTGTCGTCCTGGATTTTGACGACGAGGCGTTGGGAGTCGGTCCGGTCGGCCTTCTTCAGCTTCGCCCGGCTGGTCCGCGCCGCGGCGACCGCGCTGATCTTGGACTTGGTGTCGACCGAGATCCTCACGTCGGAGGCCGAACGCGCGGCACGGACCTTGCCGTCGCCGTCCGCGAGGACTACGGCGTCGCCACCGACGACGGGCAGCCCCCGGTAGGTGCGCTCGTACGCCACCGAGTACAGCCCCTTGAGCCACGGGGTGACCATACGGCGGTCGTAGCGCTCCTGGGGCCCCTTGGCCAGAGCGTCGAAGCCGCTGGCGGTGACCTTGTCCGCGGCGGCTATCGCGCGGTCCACGGGTTTGGGTTCCGCCTTCGCGGCGGCCGGGGCGGGGGCTGCCGCCTGAGCGGCGGAAGCGGCGGGCAGAGCCGCCGCTCCCAGGGCCACGACCATGGAGAGGCCGGCCACGGCAATTCTTCGTTTCACCAGTGCTCCTAGCAAAAGGTGGTGGGGAGACGTGCTGCTCCCGGCGGCGAACGCCGAGGAACGCCCAGGCCCTGAACACCCTTTGATGGCACGGAACACGAGTGGGGGAGGTTCCGGACCTCGGCCTTGAGGGGCCGACGGCGGTCATGTTCATGCCTGAGCGGCAGAACACTCACATCAGCCGTCCGCACGGTCAACGGAGTTCGCCCGCCGGACAGCCTCTTGTCAAAGCGCGGCAAACACCGACCGATAGACGGACACTCGCGCCAGGCCTTGCCGGAACGTTTCGCCGAGCCGGCCGGGCCGGGGACCGACAGGAAGACGGCTCACCGAGGAGCCGCCGGGTGCGGCCGTGGCGGATTTCAAGCAGACGGCCGGGTCGCGGGCTTGTCGGATTCCACGGGCATGCATCGTACGACCGGGTCAGGACCTCGTCGGCTGAAGCGACCGGCGCGGAGACCCGGGTGGCCGGCCGTGCGCGTACAGGATGGAGTGGCCGGCCCCGACGCTTCCGGTGGCCGGCCGTGCGCGCACGGCCGGAGCGCTCGTCCGTTCTCCTTCCGACCGGCTTCGAACCGGCCGTGCGGTCCGACCTCGGGATGCCTCAGAGCGACGACGCGCCCATGGCGGTCCGCATCCGCTCATCGAACTCGCGCACCTCGCGCAGCCCGCCCCAGACTCCGAAGAGACGGGCCCGCAGTCCCTCCAACTCCTGTGAGATGGTCCGCCGTCGGGCCGACGCGGCCTGGTCCACCACCGTCCCCGCCAGCTCGAGCGCGGCGTCCAGGTCGCCCGCGCAGGCGTGCGAGTCCGCGAGCCGTACCGTCAGCAGCAGTTGTGTGGGCAGCATCCCGTCCGGCAGTTGCTCCAGTGCCCGCGCCGCGGAGCGGGCCGCGCTGCGGGCGGTCGCCCGGTCGCCGGTGACCGCGGCCAGGTCCCGCAACCCGCCGGCGACCGTGGCCTCCATGCGCAACTGCCCCTGGCCGGCGGCCAGCCAGGGCGCCTCGGCCAGATCACGTTCGTCCAGCCGCTCCAGACGCCGACGGCTCAGATCCGCCTGCCGCCTGCTCTCCGCCCCGTCACCGAGCACCGCGTGACCGCGGGCCTGGTACATGTGTGACAACGTGGTGATCCAGCCACGCCCCGCACCGAGCGTGCCGATGGCCCGCGCGTACAACAGCGAGGAGGCGCCGTCGCCGTCGAGCCTGGCGAGCGTGCACTGATCCGTCATCAGTGTCGCCTGCACTCCTACGTCGCCGCCCGCCTCGGCCCAACGCAACCCGTGGCAGACCCACGCCATCGCCAGCGCTCCCTGCCCCCAGTGCATCCGCAGCCGACCGGCGAGCTGGGCGAAGTGCGCGGCCAGCCGCAGCGGCACGGCAGCGGACCGCCCTGCCGCGTCGGCCGCCCCGGCCCAGGCGACGAGGTCGCCCAGGACGTGCTCCACCGTGCCGAGCAACGTGCTCGAGGTCGAGTACGCAGCGGTCCGTTCGCACCGGAGCAGCAGAGCGATCAGGACATGGAGCACCTCGGGATCCGCCGAAGGCGGCGCGGCGGTCATGCCCGCCGCTCGCATCCGGCCCAGCAGCAGGGGCAGTTCTCCGAAGGACGGCACGTCACAGACGCTCTGGGCGTGCAGGGGACACGTACCCTGGGGCAGCAGGGCCGGCCAGCCGCCTTCCAGGGACGCCGGTATCTGATGCCGCCACACGCTGCCCGGCAGGGGCGAGAAGAAGCCGGCGCCCAAGTTTCCCTGCCGCACCGGTCCCAGATGTGCCGGGGGCCGCGCGACGAGCCGTGACAGCGTCCCGTGCGCGTCGAGGGCCCGCTCCAGACTGTCCACGGCACCGGGCATGGGCTCACGCGTGCCGCTCTCCCACCTGCTGATCAGACTGTGGTGGTAGCCGACCCGCTCACCGAGCTGTCGCTGGGTCAGACCTGACCGTCGGCGGAGGTACTTCACCTGCTGCCCGAACTCCGCCCACGGCGCCGCCGCGTCACCGCCCTCACCACCGGGCTGCTGGAAGCTTGTTCCGTTGACGGGCATGACCACTCCTGTCGGGGTCGGCGTGTCGCCAGGGCCGCGCCGCGATGATAGGTGCCAGGGGCACGACGTGGTTGCGTTCCGCGAAGAGGGGCGGGGGCACCGCGTGCCCGTCAGTGCGCCACTGTCCGCGGACGTGACTCCGCGGACAGAACCCTCCCTGCCGGGACAGCGCTGCTCAGATGCTGTCGGCGCACGTGGACGGGCCTCTCGGGCCCCCGGCGAGGTTCGCCCCGGTCCGCTCGGAGCCGCGACAGCACTCACGTCTCAGGCTCCCGGTGCCCGCGATCGCAGGGGACGTTTCAACGATTCGTCATGCCGCATTCACGAGTAGCACCGGCTTGTTTACGTATCCGTACTTACGCTGCCCTGATTGTGACGGGATCCGGCCACTGGGCACCGTGGAGCACGTAAGGCCACTCCCGGCCGCTGGGCCGAGGGGGCCCAGCCGCTGCCTGGGCCGGCCGCGCAGGCAGGAGTCCCGTGTGAGAAGCGTGATGAGTCCGAAACCCTTAGGCGTCTTCCCCGCTCCGCCCGAGTTGCCGATGGAAGGGCAACGGTATGAGCGCGTCTCACCCTGCTTCGGGCGTTTCCTGGCCGTGACCGGCTGGCCGACGACGTCTGCTGCCGTGCCCCGGTTGCGCCGACTCGCCCAGACGGTTGCTCGCGCCTGCCGACTGTCCGAAGCGGTGGAGGAGGCGCTCACTCTGGTCGTCAGCGAACTGGCGACCAATGTGGTGCTGCACAGCGGCAGCCCTGACCTCACCATGAGCTTCGAGGCGGACGACACCTCGTTGACTGTGGAGGTGGGCGACCGCGGACAATGGCGAGAGCGGCGCGTGTCGCGCCGCGAGGCGGTCGACATGGACGCCGCGTTCGGTCGTGGACTCACGCTGGTGGACGCGTACTGCGTGACCAGGTCCGTACGGTGCTCAGCCGACGGCACGATCGTGCGGGCCGTGATCGCCCTGCAGGGCGCCAGAGGGGCCGGGACAGATGTTCGCCCGGAGCCTTGACCGGCACCGCCACGGACTGCTCGTCCGACGCGGCCGACGGTTTCGCACGGCCACCGGGCTCCTCCACTGACTCGTGCGTCTCGCTCACCCGGCCTCCCACCCCCGATCGGTGGCTCCGCGGATGACCACGGAGAACCCGATCTCGTTCCCGAAGGCGATCCAGGCCCTGTGCGCCGCCGCGAGCCTTCTTCCCCCGTCCGCGCCTTCTTCCTCCGTAGCCCACGACCGCTCGTGGGCTCACGTGCCCGGCGGCGGGCGCCGACCGGGACCATTCATGCCGTGTCAGCAGCACACCGACGCCACCGACACTGCCCGAGGGGGCAACCCGAACCTCCCTGAGGAGCCGGAGGTACCGAGCGTGATCGTCGTGCTCAGCCGGCTCGGCGGGACCCCGGGCATGCGGCTGATGTCGGCGTTGGGGAAGGCGAGTTGCGCCGAGATCAGAAGGGGCGGTCTCCCAGAGGGCTCTCCGTTCGGGCGCAACGGTGATGACCGCGACTCGCCGGCATGAGCCGTCGGCCCGTGTTCTGAACCGAGGGCTCGAAGGCGCGCGTCTCTCGGCCTGTACGGATCCGACTTCGTCGCCGCCCTGTGACCTTCTACTGAGAAGCTCCTCGTCAATTCGTACTTCGCCGCCTCGTGCGGCGGAGCACCGTTGGAGATCATCAGGGAGTACATCGAGAACCAGAAGCGACCTGGCTGAGGTCAACAGTGCAGGCCCGTGGGTCCCCGCGGGTCAGAGCGATCCAGAGAAGCGCTTCCTCCCGGGCGCCAACGCCCGGGGTTCCGCGCTAGATCAGGCTGAACCAGTCATTCCTACAGAATGTCGGAGGATGGGCGGCATGGTGACGGGAGACGAATCCTTTTGGAGCCGTCGGCTGCGGCGCACGCTCGTGGGTGACGACTCGACTCCGGTGGTCGTTCTGGTCGAGGGCGTTGCCGGCACGGGGAAGACCAGCCTTGTCCAGGAGTTGGTCGTGCTCGCGGAGGCCCACCGGGTCAGCTGTCTGCGACGGGTGTGCGGCGAGTCGGCTGCGCCGCTGGAGCTGCCCGTGGACGGGCCCGTGCTGGTCGCCGTGGAGGACGTCCACCGGGCGGACGCGGAGGAACTCGGCATGATCCGTGCTCTGCTGGAACGACCGCGGCCCGGTCTGGCGGCCGTCCTCACCTACCGCCCTGAGGAACTTGCCGACCCCGGCCTGCCGCTGGGCACCGTCCCGCCCCGCTATCCCTCGGGGTTGACCGTTCTGCGGCATCATATCCGGCCGTGGAACACCGATGAGGTCCGCCGGGTCGCCGCCGCCGCGCTCGGCGACCGCTGCACCGACGAGGCGGTGACGCGTCTCCACGAACGCTCCGGCGGTATGCCGCAGGTGGTGGACGATCTGCTTGTGGTGCTCCGGGAGAGCACCGGGCGGTGGTGCACGGCCGCCGACGTCGATGCCGCGGGCGTGCCCGTCCGGCTGGCCGACCTGAGCCTGGGCAGGACCGCTGGGCTGTTGCCGCAGCACCGGCCGATCGTGTGGGCCGCGGCAGTCCTGGCTGAGCCCGTCGGCCGCGATGAACTGATCGCCGTCTCCGGACTCGACCGTTCCGCCGGCAGGCAGGCGCTGCTCGCCGCACTGGCCGGTGCGGCCCTCACCGAGTGGAGCGACGGCTACGGCCTGCCCGTGCCGCTCGCCGGCGACGCCGTGCGTGAGACCGTGGCCGGCCCTGTGCGGCAGGAGCTGCATTCGAGGGCGGCGGACGTGCTCGGGCACCGTCGGCCCGTCCCGTGGGCGTCGGTGGCCAGGCACCGCAGGGCCGGCGGGCGGCTGCGCGGCTGGCTGCGGGCCGTCGAGCGGGCCGCGGAGGAGGCGGCCGAGGCGGGACGGCATCAAGAGGCCGTGACCCTTCTGGAGAACACCCTCGCGACTCCGGCCGTACCTCCCGGGATGCGAGCACGGCTCGCCCCGATACTGGCGCGCAGTGCCGTCGTCGGACTGCGCTCCGACCAGACGGTGCAGGCGCTGACCCAGATCATCGAGGACACGGCTCTCCCCGCCGCTGTTCGGGGGGAGCTCCGTCTCGACCTGGGGTTGTTGCTGTGCAACCAGCTCGGCATGAACGACAGGGGCTGGCAGGAGCTGGAGCGGGCGGCTGCGGAACTGTGGGAAGACAGGCCCGACCTCGCCGCCCGGGCCATGTCCGCCCTGGTCATGCCCCACTGGCCCAGGTTCTCCGTCGACGTTCACCGGGAGTGGCTGGCGGAAGCGGCCAGAGCGGCCGAGAAGAGCGGTGACGACGTGGCACGCTCGGCGGTGGCCGCCAACCGTGCAAGCCTCGCGATGAGTTGCGGAGACCACCAGGCATGGGAACTCGCCGAGGCACTGCCCACGGACACCGCCGACCCCCGGTCCCGGCTGCACGCGGCTCGCGGCCTGTGCAACGCGGCGGACTCCGCTGTATGGCTCGGCCATCCGCAGCGGGCACTGGAACTGCTCACCGAGGGGATCGAACTGTCCGACAAAAGCGGCGCCCCGTACACCGCACACACGGCACTCGGTACAAGGCTGAGGCTCGACTGGGTCACCGGGCGCTGGGGCGGCCTGGCGGAACGGTGTGAGAGCTTCGTGGCTTCCACCGAGGCCATGCCGGTGATCAGTGCTGACGCCCGATTGGTGCGCGGGCTGTTGGCGCTTGCCGGAGGAGAATGGGACGCGGCGCTGTCGTGGCTCGGCGGCGATTCCGTACCCCGCGACCAGGCTGCGCCGCCGCTCGCCGCCGCCACCTCGGGTGCGCTGATCCGGCTGGCGCTGGCTCGCGGGGAAGTGTCCGCCGCCGCCCAGGAGGCACGCGAGGCGTGGGCGAGGGCTCGGCAGAAGAAGATCTGGGTGTGGGCGGCGGACCTGGCACCCTGGGCTGTCGAGGCGCTCGCCCGTTCGGACGACCACGGGGCGGCGAAGCAGTTGATCGGCGAGTTCGCCGCGGGAGTCGGAGACCGCGACGCCCCCGTGGCGGCAGGGGCGGCGATCTGGTGTCGTGCGGCCCTGGCCGAGGTGGAGGGGCGGCTGTCGGAGGCCGGCCCGCTGTACCGGGAGGCGTCCGCCGTCTACGCGTCGGTGCCGAGCCCGTACTTGCAGGCCCTGACCGCTGAAGCCGCGGGCCGATGCGCCCTGGGAGCCGCCGACGACACCGATGCGGCCGGCCGGAGCGCGGAGGCCGGGGACGCGGGGGAGACGCCGCGGGCCGTGGCGGACCTGATCGACTGCATAGGACAGTTCACCGACCTCGGGGCCGTGTGGGACGCCGCCCGGGCCCGCGCCCTGCTCCGCTCGCACCAGCCGGTCAAGGAGGCGGCGCGCCAGCCGGGGCGCCCCTCGTACGGCGACCGACTGTCGCCGCGTGAGCATGAGGTGGCCGAACTGGCAGGCTCCGGTCTGACGAATCGGGAGATAGCGACGACGCTCCACCTCTCACCGCGGACGGTCGAGCAGCACGTCGCACGGGCGATGCGCAAACTGGGCACCACATCGAGAAGGTAACTGGCTGCGCTCATCGACACATCGCCGACGTCGGCCTCCTTGACCGGCACCCCGAACAGCGGGTAACCGGAATCGTCACGCGGCGGACGGTGGGCTACCGACTGTTGCGTGTTCCATCAGTGAATCTCAGCCTTTCTCTGCTGCTATTGTGATCGTGTGAAGCTTTCCGAGTGGGCGGCACGCAACGGCGTGCACTACCAGACCGCGTGGACGTGGGCGAAAGAGGGCCGTATGCCGGTCCCGGTCCGCCAGACGCCGTCCGGTACGTGGCTGGTCGACGAACCCGCCGTCCAGCCGTCCGGGCGGGTGGTGGCGTACTGCCGGGTCTCCTCGGCAGACCGGAAAGCCGACCTCGACCGGCAGATCGCCCGCGTGGTCCAAGGAGCCACCGGGCTCGGCCTGCCGATCGCCGAGATCGTGACCGAGGCCGGGTCGGGACCGAACGGGCGCCGGCGCAAGCTGTACCGGCTGCTGGCCGACCCGCAGGCGGCGGTGATCGTGGTCGAGCACCGTGACCGGCTGGCCCGGTTCGGCGTCGAGCACCTCGAAGCGGTCCTCTCGGCCTCCGGACGGCGCCTGGTCGTCCTCGATGCCGCCGAGACCACCGACGACCTCATCCGGGACATCACCGAAGCCCTCACCTCGATGTGCGCCCGGCTGTACGGGCGCCGTGGTGCGAAGAGCCGGGCCGAGCGTGCGGTGGCCGTGGCGACCGGCGAGGACGCCGGGTGAAGAGGTTCCGGCCGCAGCCAGGGTGCGTGGTGCAGGCGTACCGGTTCGCACTGGACCCGAACGCCGGGCAGGAGCGCGCGCTGCGCTCGCACTGCGGCGCCGCCAGGGCCGCGTACAACTGGGCCATCGCCTGGGTCACCGCCTCGTGGTGGCAGCGCAGGGCCGAGGAGTCGTACGGCATCCCCGAGGCGGGGCTCACAAAGTGGCGGCCGTGGTCGCTGCCCGCGCTGCGGAAGGCGTTCAACGCCGCCAAGCACACCGACCCGCGGTTCGCCGCCTGGTGGCAGGAGAACTCCAAGGAGGCGTACTGCACCGGCCTGGCGAACGCGTCGGCCGCCTTCGACAACTACGCGAAGTCCAAGAACGGCAGGCGCAAGGGGGCCCGCATGGGCGCGCCGCGGTTCAAGTCGAAGCGGAAGGATCGCCCGGCCTGCCGGTTCACCACCGGCACCATCCGCGTCGACACCGACGGCCGGCACGTCACCCTGCCCCGCCTCGGCACCATCCGCACGCATGAGCCCACCGGGAAGCTCCTCGCGCGCGTCCAGGCCGGGACGGCCCGCATCCTGTCCGCGACCGTGCGGCACGAACGCGGCAGGTGGCTGGCCTCCTTGCAGGCCGAGGTGAAGCGCGACCTCGCCCGGGTCGCCCGTCCGGACGCCGCGGTCGGCATCGACCTCGGGATCAAGACGCTCGCGGTGATGGCCGACAGTGCCGGAGAGATTCGCACCGTGGCCAACCCGCGGTATCTGGACGGCGCGCTCAAGCGCCTGCGCCGCGCCTCCCGGACGGTCTCCCGCCGCCGCGGTCCCGACCGGCGCACCGGGCAGCAGCCTTCGAAGCGGTGGGAGAAGGCCAACGCGGCCCGCAACCGGGTCCATCACCGGGTGGCGAACCTGCGCGCCGACGCCCTGCACCAGCTCACCACCGCCGTGGCCGGCGAGTACGGCACCGTCGTGGTCGAGGACCTCAACGTCGCGGGAATGCTCCGCAGCCGGCGCCTGGCCCGCCGCATCGCCGACGCCGGGTTCGGGGAGATCCGCCGCCAGCTCCACTACAAGGTGCGGCGCAACGGCTGCCGCCTCCTGGCCGCCGACCGCTGGTTCCCCTCCTCCAAGACCTGCTCCGGGTGCGGCGCGGTGAAAGCCAAGCTGCCGCTGCACATCCGGACCTACGCATGCGACGCCTGCCGCCTGGTCATCGACCGGGACGCCAATGCCGCGCTCAACCTCGCCGCCCTCGCGGCGGCCGCAGTAACTGGTACCGGAGTGGCCGGAGACCAGGACACCGCCCCGGCGGTGTCGAAGCCTCGTGGAGCCGACCGCAAGACCCGCACCACCCGCCGTAGCCGCACGGCGCAGGCGGGGCGGGCAGGTGGCGCAACCCTGCCGCACCAGCGGCAGACGGAAACGAGAGACCGTCCTCAAACCGAAGCCCTCACGCTTTGGTGACGTGACGGACCTTCCGGGCCGAAATACCCGGAAGGCTGAGAGCCACTGAGGCTCTCAGCAACGGTTATTCACGTATCCGTAGCGCAGCTCATCCGGATAGGCGCACCAGCACTTCCGGCCGTAGGTTCCCTGCCAACTGGTCGCCCTGACACGCATCGCAGCGGACACATGTGGGCGGGTCGGAGCGACCAGTGACATGCGCGGCCGAAGGGGCCGTGTGCGGATGCCCTCGGCCCGCCCGGTCGATCGTGTCCCACCGTGGCCCCCGACATCCGGACACGAGTACCTCCCCACAGTGCTCGCATCGGGGCTCCTTCGGCTGCCGTGTCACAGGCCGCCCTCTTCTCCCCAGCCTCCTGCACGCGGCCACAGGAAGACCCCGGCTTGTCATGCACCGAACCGATCCAGGGCTCGGTCGCGCCGCCGGGCCAGACCCTCGAGAGGTACTGCCTTGTACGGATCCCAGCGCATCCGCATATCGCTCATGGCGGCAACCGCCACCGCACTTCTGTGTACCGGCGTCGCCACCTCGGTCGCCGCGCCGAACACCGATGCCCCGGCGGCACCCGGGGCCGCCCCCACAACCCCGGCCGTGGAGGCGCCCGTCGAGCGTCTCATCGTCGGCTACAAGTCGATGACCACCGAAGCGCAGTCAGACGCCGCGGCGGCCAAGGACGCCGAGGCCAAGGGCGAGAAGGCCGGCGAGTCGCTCGACTTCGACCGCCGTCTCGGCACGGGAGCCGCCCTGGTCGACCTCGGCGGGGATCTGGGCAAGAAGGACACCCAGGACGTCATGGCCGCCTTCCAGGCCGACCCGGACGTCGCGTACGTCGTCCCGGACCGTCGGATGTACGCCGCGGCCGTGACCCCGAACGACACCGAGTACAACCGTCAGTGGGACCTCTTCGAGGCGACGGCCGGGATGAGAGTGCCGGGTGCCTGGGACAAGGCCACCGGCCAGGGCGTCAAGGTCGCCGTCATCGACACCGGCTACGTCGCCCACTCCGACCTCGCGTCGAGGATGATCGCCGGGTACGACTTCATCTCCGACCCGTTCATGGCCAACGACGGCGGAGGCCGCGACAGCAACGCCGCCGACCCCGGCGACTGGATGCTGCAGGGCGAGTGCGGCAACAACTACCCCGACCGGAACTACGACAGTTCCTGGCACGGCACCCACGTGGCCGGGACCATCGCCGCAACCACCAACAACAGCAAGGGCATCGCCGGCATCGCGTACAACGCGACCGTCCAGCCCGTACGCGTGCTCGGCAAGTGCGGCGGCACGACCGCCGACATCATGGACGGCATCACCTGGGCCTCCGGCGGCTACGTCGCGGGCGCGCCGGCCAACCCCAACCCCGCCGACGTCATCAACATGAGCCTCGGCGGCAGCGGTACCTGCGACGCGGGCACGCAGAGCGCCATCAACGCCGCCGTGAACCGTGGCACGACCGTCGTCGTCGCGGCCGGCAACAGCAACGCCAACGCGGCCAACTTCAACCCGGCCAACTGCAACAACGTCATCACCGTGGCCGCCTCCGACCGTGAGGGCAACCGCGCCTCCTACTCCAACTACGGCACCGTCGTCGACATCACCGCCCCCGGCGGCGATACCGCGGTCAGCTCCGCCAACGGCATCTGGTCCACGCTGAACAGCGGCGCCCGCGGCCCGGTCAGCGAGAACTACGAGGCCTACCAGGGCACCAGCATGGCCGCCCCGCACATCGCCGGCCTCGCCGCCCTGATGTACCAGGCGAACCCGTCCGTGACCCCGGCCCAGGTCGAAAGCGCGATCAAGGCCAACGCCCGCACCCTGCCCGGTTCCTGCTCCGGCGGCTGTGGAGCCGGCCTCGCCGACGCGGCGGCCACCCTCGGCGCGGGCAGCGGAGGAACGCCCACCGGCGACGTCTTCACCAACACCGCCAACGTGAGCATCCTGGACAACACCACCGTCACCTCGTCCATCCCGGTCAGCGGCGTCGGCGGCTACGCCCCCGCCGCCCTCAGGATCGACGTCGACATCAAGCACACCTACCGCGGTGACCTCAAGATCGAGATCGTTGCCCCGAACGGCGCCTCCGCCCTGCTCAAGGACTTCGGCACGAGCGACAGCGCGGACAACGTCATCACCACGTTCACGGTCGACGCCTCCAGCGTCCTCGCCGACGGTACCTGGAAGCTGCGCGTGACCGACAACTACAGCGGCGACACCGGCTACATCGACTCCTGGAGCCTTACCTTCTGACGGATCCGCTCCGACAGGACGAGTCAGGGCCTGCCGATGTCGCAGAGGCATCGGCAGGCCCGCCCGCCGTCTCCGCCACGGCAGCCCCACCACCGAGGGCGACATGACCAGCCCTCAAGTGCGCGGCGAGCGGGACAGGAACCACTTCCACAGGATGACCGGCCCCGAACCTGTATCTGAGTCTGGCGACGCCTGAAGGAACAGTCGGCCTGACGTCTTCGGGGTGAATCCCGCAGCAGCCCGAGTGCTCCGGCCAGTTCCTGCCGGAGTCCGGCGTTCTCTTCTCGAACCTCTCTGAGCCGCCGGCGCAGCGCCTCGATCCACGCCCGTAGGGACGCCTCGCTCGATGCCCCGCCGATGGGCCGGGTCTTCGGGGGGTTCCGCGTGCGACGTCGGCGTAGGCGTTCAATCTCCTCGCGGAACCAGCTGTCGTAGAGCCACTGCCGGGACCCTCCTGCCTCGGCTGCGACCCGGCTCATGTTGATGGGCTTCCCTGCCCGGTCGAGGTCGCGCAGGGCGCGGGTGACGTCGGCGTACATCTGTGTGCGCCGCTCTTCGCGGTAGCCGTTCGGAAAGTGACCCTGGCGCGGTTCATCTGCTCCTTCATCCACGCCACGTCGGACAGCGCACTGTCCGGCGCAAGTGCCTGGAGTCGTTCACCTGCGGCATCGAACCTGGCCGCGGAGATGAACTCCTGTTTCAACCGCTCGCAGGCGAGGCGTAACGGTGGGTACGGGTATTGGAACTCCCGGAATACCCGAGGTACCGACGAAATGGGCCTCACCGAGTGACGAAGCGCAGGCATGGGCGGGTCGGGCACCGTCAGGATGTGGCTACGTTCGTCTACCGATCCTCGTGAAGGGAATGCGGGCTCACCTGCGCGGCAACTCCACGCGTCGGAGGTCACGTTCCTGCAGGTCAACGAAATCCGTCGGTTGTCCGGGACCCTGAGCCTCGCGGACATCCGGCGTCACGGCATGCCCGCACCGTGACGCCCCGGCTGCACACTGCGGACGGGCTACGTCATCAACTCGATGTGCGGATGCTCGGGCTTGGCCGGGCAGACGAACAGATGCTGCCGGTAGCCGCTGCCTATCTGGACCCCGGTCGCGTTGTAGCCGCGGTGGCCGGGGTACGGTCCAGCACCCGGGTGGGGGGACGGAGACCAGCTGTTCCCGCCGTCGTCCCCTTCCTCGAACGTGGCGACGGTCATCAGGACCTCCATGCCGGTGCCGCACTCGGAGCAGGGCTGCGGGCTGGGGTCGGTGGAGTTCCAGGCGGGCCAGCCGCCGACCTTCCAGCCGGGTGCGTTGGACAGCACACAGTCGTAGTACGTGTCCGGGTCCATGTCTTGCTCTGCCGCCTGCGGCACACTCCACTGCCTGAGTTGCTCCCGCAGTTCTTCGCTCAGCTCCAGATGGTCGGGGTACTCGGTGATCTGCTCCGGTTCGAGCACGCACGGTTCCGGCAGATAGCCGTCGAACTGCACTGCGGGCGGCTCGGGGGGCGTGTCGAGGATGTCGGTGACGGCGGCCGCAGAACGCCAGAAGAGCAGGGTCCTGGGCATGATCGGATGATCGAAGGGGCACCACAGAACCTGCAGCAGGTCCTTACCCTCCGGCGGGCTCAGGTCGGGCACATCCCGTGCGTACAGCTGCGCGAGGGGCAGCATCGCCATGGGGCCGTCGTACGACTGGACCGCCAGCCTCACCGGATACCTCTGAGGGGGCCGGATCCGCTCGAGAGTCTGCCGTTCCTCCGGAGTCAGGTCCCGGCCGTGCGAGGCGGCGAAGATCCTTCGTTCCAGCCGCAGATCCGCCGGGGACAGGGCCGGGTTGACGCCGTCCACCTCATGCGGTTCCTCGCAGTGCGGCCACGCTTCCTCGGCGGGCCACAGCAGCGGCCCGCCGATGGAGCTGTCGTGCCACGTCGGCGCCCCAGGGCGGGGGTGCAGGCGGGTCGCCGTGCGGGCCAGCGGGGCCAGTTGGGGAAAGACCGCGACAACGTCGATCGGCCGTGGCGGAGTGACAGGAGTGACATTCATGGCCGCAATCTTGCCAACCACCACTGACAACGGCCCTCGTGGCCGCCCCGCGAAGAGTTCCGGCACGGGCGCCACCCGGCAGAGCCCTACCGCCGGTCCGTCGCCGGCAGACGGCCCGCCGGCAGGCACCCGGGACAGAGACCACCCCGGGTGAGGCCATCGCCTACAACCGCAGCCGCGCCGCCACCGGGCCGCCCCCGCCCTCCACCGCAGCCACACCACCCTGCCCCTGACCGACCAGCAGCCCGACGACGCCGTAAGCGTCCGGCGCCGGGCAGCCGGACGCAGACAGCCGTCCTGTACGGCCGCGTACTTCACCACCACCCGATGCCGGATCACCGACGACGTAACGGTGGGATGGAGCCCGCCCGCAGCCGCACTCGCCGACACCGACGACGTCCCCGACCTCAGACCTGCCCGCACCGCCGTGACGCCGGCCCCCGTGGGCGGCGCGGCGGGAGGAGGCAGCCGACCCGGTACCGGCCGCAGCGCTGACGAGGCTCGCGATCCTGGACCCGTCCGCACGCCCGCGCCCTGCACGCCCATGTGCGGTGGCGCGACGCCAACGGCCGCCACCGCGACGTCCTTGGCCGTCGAGCGCAAGGAACGCGCCCGCGTCCGAAGCGAGAAGGGCATCCGCTGGGGCGGACGCCCCCTCGCCACCGCGGCCTGAAGAACCCGGTGAACCTAGGCGGTCACGAGCACACTAGTGGGCCCAGGGCGGTGTGATGGTGTTGCCGTCAGCCAGTTTGGCGGTGAGCCCGACACGTGTGGTGACCCACATGTGGGCGGGTTGGTCGGTGGTGTTGGCGACCGCCAGTTCGGAGCCTGCGGGTGCCACTGCCGCGTCACCTGCGCGGAGTTCGGCGCTCTCACCGTTGATGGTGAGTCGGAGGCGACCGGAGAGGACGTAGAAGGTCTCCTCGTCGCTGATCGTGTGAGTCGGCCCCGCCGTTGCGGCCGGGATCTCGACGCGCCAGGCGGCGAGGTCGCGGCTGCCGGTGTCCGGACGGACGTACGAAACGAAACGGCCGCCGTGGATCTCGTGTACGACGGCCTCGTCACTGCGGATGAACGGCATGCTCCGACCTCCATCTAGACAAGTTACTTGTCTATATAGACAAGCGTGTTGACGAGTTATAGTCAAGTCCATGGACGACGCTCTGGCCTTCTCCGCACTCGTGCTGGCACTCTCCGGACAGCTGGTGCAGGAAATCCACACCAGCGTGTCCCAGCAGGGATTCGAGGATCTACGACCCGCACACGGCTTCGCCTTCGCCCGCATTTCTGCGGGCGGCGCCACCACGGCCGACCTGGCCGAGCACCTGGGGGTGACCAAGCAGGCCGCCGCCCAACTGGTCGAGGAGCTGGTCCGAAAGGGGTACGTGGAGCGGCATCCGCACCCGCACGATGCCCGCGCCCGCCTCCTGGGGCTGACCGAGACCGGCTGGGCCGCCACGCGCGCCGCCGACCAGGCAGCCCGGGCTGCCGTCGCACCGTGGCGAGAAGTCCTGGGCCAGGCGCGCTTCAGCGAACTCGTCGCCGACCTGACACTCCTTGCACCGCCGGGACCGATCCGCCCTGCCTGGTGAGCCGATGGCCCACCGCCCTGGAGACCGCCGGCCGTGAACGAACCGTCCGCCAGGGCAACCGGTCAAGTGGAAGACGACACGCGAGTTGCCGTACGGAGCCCTCGGCGGACCGGTGAACCTTCCCGGTCAGAGCACCCAGTACTCCAGCCGCGACAACCGCGCCTGCCTGCGGCGGCGTGGCCTCAAGGCCACCATCGCCCAGCCCGGTGACCAGCGGGCCCACCGCAAGCGCCGGAGACAGGCCAGTGGCCGGCCCCCGGCCTTCGACAAGGCCCAGTACCGCCGCCGCAACACGGTCGAGCGGTGCGTGAACCGCCCGGCACCTGGCCGCGGAACGCCGGTCGAGGCCTGAGCAGCCCTGCGTGCCCGCGCCACCCGGACGCAGTCGTCTCGCAGGGTCTGAGCCTGTGTCGCACCCTGGAAGAGTGATGCACCGCGAACCCGGGCACCGTCCGTCGCGGGACAGCCGAAAACACGGCCAGACTCGATCATCACGCCTGGTGCGGGCCGGCGCTGTCCTGTTGTGCCTGGGGATCGCCGTGCTCGCCGCGGTCCTCTTCAGCGCCCTCAGCGACGATCAACCGCACAGCACGACACTGCCGCCCACCAGCCCGGCCAGCGACCACACAGCCACTGAGAGCAGCAGCCAGACAGCCATGCCGAGCGGCAGCCCGACCGAGAGCCGGGACGCAAATTCCCCCAGCGCCGCCAGCCCAGAGGACTCCGGTCCCACCGAGCCCCCCGCCCCCGTGACGCAGACAGTCACCGAAACCATACTGGTCGGGCAACTCGACAGCACCGCCGCCGGCGGGTCGGGAACCGACCTCCCTGCGCTCATCACCTCGGTCGCGGGCCTGGTCACAGCCGGAGTCGGAGCCGCAACACTCGCCGTAGGAATCAGAAGAACCAACCCACCCCCCAACAACCCCTGACACAGCACTCCACGCGGGACGGCTGCACGGTGCGGGCGCGCAGGGCCTGCGCGAACCACGTGAACACCGGAGCCAGGCTGGGCGGCACGAACCATTCGTTGATCGCGGCGAGCAGGTGCCAGTAGCGTTCCACGCGGGGGCGCCGGCGACCTCCAGCCGTGCCGGCAGCCGGCGGCGCAGGCCGACGTCGTCAGCACGGCTGAAGGCTGCGCATAGCGGGCGGCGAGAGCATCGATGATCGAGGTGATCAAGGAGCAGGGCGAGGGCACCTCCGCCTCGCCGCAGAACCCGCACCCCGGAGTGGCCGACGAGCTCGCCCACTTCCACGTCTTCCAGGAGCTCTTCCACGGCCGCAGGCTGGTCAAGGTCGCCGAGAACCCGGACCGGTGGGAATTCACCGGGAACGCCATCACGATGCCCGGCACCCGCCCGATGGGCACGGTGCCCGAGGGCGGCTGGGCAGCGCCGGGACAGCCGACCCCCGACGCCGAGACACAGGACCTGCTGGACCAGGGCAACCAGGCGTACAGCCGGATGCTGGACCTACTGGAGGACGCCTGGCAGGCCAATGACCCGGACACGGCGACCGGCCTCCTCGACGCAGCCGTCTTCAAGATGGCCGGCCTCAGGGGACCGGCTCGGAGCCTGATGCTTCGCGAAGTCCCGGGCGGCGACGGCCAGACCTACGGACCGGAGTTCCGGTACATCGACAACTAGCTTGATCTTCGACCTGGGCGGCGGGGCTTCGGGGTGGCTGACCTCTTCGTTCGTCGATTCGCCGGCTGTGTTTTGCGGGGCGTGTGCCCCACGACAGATGACGGCTGAGCGGGCCCTCATCCGCTACACCTGCGGCAGCCGAGCAGCACCGCTCGGTCCTGTGCCGGCTCGCCGACCATGCCGGCCGGCTCGGCTGTCCGGCGCGCAACGGCCCCGCAGACAGGAGGAGCAGGGTTCCACTGCTGGGCCTGCGGGGCCGATGCATCACTCACGTACCCTGCAGTGCGCCCGATACGCCCGATCTCTCCCAACCACCCGCGTCGAAGTCTTCTTGTGCGAGTGGGGTGGGGGCCCCCCGGGGGGCCGGCCCCCCCCCCCCCCCCCCCCCCCCGGCCCCCCCCCCCCCGCCCCGCCCCCCCCCCCCCCCCCCACCCCCCCCCCCCCCCCCCCCCCCCCCCCCCCCACCCCACC
>NZ_JBIALD010000044.1:0-38139 GCF_042873115.1 Streptomyces sp. NPDC005017 | reverse complement strand
GGGGGGCCCGCCGGGGGCGGCCCGGCTCCCGCCCCACCCCCCCGGTTTGGGGGGGGGGGGGGGGCCGGGCGCCCCCCCCCCCCCCGCCCCGGCCCCGCACCACCCACCCACCCACCCACCCACCCACGTAACGCGCTACACCGGCCGGCCGCCGCAGGCATCACCTCACCCCGTCCACCCCGGATCCCGCCCGCTCAACCCCACCGCGCGCGCCAGCACCGAAGCCCCCTCGGCGACAGGCACCACGGGCCCGAACGCCCCTGCCCCCCGCCCGGGATCCTCCTCCGCCGCCGCCAGCAGAAACCCGTGCGCCGACCGCAACGCGGCCTCGTCCGGCTCGTACACCTGCCCCGTCGCCCGAGCGAGATCCCACCCGTGGATCACCAGCTCGTCCACGACCACCGCCCCGGCCACCGCCCCCGGCAGATCCACGGCCCCGGCCCTGGTCATCCCCGACCACGCCGCCGGCTCCCGCCAGGCCGCCGCCAACTCGTCCAGTGCCCGAGGCAGCTCCGACCGCCACCCCTCCCCCACATCCGGCACGTGATCCCCGGGACTCGTGTCCGTCGTAGGCCCCAGATCCTTCCGCGCGGCATCCCGGAACGCGACGGACAGCCCGTACAGATGCCCGAGCAGATTCCGTACCGCGTACGCCGGACACGGCGTCTTGTCGGCCAGCTGCTCCTCCCGCACCCCGGCCACCAGCCCCGCCACGACCCGCACCTGCGGCCCGAGATCAAGGATCGTCGGTTCACTCATGAGCTCCAGCTCCTCCGTACAAAGGGACGCACAACCACAGGAAGGACTCCCCCCGCACCGAAAACTCATCGCTCACGACCTCAGCCACGACCACACCACCCCACCCCACGCCACGCCGATTCAGAACCCCCCGACCACCCCCCGCACCGCGTCGAGATCCGCGTCGGACGCCAGCCCGGCGTGATAAAGCCGCAGCTCGTTCGCGCCGAGGGCCCGCGCCGCGGCCACGTCGGCCCCGAGGACGTCGGGCCGTCCGCCCATCCCCGACACGACGGTGAGGTTCGCGGCGACGACGGCGCCCGCGACCCCCCGCTCGGCGAACGGCACGACCGCTCCGGCCCCGTCCGGCCCCGCCCCGCCCGTGCAGGGCACGACGACCCCGTCGGCGACACCCAGGACGTGCCCCGGGTCCACCCCCGCGTTGGCGCCGCAGTGGTAGGACACGGGATCGGCGTGCAGCAGCACCTGGAACCCGGCGGGCGCCGCCCCGCGCACCGCCGCGACGACGGACTCCTGGAGCCCGCGGGCGACACCGTCCCGCCACGCGCGCGTGCCCCCCGCCCGGGCTTCGCCGAGGAGCTTCTCCACCCCGGCCCACCCCCCGTCGGAGGCGGCGGCCCCGCGCCACACGGGTCCGAGCGCGCTCCGTACCGCGGCCGCCAGCGCGTCGGGGTCGAGCCCGAGCCCGTCGTACCCGGCCCGGCAGTCCGCACAGAAGCAGAGGGACATCAGATACTGCCCGGCGTCCCCGAGGCCCACCCCGGCGGTCTTGTCGTGCGCGTGCAGATGGGCGAGCCCGTACCACCCGAGGGACTCCAGCTCGGTCCCGCGCGCACCGGGCCGTACGGCGGCCTCGACGGCGAGGTCGACGAGGTACGCGCGCGTGGCGGGCCGGGCGATGCACGGGGCCCACGGGTAGCGGTCGCCGTAGGCGTTGACGACGGAGGTCTCGGGGTGCTCGGCGCCGAGCCGGGAGTTGTGGGCGAGGACGACCCAGGTGTGCACCTCAAGCCCGGCTTCGGCGAGCGAGGCGGCCGCCTCGCCGTAGGCGTCACCGGGCGCCCAGTCCCCGGCGGGGTGGGGCCGCAGCTCGCGCCCGGCCCATCGCGGGGCCATCGGGTAGAGGACCGCGGCGTACTCCGCGGTGACGACCCGGTGCCGGGGATGGCGCGGCGTGAGGGCGCGCGTGGAGTGGTACGCGGAGGCGAGGGTCACCTGCGGCACGCCGAGCCCGGCGATCCACGAGGGGGCCGCGGGATCGCCGTTGACGTCCCAGGGATAGACGAACGCGGACGCCTTCACGCCCCGCCCTCCCTCACCAGCGCGTACCCGCGCTCGATCAGCTCACCGAGCAGCTCGACGTGTTCGTCAGCCGGCTCCTGCAACGGGGCCCGCACCCCGCCGACGTCCAGCCCCCGCAGCCGGACCCCCGCCTTGACGAGGGAGACGGCGTACCCCCGCCCCTGGGCGCGCAGTTCGACGAACGGCCGGAAGAACCCGTCCAGCAGCCGTTCGACGACGGCCCCGTCCCCGGTCTCCAGACCCTGGTGGAAGGCCTGGGCGAGCTCGGGCGCGAAGCAGAACACGGCGGACGAGTAGAGCGGAACCCCGATGGCCCGGTAGGCGAGCTGGGTCTGCTCGGCGGTGGGCAGGCCGTTGAAGTAGAGGAAGTCGGCCACCTCGCCGCGCACGGCGCTGACGATCCTCTGCATGAGGTCGAGGTCGCCGAGCCCGTCCTTGAGCCCGATGATCCCGTCGGTGCGGGCGAGCCCGAGGACCGTCTCGGGTGTGAAAACGGCGTTGTCCCGCTGGTAGACGACGACCGGCAGGGGCGTGGCGGCGGCGATCTCCCGGTAGTGCCGCAGCAGCCCTTCCTGCCCGGCGACGACGAGGTAGGGCGGCATGGCGAGGAGTCCGTCGGCCCCGGCACCGGCGGCGAGGGCCGCGTAGCGCACGGCGAGCGCGGTGCCGTAACCGGTGCCGGCGACGACGGGGACGCGCCCCGCGGCCTCCTCGACGGCGGCGCGGACGCAGAGCTCGTACTCCTCGGGGGTGAGCGCGTGGAACTCACCGGTGCCGCAGCAGGCGAACACGGCGGCTGCACCGGCCTCGACGCCCGCGCGCACGTGCGCGCCATAGACGTCGAGGGCGACCGTGCCGTCGCTTCCGTAGGCGGTGACGGGAAAGAACAGGGGCCCGCCGGGGATGCCGAGCCGAGAGGCTAGAGGGGCTGGCGTCACGTTGCTCTCCCTTGATCAGGTGCTCAAGCCTGTGACCATCGTCTATATTTCTGAACGCAGCCTAAAGATCTCCACCAAACAGGTCAAGCAGCCGACACCCCCGACACCGAACGGGCCAACTCAAGCCACAGCCAGACGGCCCCACACAACACAACCGGACCACGCCGACCCCCGGCCGCCCCCCAACCCGACGCAACAGATCCGCCCCGCCCCCCACTTGACGGGGCACCGGACGAATCCCTACCGTGTCCACGCTTGTGAATATGGTCCACACATCCGACCAAGCCCCCGGAGACCGCGGATGCCCGCACCCGGCACAACACCGAACACACCAGGCACCGCACCCACCACCGCGAGCACCGCACCTGGCACAGCCCCCGGCACCACACCGCGCACCACACCCCACCCCGCCCCCGGAACCCCCCGCACCGTCCTGCTCACCGGCGCGGCCGGCGGCCTCGGCACCCTGATGCGCGGCCTGCTGCCGGAGTACGGCTACGACCTGCGCCTGCTGGACATGCGGCCCGTCGAGGACGCCCCGGGCTCGATCGTCGCGGACCTGGCGGACCGGGAGGCCGTGCGCGAGGCCGTGCGGGGCGTCGACGCGATCGTCCATCTCGCGGGCATCTCCCTGGAAGCCTCCTTCGACAAGATCCTCAAGGCGAACATCGAGGGCACGTACCACCTCTACGAGGCGGCCAGGGAGGAGGGCGTGGGCCGGATCCTCTTCGCCTCCTCCAACCACGCGGTCGGCTACACCCCGCGCCCGCAGGGCGACGCCCCCCTCGTCCCGATCACCACGCCGCACCGCCCGGACACCTTCTACGGCCTGTCCAAGGCGTTCGGCGAGGACCTGGCACAGTTCTACTGGGACAAGCACGGCCTGGAGACGGTGTCGGTGCGCATCGGCTCGTGCTTCCCGGAGCCGACCAGCGTGCGCATGCTCTCGGTCTGGATGAGCCCCGCCGACGGCGCCCGTCTCTTCCACGCGGCGCTGACCGCCGAGCACGTCGGCCACACGATCGTCCACGGCTCCTCCGCCAACACCCGCCTGTGGTGGGACCTCACCAGCGCCCGCTCCCTCGGCTACGACCCCCAGGACGACTCGGAGCCGTACGCCGAGAAGCTGATCGCGGAACAGGGCGACCTCGACCCCGCCGACGAGGCCCACGCCCGCCTGGGCGGCCACTTCGTCACGGACCCGCCGATCTGGCCGTACTGAAGGACGGCCACGGAGTACCGCGTCTACAACCAGTCCGGCGCCTGAGGACGGGCCCCGCCCCCCTCAGCCCGTCCGGCGCCTGAGGACAAACCCCGCCCCCAGCCCGTCCGGCGCTCGAGGACAAGGCCTGCCCAGGGCCGACCGGGGTCGAAGGGGCGGAGCCCCTCGAGGACGGGACGGGTAGGGGCGGCGGGGGCGAAAACCAATGGGCCCCACCCCCCACCACCCCTACCATCCCGACCATGCCCCATCCCACCGGCTTCGCCTACGAGACCCACCCCGACGGCACCGTACTGATCACCCACCACGGCCACCCCGCCACCACCCTCCGCGGCCCCCGGGCCACCCGCTTCCTCACCGAGGTCACCACCGACCCCCAGCTGGTCATGGCCCGCTGGACCGGCAACTACAAGCGCGGCAACGAACGCACCGCCCGCAACCACCCCCGCAACCGCCGCTGACCCGATCGGCGGCCAGGTAAGGGAACGGCAAAACCCCTTCGCTCGTTCACGGGGCATGACAGCTATGACCCCCGGCTCGAACATCCCGCTGAACGCCGCCCGCGTGACGGTCGACGTGACCGCCCCGGTCCGGCTGGACGTCTCGGGCCTGCTGCTCACCGCCGACGGCAAGGTGCGCTCCGACGACGACTTCATCTTCTACAACCAGCCGGCCGGCCCCGGCGTGACCTACCGCTCGGGCGGCGGCTCCGCCCCCGACGCCATCGTGGTCGACACCGCCTCCGTCCCCCCGGGCATCGAGAAGATCGTGGTCACCGCGAGCCCGGACGCGGCAGGCCAGAGCTTCCAGGGCATCGAGCCCACCGCCACCATCCGCAACGCGGACGACCAGAGCGTCCTGGCCACCTTCACGCCCCCGCAGCTCGGCAGCGAGACGGCACTGGTGATCGTGGAGGTCTATCTGCGCGGCGGCGTCTGGAAGGCCCGCGCGGTCGGCCAGGGCTACGCCAACGGCCTGGCCGGCATCGCCACCGACTTCGGCGTCACGGTCGAGGAACCGGCCGCCCCCGCCCAGCCCGCGGCACCCGCCCAGCCCGCCGCGCCCGCCACTCCCCCGGCCCCGGCCTGGCAGCCCCCCGCGGCCCAGACCCCGGTACCCCCGGCCACTCCCCCGGCACCCCCCGCCCCTCCGGCTGCCCCGCCCGCCGGCGGGAAGATCAACCTCGACAAGGGCCGGGTCAGCCTCCAGAAGAACCAGACCGTGTCCCTGGTCAAGGGCGGCCGCCCGCTGCTCTCCCAGGTCAAGATGGGCCTGGGCTGGGAGCCGGCGTACCGGGGCAAGGACATCGACCTGGACGCCTCGGTCATCGCGTTCGGCCCTCAGCGCAACCACATCGACAGCTGCTACTTCGGCAAGCTGACCATCGTCGGCGGCGCGATCCGCCACTCCGGCGACAACCTCACCGGCGAGGGCGGCGGCGACGACGAGGTGATCACCGTCGACCTCGGCCGTCTCCCGCAGGAGGTCAGCGGCCTGGTCTTCACGGTGAACTCCTTCTCCGGCCAGAAGTTCACGGAGGTCGCCAAGGCGTACTGCCGTCTGCTGGACGCGGCCACCGGCGAGGAACTCGTCCGCTTCGACCTCACCGGCGCCGAGCCGCAGACGGGCGTGATGATGGCCAAGCTGATCCGCCAGTACTCCGGCGAGTGGGAGATGACGGCGATGGGCGACTTCGTGAAAGCGCGCACGGTCCGCAACATGGTCAAGCCGGCGGGCCAGGCGCTGTAACCACCCGCCCCACCGCAGGCCACAGCGGCCACGGCGGCCAGATCAGCCACAGCCAGCACTCTCGTCGCAGGGCAGGGGCGCCCCAGCCAGGGGCGCCCGCCGCGCTCAACCCCACGGCCTCAACTCCGCGACCTAGCCCCACGGCCTCAACCCCGCGACCTCAGCCCCTCCGTCTCAGCCCACGGCCTAACCCCACGACCTCAACCCCTCCGCCTCAGCCCCTCCATGAGGAGGGAGACATAGCGGCCGACACGCTGCTCCTGGTCGTCCGCGAGGTCGGAGGCACTGGCCAGCCCGAGGGCCAGCCGCAGCACGTCCAGGGGCTCCACGTCCGCGCGCAGGGTCCCCTCGCGCCGGGCCGCCTCGACCAGCCGCCCGGCCGCGTCCCGGAGGGTGCTGCCGCAGACGGTGGCCGCGGCCCCCTGAGCGGCGGCCGCGCCCAGCAACGCCCGCAGTCCGCGGATCTGGATCGTGCCGAGGCCGAGTTCCCGCATCCATTCCGCGAGCGCCTCGCCCGGTGGCAGCAGCTCGCCGATCTCGTCGGCGCGGGCCGCCAGCGCCTCGATACGGTCGACGTAAGCGGCCTCCAGCAGGGCTTGGCGGGTCGGGAAATGCCGGTAGAGCGTCCCCGAGCCCACACCGGCCCGTTTGGCGATCTCGTCGAGCGAGGCGTTCTCACCGTGTTCGGCGAAGAGTTCGGCGGCGACCCGCAGAAGCCGCTGATGGTTGCGGCGGGCGTCCGCCCGCTTCGGCAGGGCGGCCGCGCCGTCCCGGCCGGCCGTTCGGCCCCCCGCTCCCACCTGCGACATTCGGCTGCTCCTCACGGACCGGGGACCGTCCCCGCATCCTATCGCCGCCGTCACCCGGTCAGGCCCGCGCGGGCCACCTGGTGTCCTCCACCGTACGTGCCGGGCGGAGTCGGACAGGACCGCGTTCGATACGCGTGAAGTACGCCATGATGAATTCCCCCGAATTCGCTGTGGTTTCCGAGGGAGACGCGACGCGGAAGGCGATGGATCCGCGTATTTCGAGCCGATGGAAAATGGGCCGGATTCGTTTCCCGACCGTGTCGCCGACCGACCGGGCACCCGGTTTTCGCGGCGCCTCCCGAGTTCCCACTCTAGGAGGGCGCCATGGCCCGGGCGAGTCAATAAAGGACCGTCGACCGCCGTGCGGGACACGGCGGTCGCGGCACCGGAAGGGTCAGTTCCCCTGCTGGGAACGGGCCTTGAAGGCGGCCTTCCGGGCTTCCTTGGCGACCTTCTTGTCCGGGTGCAGCCGCCCCATCGCCTCCAACACGTCGGCCGTCGCGGGGTGGTCCACCCGCCAGGCCGCGGCGAAGAAGCCGCTGTGCTGCTCGGCCAGCCCCTCGACGAGCGCCTGGAGTTCCTCGGAGTTCCCCTCGGCGGCGAGCTGCGCGGCGACCGTGTCGACGGTCAGCCAGAACACCATCGCCTCGGACGGCGCGGGCACGTCCGCCGCGCCGCGCTCGGTGAGCCACACCCGGGCCAGTCCGCCGAGTTCGGCGTCGTCCAGGACCTCGCGCAGCGCGGGTTCGGCCTCCGGGCCGACCAGGGACAGCGCCTGCTGGCAGCGCAGCCGGCGCAGCGGTCCGCCCGTGTCGGCGCCGCGCGCGGCGGCGAGGAGTTCACGGGCCGCGTCGAGGGCCTCCCGGCGGGCGAGCCACTGCTCGGTCTCGGCCTGCGCGGCCCGCGGCCCGAACCCGGCGGTGCCGTCCAGCAGCGTGTCCGCGCCCTTGTCTGCGAGCTCACCGACGGCCGGGGCGGCGAACCCGGCCTCCAGCAGCCGCGCCCGCAGCCCGTACCGGCCGAGCGGGGTGAGCCGGACCATGCCGTAGCGGGAGACGTCGGTGTCGTCGACGGACTCGGGTCCCTCGGGGTCGTCGACGTCGGCCATCAGCGCCTCGTCGACGGGCCGGTACTCGACCAGGCCGACGGGTTCCAGCAGCCGGAACTGGTCGTCGAGGCGCATCATCGCGTCGGAGACCTGCTCCAGCACGTCGTTGGTGGGTTCGCCCATGTCGCCGGGGACGATCGCGGACGCGGCGAGCGCGGGCAGCGGCACGGGGGCGTCGCCGGGGCCGTCCTCGCTGACGGTGAGCAGATAGAGGTTGGCGAGGACGCCGTCGAGGAAGTCGGCGTCGGCCTGCGGGTCCCAGTCCAGCTCGGAGAAGTCGACGGTGCCGCCCTCGTCCAGGGCGTCGACCAGGCCGTCGAGGTCGGGCACGCTCGCGTCGGCGATCAGCGCCTCCAGGGCGTCCTGCCAGATCCCGAGCACCTCGTGCGGGGAGCCGGAGGTGAGCAGGGCGAGGTCGGCGCCGGCCGTGACGGTGCCGGTCTCCTCGTCGGTGATCTCGACGAGTCCGGTGTCGACGGCGACCTGCCAGGCCTCGGCGGTCTCCGCGGCCGCGTCGTCGCCGTCGAGTCCGAGGGTCTCGGCGGCGGCGGGGAGCTGCTCCTCGGCCAGGCCGCCGCCGGCGTCGACACGGGTGTCGGGTCCGGCCCAGCGGGCGAGCCGGGCGGCACGGGACAGCACCGGCGTGGACAGCGCGGCACGCGCCAGCTCCGCTTCGGACGCAAGCCGCACGGGCGGCAGGGGGGTGCTGTCTGACATGAGCCTGCTTCTCCTAGGGCACCTGGACGGCCGTACGGCACTCACGACGGCGGTGAACTGGGCTCAGCCTAGACGGATTTCCACCCATGCCGCCCGGTTCATCTGCCCGTCAGGCGCCGTACATGGCCGAAACCTTGACAACTGGCGGGGCCAGGCAGGAAATTGACGCGCGTAGAAAGAGGGGGAACACCTGTGCACCGACGCTGTCCGCGTCCCGGTGTCCCGGTCCAGAGACCTCACCGCCCTCGTCCCGGCGCCAGACCAACGTCCCCGGAGGGATCCCTTTGCCGAGCAAGTCTTCCGCGCGCCTCGCCGCGCTCACCGTCGCCGCCGTGTGCTCCGCGGCGTCCACGGTCGTGCTGACGTCGCCCGCCCACGCCGACGCCGTGCGTGTCCACGACATCCAGGGCACGACCCGGACGTCCCCCTACGCGGGCCGACAGGTCGCCGACGTGACCGGAATCGTCACCGGCGTGCGGACCTACGGTTCCTCGCGTGGCTTCTGGATCCAGGACCCGGAGGCGGACGCCGACCCGGCCACCAGCGAGGGCGTCTTCGTCTTCACCGGCTCCACCCCGAAGGGCGTGGCCGTGGGCGACCTGGTGAAGGTCTCCGGCACGGTCACCGAGTTCGTGCCGGGCGGCGCCGCCTCGGGCAACCAGGCGGTGACCGAGATCACCAAGCCGGTGACCACCGTGGTCTCCAGCGGCAACGCCGTCCCGGCCGCCGTCGTCCTGGACGACGGCTCCGTCCCGGACGCCTACGCCCCGGAGGGCGACCCCGCCGCCGGCGGCTCGGTGAACGGCCTGGCCCTGAAGCCGTCCTCGTACGCGCTGGACCTGTACGAGTCCGTGGAGGGCATGAACGTCCAGGTCGCCGACGCCCGTGTGGTCGGCGCGACCGACCCGTACACCGAGCTGTGGGTGACGGTGAAGCCGCAGGAGCGCGACAGCCGCCGCGGCGCCACGGTCTACGGCTCCTACGCCACCCAGAACAGCGGCCGGATCCAGGTCCAGTCGCTCGGCAAGCCCGCCGACTTCCCCGTCGCGAACGTCGGCGACACCCTGGCCGGTGTCACCGCCGGCCCGCTGGACTACAACCAGTTCGGCGGCTACACGCTGATCGCGGACCGGCTCGGCACCCTGGAGAGCGCCGGTCTGGAGCGGGAGACCACGCGCAGGCAGCGGTCGGGCGAACTGGCGGTGGCCACCTACAACGTCGAGAACCTCGACCCGTCCGACACCAGCTTCGACGCGCACGCGAGCGCGATCGTGAACAACCTGAAGTCGCCCGACATCGTGTCCCTGGAGGAGATCCAGGACAACAACGGCGCGGTGAAGGACGGCACGGTCGCCGCGGACCAGACCGTGCGCAAGCTGATAGACGCGATCGTCGCGGCGGGCGGCCCGGCCTACGACTGGCGCTCGATCGACCCGGTGGACCTCGCCGACGGCGGTGAGCCGGGCGGCAACATCCGCCAGGTGTTCCTGTTCAACCCGCGGCGGGTGTCCTTCACCGACCGCGCGGGCGGCGACGCCACCACCGCGGCCGGAGTCACCGAGGTGCGCGGCAAGGCGGCCCTGACCGTCTCGCCGGGCCGCATCGACCCGGCGAACGCCGCCTGGGCCAACAGCCGCAAGCCGCTGGCCGGTGAGTTCGTCTTCCGTGGCCGTACGGTCATCGTGGTCGCCAACCACTTCAACTCCAAGGGCGGCGACCAGGGTCTGACCTCGCAGTTCCAGCCGCCGGCGCGCAGCTCGGAGACCCAGCGCCACGCGCAGGCGACGGTCGTGAACACGTTCGTCAAGGACGTCCTCGCCGTGCAGCGCAACGCGGACGTCGTGGTCCTCGGCGACATCAACGACTTCGAGTTCTCCGGCACCGCGAAGATCCTCGAAGGTGACGGCGAGCTGTGGTCGGCGATCAAGTCGCTGCCGCGCACGGAGCGTTACTCGTACGTCTACCAGGGCAACGCCCAGACGCTGGACCAGATCCTGGTCAGCCCGTCGGTGCGCCGCGGCTGCGCGTTCGAGTACGACAGCGTGCACATCAACGCGGAGTTCAACGACCAGATCAGCGACCACGACCCGCAGGTGCTGCGCTTCTACCCGTGAGGTCTCCCGGGGCCGTCCGGCACTCCCGTCGGCCGGCCCCGGTCCGGCCGGCCGCCGCCCCCCTCCCCAGCCGCTCGGGGAGGGGGCGGCGCGCCGTTCCTGAAGCACCGCTTAGCCGTATCTCGTAGGAGATTTAAGTGGAGCTTCACCGAGGTCGCGCCGAGACTGCCTCCATGACGCCTCCTCCCTTCGGCCGCGCCCTGTGCGCGATGATCACGCCCTTCACCGAGTCGGGCACCCTCGACCTCGACGGCGCGCAGCGGCTCGCCGACCGGCTGGTGACCGAGGGCTGCGACGGACTCGTGCTGTCCGGCACGACGGGTGAGTCGCCGACCACCTCGGACGCCGAGAAGGCCGAGCTGATCGCGGCGGTGCGGGAGGCGGTGGGCTCGCGGGCCTCGGTCGTCGCGGGCGTCGGCACCTTCGACACCCGGCACACCGCCGAACTCGCCCTGCGGGCCGAGAAGTCCGGCGCGGACGGGCTGCTGGTGGTCTCGCCGTACTACAGCCGGCCGCCGCAGGACGCGCTGGAGGCGCACTTCCTGGAGGTCGCGGACGCCTCCGGCCTTCCGGTGCTGCTGTACGACATCCCCGGCCGCACCGGCACCCGGATCGAGGCGGACACCGTCCTGCGCCTCGCCGAACACCCGCGGATCGTCGGCGTCAAGGACTGCTCCTACGACTTCCTGGCCGCCCAGAAGGTGTTCTCCCGCACGGACCTGGCGTACTACGCGGGCTGCGACGAGCACAACCTCGCACTGTACGCGGTGGGCGGCGCCGGGTACATCAGCACGGTCGCCAACGTGGCCCCCCGCCATCTGCGGTCCGTACTGGACGCGTTCGACGCGGGCGACACCGCGGGAGCCGCCCGGCTCCAGCAACGGGCCACCGAGCTCATCGAGTCGATGATGTCGTCCGGGCTGCCCGGCTCGGTCACCGCCAAGTCCCTGCTGAACGCCCTCGGTCTGCCCGCCGGCCCGGTACGCGCCCCGCTGCGCCCCGCCGACCCGCGAGCGGCCGACGGTCTGCGGGCGGCCTACGACCGGCTCACCACCGGCTGAATCACCGACCGGCCGCCTCGACCAGGCCGGAACTTCCCGCCCGTGAACGCCGAAACGGCCCGGAGCCCGCACCGCGTCCCCGCGATACGAGCCCCGGGCCGCTCCGAGACACCGGCCTGCCGTCAGTTGTGGCTGTGCAGGATCTCGTTCAGGCCGCCCCACTCGGCGTTGTTGGGGACCGCCTGGACGGCGCCGGTGACGGAGTTGCGGCGGAAGAGGATGTTGTTGGCGCCGGAGAGCTCGCGGGCCTTGACGGTCTGGCCGTCGGGGAGGGTGACCTTGGTGCCGGCGGTGAGGTAGAGGCCCGCCTCGACGACGCAGTCGTCACCCAGGGCGATGCCGACACCGGCCTCGGCGCCGACCAGGGAGCGCTCGCCGATGCGGACGCGCTCCTTGCCGCCGCCCGACAGGGTGCCCATGGTGGAGGCGCCGCCGCCGATGTCCGAGCCGTCGCCCACGACGACGCCCTGGGAGATACGGCCCTCGACCATGGAGGTGCCGAGGGTGCCCGCGTTGAAGTTGACGAAGCCCTCGTGCATCACCGTGGTGCCCGAGGCGAGGTGCGCGCCGAGGCGGACCCGGTCGGCGTCGGCGATACGGACGCCGGCCGGGGCGACGTAGTCCGTCATGCGCGGGAACTTGTCCACACCGAACACGCTCACGTGCACACCGCGGGCGCGGGCCGCCAGGCGGACCGTCTCCAGGGTGTCCACGGCGACCGGGCCGAGCGAGGTCCAGGCGACGTTGGCGAGCAGGCCGAAGATGCCGTCGAGGTTCTGCTCGTTCGGCTTCACCAGGCGGTGCGAGAGCAGGTGCAGCCGCAGGTAGGCGTCGTGGGTGTCGAGCGGCTTGTCGTCCAGCGAGGAGATGACCGTGCGGACCGCGACGACCTCCGTGCCGCGGATGCCGTCCTTGGCGATCGCGGCCACCGCGTGCTCGCCGAGCAGCGCGGCGGTGCGCTCGGCGTCCAGCCGCTCGGTGCCCGCGGGGCCGGGCTCGTCGGTCAGCTCCGGGGCGGGGAACCATGTGTCGAGGACGGTGCCGTCGGCGGCGATCGTGGCGAGGCCGGCGGCCACGGCGCCGGTGGTGCGGGGAGCAGTCGTGTCGGTCATGAGGGAAACCTAACGTGACCCGGCCGCCCCGGGCCAACCGCCCACGGCCCGTCTCACGTGCCGGTCGGCGGTGCCCCGCAGGCCGACGGCCTCACGCTTCCCGCCCCCCGGCCAACGGCCTCCCGCCTCCCGCCTCCCGCCTCCGAGCCAACGGCCTCCCGCACCCCGAGCCAGCGGCCTCCCGCACCCCGAGCCGACCGCCTCACGCACCCCGCCCCCCGGGCCGACCGCCTCACGCACCCCGCCCCCCGGGCCGACCGCCTCACGCACCCCGCCCCGCGGGTCGGCCGCCTCACGCACCCCGCCCCGCGGGTCGGCCGCCTCACGGTCGCCTCCCCCCGGGCCGACCGCCTCACGGCCGCCTCCCCCCGGGCCGACCGCCTCACGGTCGCCTCCCCCCGGGCCGACCGCCTCACGGCTGCCGCCCCTTCTTCCCCACCACGGCCACCGCCTCCCGCGACCCGCTGATCAGCGGGTCGCCCTTCCGCCAGCCGTCGCCGTCCGACCCGGCCAGGTAGCGGAAGCCGCGGTAGAGGTACGTCACCGGGTCGAGGAGGGTCTCCTCGCGGTCCGCCGAGGGGCGGGTGCCCCCGAGGTAGAGGGCGATCGCGCCGCGCCCCGTGACGTCGGTGACGTCGGCGGCCCGCACGCCGGGGACGGAGGCCAGGGCCCGGTAGACCTTGGCGAGGTCGTCGGGGTCGTAGGCGTAGGCGCGGGAGAGGACGGTGGTGAGGGCGCGGTACTCGTGCTGGACACGGGTCTCCGTCGAGTCGGTGGCGTCGTAGAACTGCCGGGCCCGCGTCCTGATCTGCCCGACGTCGTCGGGCAGCGTCCGCAGGAACTCGTACTGCTCCCGGGGTGAGTGGTCGTCACCCTGCTTGCCGTTCTCGAAGGCAGGGTCGGCGTACTTCGTCCACCGCTCGTCGGTCCGCGGCCCCGGATCGTCGTCGGTCAGGTTGCTCTCCACGGTCCGGGAGTAGATCCACTGCCCCTCGCGCGCGGTCCTGCCCGGTCCGGCGGCGATCACGTCCGCGGCCTGGTTCAGCAGGTCCTTCGCGCTGCCGAGCTCGATCGTGTACGAGGGCCGGGAGCCCGCCCGGGTGTCCTCGGAACCGCCGCCGGCCACGTGCGTGCCGACCAGCGCGACCGCGGTGATCGCCGCGGCGCCCACCGCCGCGAGCCGCCAGTCGCCCCGCAGGCGGCGGGAGCCGCGGGCCGCCTCGCGCAGCAGCCGGTCGCGGCCGGCGACGAGGTCGGGGCGGGAGCCGACGGGCGCCTCGGAGCGCAGGTCGCGGACCGCCGTCATCTCGTCCATGTCAGACCACCTCCGTGGGGTCGAGGGTGAACGCCGGGTCGGCGCCCAGGGCCGAACGCACCTTGCGGCGGGCGCGGTTGAGCCGTGAGCGGACCGTGCCGACGGGGATGCCGAGCGCCTCGGCGACCTCCTGGTAGCTCAGGTCGGCCCAGGCCACGAGCAGCAGCACATGGCGGTCGCCGGCCGACAGGGCGGCCAGGGCCCCGGCCAGCGGGAGCTGCGCGCTCCCGGCGGCGAGCCGTTCGTCGGCGCGCTCCGACCAGGACTCGGCGACCGGGTCGTGTCCGGTGCGGGCCAGCGCGCGCAGGGCCCGGACCTCGGCGCGGCGGTGCTTGCCGATGAGGTTGCCGGCGATGCCGTAGAGCCACGGCCGGGCGTTGCCCCGGGTGGTGTCGTAGCGGGCGCGGCCGCGGAAGGCGATGAGGAACGTCTCGGCGGTGATGTCCTCGGCCGGGCCCGTGCCCAGACGGCGTGCCGCGTACCGGTGGATGTCGGGCGCGTAACGGTCGTACAGCCGCGCGAACAGCTCGGGCTCCTCCAGCGACTGGGCGACCAGGTCGCCGTCCTCGCGCAGCACCGGCGGTCCGGTCACGTGGCCTCCAGGGAACGGGTTCTGCTTGAGCATGTCACCCGCTGTTCCCCGATCCCCGGGTACGGGTTCACGGGACGGTTTCACGCCCCCCGCAGCACCCGCCCCAGCATCTCCCGCGCGTACGCCTCGTCGTACGGCGCCCCCGTCAGCAGCACCTGGAGGCACATCCCGTCCAGCATCGCCACCAGGGCCCGCGCGGTGACGGGGTCGGTGTGGGCGGCGAGGAGCGTGCCGACGCCGTGCGCCCACTCGGCGGCGACGGGCCGCAGCGCGGGCCGGCGCAGGGCGGCGACATACAGCTCGTACTCCAGCTCCACTCCCTCCCGGTCGCCCGCGAGCCACTCGCCGGTCAGCGCGGCGAGCCGTGCGGCCAGATCGGTGTCCGGGTCGTCGAGCCCGCCGCACTCGGCGATCAGCGCGGTGAAGCCCTCGCCGGTCTGGCGCAGGGCGGCGACGAGGAGGTCGTCGAGGGTGGCGAAGTGGTACGTCGTCGAGCCGAGCGGCACATCCGCCTCGGCGGCGACCGTGCGATGGGTCAGTCCGGCGATGCCGCGTTCCCCCACGACCCGGATCGCCGCGTCGATGATCCGCTGCCGGCGCTCGGGGTCGTGCCGCCGGGGCATCAGTGCGCACCTCCCGTGTTGAGCACGACCACCCCGACGATGATCAGCGCGATCCCGGCGGCCTTGGCGGTGTTCATCCCCTCCCCGAGGAAGAGCACGCCGATGGTGGCGATCACGGCGGTGCCGACCCCGGACCAGATCGCGTACGCCGTGCCGACCGAGACCGTCCGCAGCGTCTGGGCGAGCAGCAGGAAGGACACGACGTAGCCGAGCGCGGTCAGCACGGACGGCAGCAACCGGCTGAAGCCGTCGGTGTACTTGAGCGCGGTGGTGGCGCAGACCTCCGCGGCTATGGCCCCGGCCAGCAGTAGGTATCCCATGTGTACAAGCGTACGCAACGGTCGCCTCCGGCCTTCGGGGCGGCCTTCGCCTCCCGTTCACCCCGTACGACCCGCCATGTCCGTGATGCGCATCCGATCCACCGCATGACGCGCGTGGATCGCCGCGTACTCAACACGCTCCGGACATCGCCCGGTCACGCTGGACGCCTAAGAATTCCGCGACCAGTCGCTCACGCTCGACCAGGCGTCAAGTACTCCCGGATCTCCGCCCGTCGAAAGGACGCGCCACGACCCGCGGGTCGCCCGCATCACCCCGTGCCCCGGGGCGCTCCATGAACGCGTGAAGGGGCGGCACCCCCTTGACAGGGTGCCGCCCCTTCCACGCCGTCGGGCGGGTCTCAGACGTTGAAGCCGAGCGCGCGCAGCTGATCGCGGCCGTCGTCCGTGATCTTGTCCGGGCCCCACGGCGGCATCCAGACCCAGTTGATGCGCAGTTCGCTGACGAGGCCGTCCGTGGCGGACTTGGCCTGGTCCTCGATGACGTCCGTCAGCGGGCAGGCCGCGGAGGTCAGGGTCATGTCGATCGTCGCGATGTTCGCGTCGTCGATGTGAATGCCGTAGATCAGGCCGAGGTTGACGACGTCGATGCCCAGTTCGGGGTCGACGACGTCGTACAGGGCCTCGCGGACCTCCTCCTCGGAGGCCGGCTTCATCTCCACGGTGTCGCTCATGCCGTCTTCCTTTCGGCGTCGGCTCCGCCCAGGGCTTGCGCCGTCGCGTCCTTCCACGCCATCCAGCCGAGGAGGGCGCACTTGACCCGGGCCGGGTACTTGGAGACACCGGCGAACGCGACCGCGTCCTCCAGCACCTCCTCCATCGCGTCGTCGGGCTCGATCCTGCCCTTGGACTGCATCAGCTCCAGGAAGGTCTCCTGGATCTTCTGCGCCTCGGAGACGTCCTTGCCCACGAGGAGCTCGTTCAGCACGGAGGCCGAGGCCTGGCTGATGGAACAGCCCTGGCCCTCGTACGAGACGTCCTCGATCTTCGTACCGGCGTACTTCACGCGGAGCGTGATCTCGTCCCCGCACGTCGGGTTCACATGGTGCACCTCGGCGTCGCCGTCCCGCAGACCACGCCCATGGGGGTTCTTGTAGTGGTCCAGGATGACTTCCTGGTACATCGAATCCAGCTTCATGCGATCGCTCGTCCCGTCAGCCGAAGAAGTTCCGGACGTGCTCCAGCCCCTCGACCAGCGCGTCGATCTCGGCCGGAGTGGAGTACAGATAGAACGACGCTCGGGTGGTCGCGGGAATTCCGTACCGCAGGCAGACCGGGCGGGCGCAGTGATGGCCGACCCGGACCGCGATGCCCTGCTCGTCGAGCACCTGGCCCACGTCGTGCGGGTGGATGTCGCCGAGGGTGAAGGAGATCGCCGCGCCCCGGTCCTCGGCCGTGGTGGGGCCGATGATCCGCAGGTCGGGGACCTCCTGGAGACGCTGGACGGCGTACTCGGTCAGCGCGTGCTCATGGGCGAGAATCCTGTCCATGCCGATCGAGCCGAGGTAGTCGATGGCGGCGCCGAGGCCGACCGCCTGGGCGATCGGGGGCGTGCCCGCCTCGAACTTGTGGGGTGCCGGGGCGTAGGTCGAGGAGTGCATGGACACCGTCTCGATCATCTCGCCGCCGCCCAGGAACGGAGGCAGGTCCTCCAGGAGTTCCTGGCGGCCCCACAGGACGCCGATGCCGGTCGGGGCGCACATCTTGTGGCCGGTGAAGGCCACGAAGTCGGCCTGGAGGGCCTGTACGTCCAGCGGCATGTGCGGGGCGGCCTGGGAGGCGTCGATGCAGACCAGCGCGCCGACCTCCTGGGCGCGGCGCACGATCGCCTCGACCGGGTTGACCGTGCCCAGGATGTTGGAGACCAGCACGAAGGAGACGATCTTCGTCTTCTCGGTGATGACCTCTTCGATGTTGGACAGGTCCAGGCGGCCGTCGTCGGTGAGACCGAACCACTTCAGCTTCGCGCCCGTGCGCTGCGCGAGCAGCTGCCACGGCACGATGTTGGAGTGGTGCTCCATCTCCGTGATGACGATCTCGGTCTCGCGGTCCACGCGGTAGGGCTCGTCGGCCCAGCCCAGCATGTTCGCCACGAGGTTGAGCGACTCGGAGGCGTTCTTGGTGAAGATCACCTCGTCGCGGCTGGGCGCGTTGATGAACTCGGCGACCTTGTCGCGCGCGCCCTCGTACAGCGCCGTGGCCTCCTCGGCGAGGACGTGCACGCCGCGGTGGACGTTGGCGTTGCAGCGCTCGTAGTACTCGCTGAGCGCGTCGAGCACCTGGCGCGGCTTCTGGCTGGTGGCCGCGTTGTCCAGGTACACGAGCTTCTTGCCGTCGTGGAGCACCCGGTCCAGGATCGGGAAGTCCTTGCGGAGCGCCTCTGCGTCGAGGAGGCCCGGCATCTGTGTCACTCGGATGCGCCACCCTTCGTGTAAGCCTCGTAGCCCTCCGCCTCGAGCTTGTCGGCGAGCTCGGCACCGCCGGACTCGACGATCCTGCCGCCGGCGAACACGTGGACGTGGTCGGGCTTGATGTAGCGCAGGATGCGCGTGTAGTGCGTGATCAGCAGGGTGCCGACCTCGCCGGTCTCGCGGACGCGGTTGACGCCCTCGGAGACGACGCGCAGGGCGTCGACGTCGAGGCCGGAGTCGGTCTCGTCGAGGATCGCGATCTTCGGCTTGAGCAGCTCCAGCTGGAGGATCTCGTGGCGCTTCTTCTCACCGCCGGAGAAGCCCTCGTTGACGTTGCGCTCGGCGAAGGAGGGGTCCATGTTGAGGCGCTCCATGGCCTCCTTGACCTCCTTCACCCAGGTGCGCAGCTTGGGGGCCTCGCCGCGGATCGCGGTGGCGGAGGTGCGCAGGAAGTTGGAGACCGAGACGCCGGGGACCTCGACCGGGTACTGCATGGCCAGGAAGACACCCGCGCGGGCGCGCTCGTCGACGGACATCTCCAGGACGTCCTCGCCGTCGAGCAGCACGGTGCCGCCGGTGATCGTGTACTTCGGGTGGCCCGCGAGGGAGTAGGCCAGGGTCGACTTGCCGGAGCCGTTGGGGCCCATGATGGCGTGCGTCTCGCCCTGCTTCACGGTGAGGTCGACGCCCTTGAGGATCTCCTTCGTGGCGTTGTCGGCCTCGACGGTGACGCGCAGGTCTCGGATTTCAAGCGTAGCCATGGGTGCCTCAGGACTCCTGGTTGAGGGAGGCGCTTACGTCGACAAGGACGCTGCCCCCTTCGATCTTTACGGGGTAAACGGGAACGGGGCGCGTCGCGGGAAGGCCGGACGGCTTGCCGGTGCGGAGGTCGAAGCTGGAGCCGTGCAGCCAGCACTCGATCTGGCAGTCCTCCACCTCGCCCTCGGACAGCGAGACGTTCGCGTGCGAGCAGATGTCGTGGATCGCGAACACCTCGCCCTCGGTGTGCACGAGGGACACCGGCGTGCCGTCGAGTTCCACCCTCTTCGGGGTGTCCTCCTCCAGCTCGCTCAGCGCACAGGCGCGTACGAAGGTCATGCGACCGACGCCTCCAGCTCCTCTTCGATCTTGGCGAGGAGGCGCTCCTCGATGTCGGCGACACCGATCTGCTGGACCAGCTCGGCGAAGAAGCCGCGGACCACCAGACGGCGGGCCTCGTGCTCCGGGATGCCGCGGGCCATCAGGTAGAACAGCTGCTCGTCGTCGAAGCGGCCGGTGGCGGAGGCGTGGCCGGCGCCCACGATCTCGCCGGTCTCGATCTCCAGGTTGGGCACCGAGTCGACCCGGGCGCCGTCGGTGAGCACCAGGTTGCGGTTCATCTCGTAGGTGTCGGTGCCCTCGGCCGCGGCCTCGATCAGCACGTCACCGATCCACACCGCGTGCGCGTTGTCGCCCTGGAGCGCGCCCTTGTAGACGACGTGGGACTTGCAGTGCGGGGTGTTGTGGTCGACCAGGAGGCGGTGCTCGTGGTGCTGGCCCTTGTCGGTGAAGTACAGACCGAACAGCTCGGCCTCACCGCCGGTGGAGGCGTAGGAGACCCGCGGGTGGATGCGGACCAGGTCGCCGCCGAAGGTGACCACGATGTGCTTGAAGCCGGCGTCGCGGCCGACCAGCGCGCTCTGCTGCGCGACGTGCACGGCGGTGTCGTCCCAGTCCACGACGGTGACGACGGTCAGCTTGGCGCCGTCGCCGACGACGTACTCCACGTTCGCGGCACGGACGGTGTCGCCGGTGTGGTCGATGACGACGGTCGCCTCGGCGAAGGCGCCGAGCTCGAAGACGGTGTGGCCGTAGGTCACACCGCCCTCGCCGTGCAGACCGAGGCGGACCGGCTCGCTCAGCACGGTGTCCTTGGGCACGGTGACGACCGTGGCCTGCTCGAAGGCGGAGTACGCCTGGGCGGCGACCCGGTCCACCGGCGTGCCGGCCCGGCCGAGCCGGGCGTCGTCGCGGCCGACGGTCTCGATGGTGACGCCGTCGGGCGCGGAGAACTCGGCCTTGATCGTGCCGCCGGGAAGCGCGGTGCCGTCGTGCAGGCCGCGCAGCCGCTCCAGCGGGGTGAACCGCCACTCCTCCTCGCGGCCGTGCGGCACGGGGAAGTCCGCCACGTCGAAGGACGGGGGCGCGCTCATGCGCGTGGCGACGGTCGACTCGGCGGCGACCGCGATCGCGCCGGCGGTGGTGGAGCCCACCGGGTTGTTAGGAGCCTCAGCCATGGCTGTCGGTCTGCTCTCTTTCCTACGTTGCGATGCTCGGCCCGCTACCGGTGCGGGCCGACTGCTGCTGGACCGGGCGGGGTACTAGCCGACCGCGCCTTCCATCTGCAGCTCGATCAGCCGGTTGAGCTCGAGGGCGTACTCCATGGGGAGTTCCTTGGCGATCGGCTCGACGAAGCCGCGCACGATCATCGCCATGGCCTCGTCCTCGGACATGCCGCGGCTCATCAGGTAGAAGAGCTGGTCGTCGGAGACCTTGGAGACGGTCGCCTCGTGACCCATGGAGACGTCGTCCTCGCGGACGTCGACGTACGGGTAGGTGTCGGACCGGGAGATGGTGTCCACGAGCAGCGCGTCGCACAGCACGTTGGACTTGGAGCCCGGGGCACCCTCACCGATCTCGATCAGACCGCGGTAGGAGGTGCGGCCACCGCCGCGCGCGACCGACTTGGAGACGATGTTGGACGAGGTGTTCGGCGCCATGTGGACCATCTTGGCGCCGGCGTCCTGGTGCTGGCCCTCGCCCGCGAAGGCGATGGACAGGGTCTCGCCCTTGGCGTGCTCGCCCATCAGGTAGACGGCCGGGTACTTCATCGTCACCTTGGAGCCGATGTTGCCGTCGACCCACTCCATGGTCGCGCCCTCGTAGGCGACGGCACGCTTGGTGACCAGGTTGTAGACGTTGTTCGACCAGTTCTGGATGGTCGTGTAGCGGCAGCGGGCGTTCTTCTTGACGATGATCTCGACGACCGCGGAGTGCAGCGAGTCCGACTTGTAGATCGGCGCCGTACAACCCTCGACGTAGTGCACGTAGGCACCCTCGTCGACGATGATCAGGGTCCGCTCGAACTGGCCCATGTTCTCCGTGTTGATACGGAAGTAGGCCTGGAGCGGGATCTCCACGTGGACGCCCGGCGGGACGTAGATGAAGGAGCCGCCGGACCACACCGCGGAGTTCAGCGACGCGAACTTGTTGTCGCCGACCGGGATGACCGTGCCGAAGTACTCCTTGAAGAGCTCCGGGTGCTCCTTCAGGGCGGTGTCGGTGTCGAGGAAGATGACGCCCTGCTCCTCCAGGTCCTCGCGGATCTGGTGGTAGACGACCTCCGACTCGTACTGCGCGGCGACACCGGCGACCAGGCGCTGCTTCTCCGCCTCCGGGATGCCGAGCTTGTCGTAGGTGTTCTTGATGTCCTCGGGCAGGTCCTCCCAGGACTCCGCCCGCTTCTCCGTGGAGCGCACGAAGTACTTGATGTTGTCGAAGTCGATGCCCGACAGGTCGGAACCCCAGTTCGGCATCGGCTTCTTCTCGAAGAGCCTGAGGCCCTTGAGACGCAGCTTGGTCATCCACTCCGGCTCGGACTTCTTGTCCGAGATGTCGCGGACGACGGCCTCGTTCAGACCGCGCTTCGCCGCGGCACCGGCCTCGTCGGAGTCGGCCCAGCCGTACTCGTACTTGCCCAGGCCTTCCAGCTCAGGGTGGGCGGTCTCCGTGGGGAGAGTCATGCGGGGTTCCTCCCGGCCGTGCTTGCGGATGCGTTGTGGGAAATCTTGGGGATGAACGTCGTGCACACGCCGTCGCCGTGCGCGATGGTCGCGAGCCGCTGGACGTGGGTCCCGAGCAGTTCGGCGAAGAACTCCGTCTCCGCCTCGCACAGCTGGGGGAACTGCTCCGCGACATGGGCCACCGGGCAGTGGTGCTGACACAGCTGCTCACCCACGGGCGCGCTGCGCGCCGTAGCAGCGTACCCGTCGGCGCTCAGGGCCTTGGCCAGGGCTTCCGCGCGCCGGTCGGGGGCTGCGCCCTCGACGGCCGTGCGGTAGGCCTCGGCCTGCGCGGCGATCCTGGCGCGGGCGAAGGCGGCGACCGCCTCGCCGCCGCCCTCCTGGTCGGCGATCCAGCGCAGGGCGTCCGCGGCGAGCTTGTCGTAGGACTGGTCGAAGGCGTCCCGGCCGCAGTCGGTGAGTGCGAAGACCTTGGCGGGGCGGCCGCGGGTGCGGGTGCCGTACACCCGCTGCTCACGTGCTTCCACGACGTCGTCGGCGACGAGGGCGTCGAGGTGGCGGCGGACGGCGGCCTGGGTCAGGCCCAGCCGCGCGGCCAGCTCGGCGACGGTCGACGGCCCGTGGTCCAGGATGGACCGCGCGACCCGGTTGCGCGTCGAACGCTCACCGGTCGCTAGCTCTTCGTGAGGGGCCCCCGTGGGGGTCTCCCGAGCCTCGCCGACGTTTTTCACAACGCCATTGTTGCGTAATTCCTCGGGACCGGGCAAGCGGCGCCCGGAACCTTGATCGGTGCCCTACATCACTTAGGCATACCTAATCTGACCTGCAAAAACGATCTTTGATCGATCAGAGCAGGTCATGCCCCCCGACCCCCGCGCACAGCCCCCGCACCCCCTCCGACCGGCACTGTTGCCCCTCCGGCGGCACGGAGGGCGGCTCCGGCGCACGTCCCGGGAAGTTCGCGCACCCGGCTGCCTGAGCCCCCGCGCGCGTACCTAGACTCCTGTCCCATGCGAACCGATCCCGTCCTCCAGGTGCAGTCCCTGGTGAAGCGGTACGGCGACACGACCGCGGTGGACGGCCTCGATCTGGTGGCCAGGCCCGGGGTCACCGCCGTGCTCGGACCCAACGGCGCCGGCAAGACCACCACGATCGAGACGTGCGAGGGCTACCGCAGACCGGACTCCGGCTCGGTGCGGGTCCTGGGTCTCGACCCGGTGCGCCGGGGCGGCGAGCTGCGTCCGCGGATCGGCGTGATGCTCCAGTCCGGCGGCGTCTACTCCGGCGCCCGAGCCGGGGAGATGCTCCGCCATGTCGCCCGGCTGCACGCGCACCCGCTGGACGTGGACGCGCTGATCGAGCGCCTCGGGCTCGGCTCCTGCGGCCGTACCCCCTACCGCCGGCTGTCCGGCGGCCAGCAGCAGCGGCTCGCCCTCGCGATGGCCGTGGTCGGCCGCCCCGAGCTGGTGTTCCTCGACGAGCCCACCGCCGGGCTCGACCCGCAGGCCCGCCGCGCGACCTGGGAGCTCGTGCGCGACCTGCGCGCCGACGGCGTATCGGTGATCCTCACCACCCACTACATGGACGAGGCCGAGCAGCTCGCCGACGACGTCGCGATCATCGACGCCGGCCGGGTCATCGCCCAGGGCTCGCCCGAGGAGCTGTGCCGCGGCGGCGCCGAGAACACCCTGCGGTTCACCGGCCGCCCCGGCCTCGACGTGAACTCGCTGCTCAAGGCACTGCCCGCGGACAGCACGGCCGCCGAGCTGACCCCGGGCTCCTACCGGATCACCGGCAAGGTCGACCCGCAGCTGCTCGCGACCGTCACCTCCTGGTGCGCGCAGCACGGCGTGATGCCGGACCGCATCTCGGTCGAGCGGCACACGCTGGAGGACGTCTTTCTCGAGCTGACGGGTAAGGAGCTGCGTTCGTGACGTGCGCACACACCGGCGACCGCCGGGGGTCCGGGGGTCGCCCCCCGGAAAGACCACAGCCTCGAGCCCATGGGTAAGGAGCTTCGTTCGTGATCCCCGCCCTCAGACACAGCCTGGAGCATCGGCCATGAGCGTCACCGGCGCGTACACCCCCCGTCCCGGCGGCGCCCCCCTGCCCCGCATGATCGCGGCGCAGGCGGTGCTGGAGACGAAGATGCTGCTGCGCAACGGCGAGCAACTGCTGCTGACGGTCGTGATCCCGACGCTGCTGCTGGTGCTGTTCGGCTCGGTGGACATCGCCGACACCGGCGAGGGCGAGGCGGTGGACTTCCTCACACCCGGCATCCTGGCGCTCGCGGTGATGTCGACGGCGTTCACCGGGCAGGCCATCGCCACCGGCTTCGAGCGCCGCTACGGCGTGCTCAAGCGGCTCGCCGCCTCGCCGCTGCCGCGCTGGGGCCTGATGACCGCGAAGACGGCGTCGGTGCTGGTCACCGAGGTCCTCCAGGTGCTCCTGGTGGCGGTGATCGCCCTGGCCATGGGCTGGGACCCGCAGGGCAACCCGCTCGCCGTGTTCGCGCTGCTGGTCCTCGGCACGGCCGCCTTCTCGGGGCTCGGCCTGCTGATGGCGGGGACCCTCAAGGCGGAGGCCACGCTGGCCGCCGCCAACCTGGTGTTCCTGCTGCTGCTGGTCGGCGGCGGGGTCGTCGTGCCCCTGGACAAGTTCCCCTCCGGCGTCCAGGACGTGCTCGCCCTGCTGCCCGTCTCGGCGCTGTCCGACGGTCTGCGGGACGTGCTTCAGCACGGGGCCGGGATGCCCTGGGGCGACCTGGGGATCCTCGCCGTGTGGGCGGTCGTGGGACTGACCGCGGCGGGGAAGTTCTTCCGCTGGGAGTGAGCCGTGGACAACCGTACGAACGGGCATGAAGGCGACATCCGGGACAGAGGCGAGGGCGACCCTCGTGAAAGCGTGCACAAGCGGCCTTCTACGATGGACCGCGTGCCGAACCTGACCCCCGCCGACGCGGCAGCCGCCGTGCGCAACCCGCTCGCCTTCATCGCCGCACGCTGGACGCCCGACCCCCGGACGGTCCGGCGGGCGGCCCTCGTCGCACTCGTGATGGCGGTCGTCATCGTGGTGACCGGCGGCGCCGTCCGTCTCACCGGCTCGGGCCTGGGCTGCCCTACCTGGCCCAAGTGCACCGAGGACTCGATCAACAACACCGCCGCGATGGGCATCCACGGCTACATCGAGTTCGGCAACCGCATGCTGACGTACGTCCTGTGCGCCGCGGTCGGCTGGGCGATCATCGCCGCGCGTTCGCAGAAGCCGTACCGCCGCAGCCTCACCCGCCTCGGCTGGGCGCAGTTCTGGATCGTGATGGGCAACGCGGTGCTCGGCGGCATCGTGGTGCTCGTCGGCCTGAACCCGTACACGGTCGCGGCGCACTTCCTGCTCTCCAGCGCCCTGATCGCGGTGGCCACGGCGATGTGGCAGCGCACCCGCGAGGGCGACGAGGCGCCCCGGCCGCTGGTCGGCAGGCCGGTGCAGCAGCTGGTGTGGGCGCTCGTCGGCGTCACCGTCCTGCTGATCGCGGCCGGTACGGTCGTCACCGGCGCCGGTCCGCACGCGGGCGACTCCAGCGAGGTCGAGCGCATGCCGCTGAACTGGGAGGACGTCAGCAAGCTGCACGCCGTCCTGGCCTGGATCGTGGTGACGCTGACCTTCGCCCTGTGGTTCGTGCTCAAGGCGGTCGACGCCCCGCGGGGCCCGCTGGACCGTACGCGTGAGCTGTTCCTGGTGCTGCTCGCCCAGGGCGCCATCGGCTACGTCCAGTTCTTCACCGACCTGCCCGAGCTCCTGGTCGGCGCCCATATGTTCGGCTCCTGCCTGGTGTGGATCGCCGCCGTGCGGGTGCTGCTGGCCATGCGCGAGCGCCCCGGCTCCGCTCCGGCCGACCTGCTGCTTCAGCCGTTCGAGGCGACCAGCGCGTCGATCGCCGGTCCCAGGTAGCCCCGGACGAGCCCGGCCCGCCGGGCCCGCCACTCGCGGGTGACCGGCGGCGGCGGGTCGTCGTAACGGCGGCCGCGGACGTCGTCGACGACCTCGCCGGGCGCGCCGAGTGCGGGCAGCAGGTCCAGCGCCTCCCGCTTGGAGATCAGCCGCCCGTCGCGCACGGTCGCGCTCGCCCGGGCGAAGGTGACCAGCCCCAGGTCGACCCAGACGTCCTCGGTCCACAGCCGGGGCCGGTCGAGCGCCCGCCGCCAGTAGTCCCGCTGGTCGCGCAGGACGAACTCCCGCAGGCTCCCGTCCGGCAGGGGCGGCAGCAGCCCGGCGGGCGGCGCGCCGTGCAGCACCCTCCCGAAGGCGTGCAGCTCGGCACGGGTCACCGGGGTGACCGGCCGCCCGAACAGCTGCTGGTGCGCCCAGGTCAGATGGCGCCGGGCGGGGTCGGCGGCGGTGTCCGGCGTGAGATAGGTGCAGTGCAGCTTCGGCGCGAGCGCCTCCCGGCGCAGCCGGGCGTGCAGCACCGCGGTCCGCCACAGGACGCCCGGGGTCACCGGTCCCGGCAGCATCGCGATCAGGTCGAGGTCGCTGCGGCCCTCCTGGTAGTCACCCCCGGCGAGGGAGCCGTGGGCCCAGACGGCGACGGGGTCCACCGCCGCCAGTTCGCGGACGAGGCGGGCGAGCAAGGTCTCGGTCTCCATCGGTCTGTTCTGCACCTCTACTCCAGCCCGTACACCCGGCGCGCGTTGCCCGCCGCGAGCAGCCCGGCCACGCGCTGGGCGTCGCCGAGGGACCATGCGTCCTCGGCGACCCAGGCGCCCAGCACCCGGCCGAGGGCCTCGCGGAACAGGCGGGCGCCGATGACGTGCAGCTCGGGCAGTCCGTGCGCGCCGCTGGAGAAGAGGACCTTGCCGAAGGGGGCCAGCTCGAGGATCTCGGCCAGGACCGTGGCGGCACGGGCGCCCGTGCGGGCCAGGGCCGCGCCCGAGTCGGCGTACACGTGCGGGAAGACCCCGGCGAGGTGGGCGGCGTGCCGGTGGTACGGGTAGCCGTGCAGCAGCACCAGGTCGGTGCCGAGACCCGCCGTCGCGCGCACGAAGTCCGTCAGGAGGACCGGGTCGGTGCGGTCGATGCACTGGCCCGGCTCCCCGAGTCCCGCGTGCAGCTGGAGGGGGCGCCCCGAGGCCACGGCGATCCACAGCAGGTGCCGCAGCAGGACCGGGTCGCTGACCTCGCCGCCGACCCTGCGGGCGGCCAGCCAGCGGCCGGCCGCGCTGCGCACCTCGCCGGGGCCGGGCGGCTCCGGGGCCAGCGCGAGGCCGTGCCGTACGCCCGCGACGGAGGTGAAGGCGACCGCGTCCGCGGCGGCACCGTGCACGGACTCGGCGAGGTTGGCGAGGAAGGACTCGACGGTGCCGGAGGTGTCGGCCACCTGCTCCGCGAGCAGTTCCAGCCGGACGATCTCGCGGGCCTCGGCGTCGGCGGCGGTGGCCATCTCGCCCGGGCCGGTCAGGTCGCCCGGCAGGCCGGTGTCCATCAGGTAGGTGGTGATGCCGCTGCCGCGCAGCAGTCTGCGGCCGGCCTCCAGGACCCCGAGTTCGCGGCGTCTGGCGAGATAGCGGGCCGGGTGGCAGTGGGGTTCCAGGCCGAGCAGCGGCGGGCACCAGCGGCGCACGGCGAAGCCGGTCTGGGTGTCGAAGAGGGTGGTGCCGGGGGCGGGCGGGCCCTCGGTACGGGACAGCTGAGCCTCGAAGGTGCCGAGGCCCAGCTCTGTTCTCAGTACGCCGTGGCAGTACTGGTCCACGAGGGACGGCGTGTCGATCATCCCGGGCTTCCCGTGGGCGGACGTGGTTCTACCCGTCCTAACGGGTGAAGGGGTGATGAGGTGCGCCTCCCGGACGGGACGACTCGATCGCCCCGCGCGCGCCGGACGCCGGGCGCCTCGCGCGCGGTCCCCGCGCCCCTGGTGGAGGGCGGGTCAGCCGCCGATCTGGATGCCCGCCATCCGCTTCCATTCGTAGCGGCCGGTCTGCACCTTCGCCGCGAACTCCCCGTCGAAGTCCTCGTGCACGGTGATGCCGGACTTGGTGACGGCCCGCTGGGCGATCTCCAGGGTCGGGGCGACGAGGTTGCCCCAGTTGCCGTCCTCGCCCACGAGGGCGATCCGGGCACCGCGCTCGCCGATGTAGGCGACCTGGCCCTCGGCGCCGCCGTGGGCCTTGGCGAAGGCGCTGATCTGCTTGGCGAGCCGGGCGGCCTTGCGCTCGGCCTTCGGGTCAACCTGCTGCGTGTCCGTGTCTGCCATGGTCAGGATGCTACCGACGCGTAGATCGTTCGGCGACGGCCCCGCCGCGTGACGCTTGCCTCAGCGCGGGGACCCGGTGCGAGGCCGGGGCGCCGGGCTGCGGCGCCGGGCCGACGGGTCAGCTCAGCCCGGCCTGCGCGCTCAGCGAAGGAAGGGGTCCACCGCGACCGCGACGAACAGCAGCGAGACATAGGTGATGGACCAGTGGAACAGCCGCATCTCCTTGAGCTTGCCGCCCGTGACCTCGGCCCTGGCGCGGTTCTGGAGGGCGTGCGCCTCCCACAGCCACCAGCCGCCCGCGGCCAGCGCGACCGCGGTGTAGAACCAGCCGGTGTAGCCGAGCGGCGTGAGCAGCAGGGACACGGCGACCATCACCCAGCTGTAGATCACGATCTGCCGGGCGACGACCTTGTTGGAGGCGATGACCGGCAGCATGGGCACGCCCACGCGCGCGTAGTCCTCCTTGACCTTCATGGACAGCGGCCAGTAGTGCGGCGGCGTCCAGAAGAAGATCACCAGGAAGAGGATCACCGGGGCCCAGGACAGCGAGTCCTTCACGGCCGTCCAGCCGATGAGCACGGGCATACAGCCCGCGATGCCGCCCCACACGATGTTCTGTGACGTACGCCTCTTGAGGATCATCGTGTAGATCACGACGTAGAAGAGGAGCGCGCCGAGGGAGAGCCAGGCGCTCAGCCAGTTGACGGCGAGGCCGAACAGCAGGGTGGAGACCACCGCGAGCGCGATGCCGAAGGCCAGGCATTCACGCGGGCCGACCATGCCGGTCACCAGCGGCCGCTGCGAGGTCCGGTCCATCAGCGCGTCGATGTCGCGGTCGATGTACATGTTCAGCGCGTTGGCGCCGCCCGCGGAGAGGTAGCCGCCGACGCAGGTCAGCAGCACCAGACGGAGATCGGGCACGCCCTGCTCGGCGAGGAACATCACCGGGACGGTGGTGATGAGCAGCAGCTCGATGATCCGCGGCTTGGTCAACGCCACGAAGCCCTTGACACGGGCCCCCAGCGGCCGGTGGCTCGGGATCTGGCTCGTCCCGATCCCCGCTGGACGGGATTCAACGGCCGTCACGCACACCCCTGACAGAGACATCCCAGCGAGCCTGGTCCGTGTGAAGTCCGGGTAAAGCTCGCGCGTACCACGCCACTGTAGACGTTGCCCAGACCCGGACATTCGCGGGGGTGGGGTCGTGTTGGCGGCCGTGACCGAAGGCACGTACGCGGGTGCGATCGTGCGACCTTCCGACGGGCGCGCCGAAGCTCGATTGAGCAGTCAGATGAGCGGCTCCGTATTCACTTGCCGAAAGGCCCGCAGCCCAGTCGGGAGGCGGATCTCCGAGAGTCCCGTCACTCTGGAACGAGCGGAAAAAACGCACGTACTCACGGGGGTAGGCTCACCATCGGCCGGTGCGCGTCGAGCGCACCGGAGGCCGGTGGACGAGCGCCCGGACCACCGGCTACCGACATGTGGAGAGGAGCCCTGACTCAGGGTGAGCACCAAGCCGACCACCACAGACTTCGCGTGGACCGAAATGGACCAGCGGGCCGTCGACACCGCTCGCGTCCTGGCCGCCGATGCCGTACAGAAGGTCGGCAACGGCCATCCGGGTACGGCGATGAGCCTGGCGCCTGCCGCCTACACCCTCTTCCAGAAGGTGATGCGGCACGACCCCGCCGACGCCGACTGGGTGGCCCGCGACCGATTCGTCCTGTCCGCCGGTCACTCGTCGCTGACCCTCTACACCCAGCTGTACCTGGCCGGCTTCGGCCTGGAGCTGGACGACCTGAAGGCGTTCCGCACCTGGGGCTCCAAGACCCCCGGTCACCCCGAGTACGGCCACACCGTGGGCGTGGAGACGACCACCGGCCCGCTGGGCCAGGGTGTCGCCAACGCGGTGGGCATGGCCATGGCCGCCCGCTACGAGCGCGGCCTGTTCGACCCCGAGGCCCCGGCCGGCGAGTCGCCGTTCGACCACTTCGTGTACGTGATCGCCGGTGACGGCTGCCTCCAGGAGGGCATCTCCGCCGAGGCGTCCTCGCTGGCCGGCCACCAGAAGCTCGGCAACCTGGTCCTGCTGTGGGACGACAACCACATCTCGATCGAGGGCGACACCGAGACGGCCGTCTCCGAGGACGTCACCAAGCGCTACGAGGCCTACGGCTGGCACGTCCAGCGCGTGGAGCCGCAGGCGAACGGCGACCTCGACCCGAAGGCGATCTTCGAGGCGGTCGAGAAGGCCAAGGCGGTCACCGACAGGCCGTCCTTCATCGCGATGCGCTCGATCATCGCCTGGCCCGCCCCGAACGCGCAGAACACCGAGGCCGCGCACGGCTCGGCGCTCGGCGACGACGAGGTCGCGGCCACCAAGCGCGTCCTCGGCTTCGACCCGGAGCGGTCCTTCGAGGTCTCCGACGAGGTCATCGGCCACACCCGCGAGGCCCTGGAGCGCGGCCGCCAGTTCAAGGCGGAGTGGGAGAAGTCGTTCCAGGAGTGGCGCGACAGCAACCCGGAGCGCGCCGCCGAGTTCGACCGGATCGCCGCGGGCGAGCTGCCCGAGGGCTGGGAGGACAAGCTCCCGGTCTTCGAGCCCGGCAAGGGTGTCGCCACCCGTGCCGCCTCGGGCAAGGTCCTCCAGGCGCTCGGCGCGGTGGTCCCGGAGCTGTGGGGCGGCTCGGCCGACCTGGCCGGCTCCAACAACACCACGATCGACAAGACCTCGTCGTTCCTGCCCGAGGGCAACCCGCTGCCCGAGGCGCACCCGTACGGCCGCACGATCCACTTCGGCATCCGTGAGCACTCCATGGCCGCGGAGATGAACGGCATCGCCCTGCACGGCGGCACGCGCGTCTACGGCGGCACCTTCCTGGTGTTCTCCGACTACATGCGCAACGCTGTGCGGCTGTCGGCGCTGATGCACCTGCCGGTGACGTACGTGTGGACGCACGACTCCATCGGTCTCGGCGAGGACGGCCCGACCCACCAGCCGGTGGAGCACCTGGCCTCGCTGCGCGCGATCCCCGGTCTGAACGTGGTCCGCCCGGCGGACGCCAACGAGACCGCGATCGCCTGGCGCGAGATCCTCAAGCGCTACACGAAGGTGTTCGGCAAGGGTCAGCCGCACGGTCTCGCCCTCACCCGCCAGGGTGTCCCGGTCTACGAGCCGAACGAGGACGCCGCGCGCGGCGGTTACGTCCTGTTCGAGGCGTCGAACGGCGCGCCCGAGGTCGTCCTGATCGCGACCGGCTCCGAGGTGCACGTGGCCGTCGAGGCGCGCGAGCAGCTGGAGGCAGCCGGCACGCCCACGCGGGTCGTTTCCATGCCGTGCGTGGAGTGGTTCGAGGAGCAGGACCAGGGGTACCGGGACAGCGTCCTGCCGCCCTCCGTCAGGGCGCGGGTGGCGGTCGAGGCCGGTATCGGTCTGACCTGGCACAAGTACGTGGGTGACGCCGGCCGCATCGTTTCCCTGGAACACTTCGGCGCTTCCGCGGACGGCAAGGTCCTCTTCCGCGAGTACGGCTTCACCGGGGAGAACGTGGCCGCCGTCGCCCGGGCCGTGCTTGATTCGACTACCGGGATCGCCGCAGCCCAGCGCTGACGCTCGTATACGACACGTAGGAGATGCAATTTCCGTGACAGACGCACTCAAGCGCCTCTCCGAGGAAGGCGTCGCGATCTGGCTGGACGACCTGTCCCGCAAGCGGATCACGTCCGGCAACCTCGCCGAACTGATCGACCAGAGCTACGTCGTGGGCGTCACCACCAACCCGACGATCTTCCAGAAGGCGATCTCGTCCGGTGACGGCTACGAGCAGCAGCTCACGGACCTCGCCGCCCGCAAGGTGACCGTCGAAGAGGCCGTCCGCATGATCACGACGGCGGACGTCCGGGACGCCGCGGACATCCTGCGTCCGGTGTACGACGCCACCGACGGCCAGGACGGCCGGGTCTCCATCGAGGTCGACCCACGCCTGGCCCACAACACCGCGGCGACCGTCGCCGAGGCCAAGCAGCTGGCCTGGCTGGTCGACCGGCCCAACACCCTGATCAAGATCCCGGCCACCAGGGCGGGTCTGCCGGCCATCACCGAGGTGATCGGCAACGGCATCAGCGTCAACGTCACGCTGATCTTCTCGCTGGAGCGCTACCGCGAGGTCATGGACGCCTACCTGGCGGGCCTGGAGAAGGCGAAGGAGAAGGGCCTGGACCTCTCCCTCATCCACTCCGTGGCGTCCTTCTTCGTGTCCCGGGTGGACACCGAGATCGACAAGCGCCTCGACGCGCTCGGCACCGACGAGGCGAAGGACGCCCGCGGCAAGGCCGCCCTCGCCAACGCGCGGCTGGCCTACCAGGCGTACGAGGAGGTCTTCTCCTCCGACCGCTGGAACGCGCTGGAGCGCACGGGCGCCAACAAGCAGCGTCCGCTGTGGGCCTCCACGGGCGTGAAGGACCCGGCGTACAAGGACACCCTGTACGTCGACGACCTGGTGGCGCCGAACACGGTGAACACCATGCCGGAGGCCACCCTGCTGGCCACCGAGGACCACGGCTCGATCACCGGCGACACCGTCACCGGTACCTACGAGCAGGCCCGCGCGGACCTCGACGCCGTCGAGAAGCTCGGGATCTCGTACGACGACGTGGTCCAGCTCCTGGAGGACGAGGGCGTCGAGAAGTTCGAGGCGTCCTGGAACGATCTGCTGACCTCGACCGAGGCGGAACTGAAGCGCCTCGCCCCCTCGGAGGGCTGATTCCTTGTCAAGCAGCAACCCGCTGCGTGACCCGGCAGACCGACGGCTCCCGCGTATCGCGGGGCCGTCGGGCCTGGTCATCTTCGGCGTCACAGGCGATTTGTCACGCAAAAAGCTGATGCCCGCCGTGTACGACCTCGCGAACCGGGGTCTGCTGCCGCCGGGCTTCTCGCTGGTCGGCTTCGCCCGCCGCGAGTGGGCGCACGAGGACTTCGCGCAGGAGGTCCACGACGCCGTCAAGGAGCACGCCCGCACCCCCTTCCGCGAGGAGGTCTGGCAGCAGCTCATCCAGGGCATGCGCTTCGTGCAGGGCACCTTCGACGACGACGACGCCTTCGAGAGGCTGCGCGCCACCATCGACGAGCTGGACAAGGCCCAGGGGACCGGCGGCAACTTCGCCTTCTACCTGTCGGTGCCGCCCCGCTCCTTCCCCGTGGTCATCCAGCAGCTGAAGAAGCACGGTCTGGCCGACCAGACCGGCGGCTCCTGGCGCCGCGCGGTCATCGAGAAGCCCTTCGGTCACGACCTGGCCTCCGCCGAGGAGCTCAACAGGGTCGTGCACGAGGTCTTCGCCCCGGACCAGGTCTTCCGCATCGACCACTACCTGGGCAAGGAGACCGTCCAGAACATCCTGGCGCTGCGCTTCGCCAACACGATGTTCGAGCCGATCTGGAACCGGTCCTTCGTGGACCACGTCCAGGTCACGATGGCCGAGGACATCGGCATCGGCGGCCGCGCCGGCTACTACGACGGCATCGGCGCCGCCCGTGACGTCATCCAGAACCACCTGCTCCAGCTGCTGGCCCTGACCGCGATGGAGGAGCCCGCCTCCTTCGACGCGGACGCGCTGGCCGCCGAGAAGACCAAGGTGCTCGGCGCGGTGAAGCTGCCCAGGGACCTGGGCCGGGACACCGTGCGCGCCCAGTACTCGGCGGGCTGGCAGGGCGGCGAGAAGGCCGTCGGCTATCTGGAGGAGGAGGGCATCGACCCCGGCTCCAAGACCGACACCTACGCCGCGATCAAGCTGTGCATCGACAACCGCCGCTGGGCGGGCGTGCCGTTCTATCTGCGCACCGGGAAGCGGCTGGGCCGCCGGGTGACGGAGATCGCGGTGGTCTTCCAGCGTGCTCCCCACTCCCCCTTCGACACCACGGCGACGGAGGAGCTGGGCCAGAACGCGATCGTCATCCGCGTCCAGCCCGACGAGGGCGTCACCGTCCGCTTCGGCTCCAAGGTGCCGGGCACCTCGATGGAGATCCGGGACGTGTCCATGGACTTCGCGTACGGCGAGTCGTTCACGGAGTCCAGCCCGGAGGCCTACGAGCGGCTCATCCTCGACGTCCTGCTCGGCGACTCCAACCTCTTCCCGCGCACGGAGGAGGTCGAGCTGTCCTGGAAGATCCTCGACCCGATCGAGCGGTACTGGGACGAGCACGGCAGGCCCGCGCAGTACCCGGCCGGTACCTGGGGCCCCGTCGAGGCGGACGAGATGCTCGAACGAGACGGACGGAGCTGGCGCCGGCCATGAACATAGACCTCACCGAGACCACGGCCAGCAAGATCAACAAGGCACTGGTGAAGGGCCGTCGCGCCATCGGCACGCCGGCCGTGGGCATGGTCCTCACCCTCGTCATCGTCACCGACGAGGAGAACGCCTACGACGCCCTGCGGGCCGCCAACGACGCCTCGCGCGAGCACCCCTCGCGCACCCTGGTCGTCATCAAGCGCGTCTCGCGCACCTCGCGCGACCGCACCCAGTCCCGGCTCGACGCCGAGGTACGGGTGGGCGCCGACGCGGGCACCGGCGAGACGGTCGTGCTCCGGCTGTACGGCGAGGTGGTCGACCACGCCCAGTCGGTCGTGCTGCCGCTGCTGCTGCCGGACGCCCCCGTGGTCGTCTGGTGGCCGGTGAACGCGCCCCTCGACCCGGCCGGGGACCCGCTGGGCGCGCTCGCCCAGCGCCGGGTGACCGACAGCTACGCGGCCGAGCAGCCGGTGCGGGGCCTCAGCGCCCGCGCCCGGACCTACACGCCCGGGGACACCGACCTGGCGTGGACCCGGATCACGCCCTGGCGTTCCATGCTGGCGGCGGCCCTGGACCAGGTGACCTGCGAGGTGCGGGGCGTCGAGGTCGAGGGCGAGGAGTTCAACCCGAGCTGCGAACTGCTGGCGATGTGGCTCGCGGACCGGCTGGACGTGCCGGTGCGGCGCTCGGTGTCCGGCGGCCCGGGTCTGACCGGGGTGCGCATGGACACCGACTGCGGTCCGATCGTCCTCGACCGTGCCGACGGCACGCTGGCGACCCTCTCCATCGAGGGCCAGCCGGACCGCGCGGTGGCGCTCAAGCGCCGCGAGACGGCCGACCTGATCGCGGAGGAGCTGCGGCGTCTGGACCCGGACGACACGTACGCGTCCGCGCTGCGGTTCGGGGTGGAGCGGCTGACCGCTCCCCGGGCCGGGGAGAGCTCCGGCTCCGGGCGGGCCGCCGACGCCGGCGAACCGGCCGACGGCGGTGCGACGGACGGGGCCGGTGAGCCGCAGGCCGACGCCGGGACCGCGGCTCCGGAGAGGGTCACCCCCAAGGCCCTGGCGAAGAAGGCGGCCGCGCAGTGAGTACGCCCCAGCTCGTCGTGCACCACGACAAGGAACTGATGGCCCGGGCCGCCGCGGCCCGGCTGATCACGAAGATCGTCGACGCGCAGGCCTCCCGCGGCTCCGCGTCCGTCGTGCTCACCGGCGGCCGCAACGGCAACGGCCTGCTCGCCGCCCTGGCCGCCGCCCCGGCCCGCGACGCCGTGGACTGGGGCCGCCTGGACCTGTGGTGGGGGGACGAGCGCTTCCTGCCCGAGGGCGACCCCGAGCGCAATGTCACCCAGGCCCGCGAGGCGCTGCTCGACGCGGTGCCGCTGGACCCGAAGCGCGTGCACGCCATGCCCGCGTCCGACGGCCCGTACGGCGCCGACGCGGACGCGGCCGCCGCCGCCTACGCCGGGGAGCTGGCCCGCGCGGCCGGTCCCGAGAACCATGGCGACGTGCCCACCTTCGACGTACTGATGCTGGGCGTCGGCCCGGACACGCACGTGGCCTCGCTGTTCCCAGAGCTGCCCGCCGTGCGCGAGACCGAGCGCACGGTGGTCGGCGTGCACGGCGCCCCCAAGCCGCCGCCCACCCGCGTCACCCTCACCCTCCCGGCGATCCGGGCGGCCCGTGAGGTGTGGCTGCTGGCGGCCGGCGAGGACAAGGCGCAGGCCGCGGCGATCGCGCTGTCCGGCGCCGGGGAGATCCAGGCCCCGGCGGCCGGCGCCCGCGGCCGGCAGCGCACCCTGTGGCTGCTGGACGCGGCCGCGGCCGGGCAGTTGCCGCGCTCGCTGTACCCGCCCGCGTCTCCGTGACGTGTCCGTGACGCGCTGAGGAGGGCCCCGGGTGATCCGCCCGGGGCCCCTTTCCTCGTTCAGGGGTTCGGGGGTTCAGGGGGTTCAGGGGGCGATGTTGTGGTTGGGCCGGAACAGGTTGCCGGGGTCGTACCGCCGCTCGAGCTCCACCAACCGGTCGTAGTCGCCGAGGTAGTCGGCCCGTACGCGGAAGAGCATCCAGGCGCAGTACCCGGCCCGTCGCCCGTTGTGCGTGGCCACGTATCCGGCGTACGCCTTCGTGGGGGCGACGATCGACTCCTCGATGCGGCTGCTCCACCAGGCCGCGTCCGCCCAGGCGGCGAAGTCGTCGGGGGCGAGCGCGGGCCGGCTGCCGCTGAGCAGGCGGTAGGCCTCGGCCCACGCCTGCCGTGCGACGGCGTCGCGTGCCCGGTGAAGGTCGTCCGGGAGAGCCGTCCCGCTGCCGGTGGTCCGTTCGCTCGCCCCGGCTCCCTTCTCGCGTCCTCGAGCCGGCCCGTGCCCTTCCCTCCGGGACAGGCAGCGCCGGGCGGGGCGCCTCAGGGACCGTAGGGTCCCTGCCCGTACGGGTTGCCCTGCGGCGGGTACGGGGCTCCCGGCGGGGGCGCATAAGGATGACCCTGGTGGGGCGGGTGCCCCGGGGCCGGTTGCGGGACGTATCCGGGCGCGGGGTGCGGGGCGTGTCCGGGCGCGGGCTGCGGCGGGTACGGGTGGCCGTAGGGCGGGGTGTGGGGGGTGCCGTACGGGTTCCCCTGCTGCGGGACGTACGGCGGGGCCGTCGGCGGCATCGGCGGGGGCGTGCCCGGGATGCGCGGCAGGGTCGCGGGGTGGGCGCCGAGGCGGATGCCGTAGCGGCTGCGCAGCCGGCGCATCTCCAGCAGGGAGATGGCGGTGACCGTGACGGGCGCGCCGAGGATGAACAGGATGCCCATCGCGAGGCTGAGGCCGTGCAGATCGCCCGAGAACAGGTCGAAGAGGGCCATCAGCCAGGAGGTGACCGTGGCGAGCAGCGGCGGCAGGCAGCGGTGGACGACGGCGGTGCCGAAGAAGTTGCCGGTGATCCGGATCGCGCCGGCCATCGCGAAGAAGGCCAGCCAGAGGGCCGCCAGCGTGACCACGAGCCGGACGAGCGTCGGCAGTGACGTCGACAGGGTGAACAGCAGGACGGTGGTGACCACCGACCCGACGAACAGCAGGAGCAGCTTGAGCGCCTTCACCAGGGGCTCGCGCAGCTGCGCCACCGTGCCCCCGCCGGAGCGCCGCCACACCCAGAGCATGACGCCGGCGGTGATCGGCGTGAGGAACAGCAGCACCATGGACGCGGCCATGGCGTTGCCCAGCACCTCGGTGAAGGCGAAGCCGCCCTCGACGTAGGTGTAGACGCCGAGGGCGGCGACGGCTCCGGCGATGACACGGGCGCGCTTCAGCGACTCGACCGACGGATCCAGCGAGTCGGGGATCCAGGTCGGGTGGAACATCACCCATGCCACCTTGTACGGCTTCAGGAACGTCTTGGCGGTCAGCCTGCCGCCGGTCCAACTCCGTTGTGGGACTGTCAAGTTGCACTCCCCCGAGTGATCGTGCTCATGATCGCGCGGAGGAGTCTAGCCCGGTTCAGCGCCGGGCGCGCAGCTCCCGGTACTTCGCGACGAGTGCTGCGGTGGAGGTGTCGAGTCCGGGGACGTCGGTGGCGTCGGTGAGGGCGGGTTCGATGCGCTTGGCGAGGACCTTGCCGAGTTCGACGCCCCACTGGTCGAAGGAGTCGATGTCCCACACCGCGCCCTGGAC